>JAJRTX010000297.1 GCA_021545665.1 Zetaproteobacteria bacterium
CGATTTTCAGGGTGAGTTATTCGACTGGTTGGGCATCAGGGGAGAGGGGCATACCAATGATCCGGATCAGGCAGGGCAGGGGAGGCGTGTTGAATTTGCGTTGGGACTGGAGCACCGCTGGGAAAGCAGTTTCACGCTGCGCATTGAGCAATTTCACCACGGCGGCGGTTCGAGAGATGTCGCTAACTATCAGTTGACCGGCGCTGCCCAGGGGCTATATCTGGCCAGGCATTACACGGCTGTCGGAGTTTCATATGAAGTCACAGCACTGCTCAATGGTGATGTGACAGGCATTTATAATTGGATGGATCATTCGTCACTACTGGCTCTGTATCTGCTTTATTCATTGTCCAATGAATCAGAACTGGCACTGAGCGGTACGATTCCCAATGGCAAAAAGCCTGTTGCTGCGAAGGTGCGCAGTGAGTTCGGTCTCTATCCTGCCTCGGTATCCATTGAGTTTAGAGCTTATTTCTAGCGTTTAGCTCTGAAGCGCAGTTGAACGATTGTCGCCAACCTGTTCTATATGCTGCTCGAATGATGTATAGACATTCATGAAAGACTGAAAAATATTTTCCGGTATACGGCAGACTAGAGTGTGTTCTCTGGCTTTAATTTCGGCACTGGAGGGGAGTTGAATATAAGGGCTGACATCACCAAATATTGAACCGGGAGTCAATTCCTCCTGTTTAGCTCCGGCATGTAACCTGAGTTCTGCCTTGCCAGAGAGCAGGATCAGGCAAGATTTCCCAATCTGACTTGAAATAATAATTTCTTCTCCCGCCTGATATTCGTCAAGTATAGACTCTTCAGCAGTCCAAAGACGGTCCTCTTCGGGTATTTCTGCAAAGGCTGGAACACTGTAGGTCATAGCATGCACCATGCGGGACTGTACTGTGCGCATCAGATAATCTCCAGCTAGAGGGGAGTGTTGCATCAGTTTGGAGATAGACTGGTCGGAGAACTCAAGTAGTAACAGCTTGTCTATGGCTGTGACAGTTGCTGAGCGCGGCAGCTTGTAAACACAGGCGAATTCACCGAAAAAATGGCCTGGTCGTAGCATGTTCACATGCTTTTTACGTTCTTTTCCAGTCATGATATTTACCTCGACATTACCTTCGAGAATAAGATAAAAAGTCTGGCTTGTTTCTCCTTGTCTGACGATATCCTCACCCTGTTTCACATGCTTGAGTTGTCCCTGTTTTAAGAAGTCCAGACCCTCTTGATCAGAGAGCTGTTCAATAAGTGCAAATGAGTGAGATGGTTTATAATATTCCTGTGTCAGGGGATTGTTATTGGCTATTTTAGCCATTTTTTGTAATGAATTTATATCTTCCTTCTCAGGATGATCCAGTTGCTGGCAAATAGTCAAAAAGCCTATGGTCTTCTCGGCATTGCCAATAGCCAACATACGGCGGGCAGTAGATAAAGCTAGATTTTGAGCCTGCTCTATCTGATTGCGTTGAAGCAGCATTTGAATCAGCGGACGGGCAATATGCATATCTTCCGGGAAAATATTGTGCAGGATTTTATAGCACAGCAACAAGCGATCATGATTGAGTGGCATTCTGCAAGTTTAACTAAAGTTATCTAAAAGTCATTTGTTGATTTGGTGAAGATTACTTGGGTCGGAGTGAAGTTGTCGCTAGGCTTGCGCAATGACAAAACAACTACCAATTGCAGGGCAACCTCGTAGCAAGTTGCCATTTGCACCTGAAGGCTGGCCTTTTATTATTCCAGTAACCGTGCTTATGCTGATTGCATTTGCAGTATGCTGGACTGCTACTGCTGTGTTTCTGCTGCTGTTGTTGGTATTTATGCTAAATTTCTTTCGTGATCCTGAGCGTACTACACCTGAGGGCAGTAAACTGTTTATATCACCGGCAGATGGCAAGGTGATTCGCGCCGAAGAAATGGATGGTGTGATCCGTGTTGATATCTTCATGAATGTTTTCAACGTGCATGTGAATCGTGCACCGATGGCGGGGCGCATTACTCATATGCAGTATTTTCCGGGGCACTTTATCAATGCCAGTTTTGATAAAGCCAGTGAAGAAAATGAACGCAATCGTTTTGAAATGGCGTGTGAAGACGGCAGTAAAATCGCCTTCACCCAGATTGCTGGATTACTGGCGCGACGTATCGTCGCTTATACCGAGGTGGGTGACCAGGTTGAGGCAGGACAGCGCATTGGCATGATCCGCTTTGGTTCACGTGTGAATTGCGAAATTCCTGTCGGTTATCAGTTGAATGTAGCAGTAGGGGAAAAAGTCAGTGCAGGCAGCACTGTTCTTGCTCGGTGCATTGATGATCAGAACGGGGAGTTAGATGCCCAAGTTTAGGGACAAGCTGCCCAAGCGCGGCGTCTATGTATTACCCAGCCTGTTTACCACGATGGGGCTGTTCGCCGGATTTTATTCCTTAATCGCAGCTGTTCAGGGAAGTTATGAAGTGGCGGCCTGGGCCATTATGGCAGCTGCGATTTTCGACATGCTCGATGGCAGAATGGCGCGCCTGTTGCATGCGGAAACAGAGTTTGGCGCTGAATATGATTCGATGTGTGATATGCTTTCCTTTGGTGTTGCCCCGGCAGTGCTGGTGTATTTATGGGCTTTGGTGCATTTGCCGGCTGAGTTGCACAAACTGGCCTGGCTTGGTGGTTTTTTCTTTGTTGCCTGTGCGGCGGTGCGACTGGCGCGTTTTAATGTGCAGCTAGAGAATCAGGATAAACGCTATTTTCAGGGCCTGCCCACGCCCGGCGCGGCCTTATTAATCGCCACCAGCGTGCTTTTTCATGAAGATGCGGGCTTCGAGCCTTCGCCCTGGCTGTGGATATTCGCCTCGTTTTCCCTGGCCTGGCTGATGGTGAGCCATGTGCGTTTCTGGTCCGGCAAAGATGTGGATTTGAAGCAACGTAGATCAACAGGGCTGCTGGTATTTATGATTGTGGTTATCGGTCTGGTCATGATTGATCCTTACCGGGTGCCGTTTGCGGTGATGTTTATCTACTGTGTTCATGGCCCTGTTCTGAGTATGTGGCAAAGCAGGCGTCTGGCTCAATACCGGCAGCAGAGGCGAGAAAAACGGCGCGCATCCAGAGCCGGGAAATCGGATAAAGAGTGACTGATTTGACGCTCGCAGGCCAAGGTGGTCTAATTCGCGACATGAACAATCATGTAAAGACGCTAAACGCTGCAACGAAGTATTCACTACTTCGAATAGGTCTGTGCGTCTGCTGAATGGTTTCAGCTACTGATGTACAGGCCGCGGAATTCCGCGGCCTTTTTTGTTTCTGGGTTTTGGTTAGCATGAATAGTCATGCGCGTTAGACAGGAGAAAGTGATGACGGATCGTTTGCATATTTTTGATACGACACTGCGCGATGGTGAACAGTCACCGGGCTGCTCGATGAATATTGAGGAAAAGGTGCGTCTGGCGCATGCTCTGGCGACGCTGGGTGTGGATATCATCGAGGCAGGATTCCCTGTTGCTTCGCAGGGTGATTTTGAAGCTGTACACCGCATTGCCTCGGAAGTGAACGGGCCACGCATTGCCGCTCTGGCCCGCACCATCAATAAAGATATTGAGCGTGCTGCCGAAGCCATAAAACCGGCAGGTGAGCGAGGTCGCGTTCATACCTTTATTGCCACCAGCCCGATCCATATGCAGGCCAAATTGCGTATGAGTCCGGATCAGGTAGTTGAACGCGCTGTTGCATCGGTAAAACTGGCGCGCTCGCTGGTGCCGGAAGTTGAGTTTTCAGCAGAAGACGCAGGGCGAACAGAAATGGATTTTCTGTGCCGGATTGTCGAAGCAACCATCGCCGCAGGCGCCCGGGTGATCAATATACCGGATACGGTGGGTTATATGACGCCCGGAGAATTTGGCGGACGTATTAGTGAGTTGATCGAGCGCGTGCCGAATTCGGATCAGGCGATTATTTCCGTGCATTGCCATAATGATCTGGGTCTGGCTGTGGCCAATTCACTGGCTGCTGTGGAAAACGGTGCTCGCCAGGTGGAATGCACTATCAATGGCTTGGGTGAACGGGCCGGCAATGCTTCACTGGAAGAGATGGTGATGATTCTGCGTACCCGCTCCGATCGCTTTGATATCGAAACCGGCGTCGATACGACCAAAATCGTGCCAACATCCAAACTGGTCAGTAGCATTACCGGCATGCCGATTCAGGCCAATAAGGCCATTGTCGGAGCCAATGCTTTTGCGCATGAATCCGGCATTCATCAGGATGGCGTACTGAAACATCAGAAAACCTATGAAATCATGACGCCGGAGTCTGTTGGATTGAATACCAACCGCATGGTGCTGGGCAAGCATTCCGGGCGGGCGGCATTGAAATCGCGTTATCAGGAACTGGGCGTTGAGGTCGATGAAAATCGTTTGAAACAGGTATTTGATCGTTTCAAGACTTTGGCTGATAAGAAAAAGGATATTTTTGACGAAGATCTGATGTTGATTCTGTCCGATGATTCCAATGTCGAAACTGAACGTGTCAAACTGGTAAGCCTGCATGCCGCTTCAGGTACGGGTGATACTCCTGTTGCTGCTGTAGAACTGGAGATTGAAGGTAAAATACATAAAGCGACAGCTGAAGGTGACGGTCCGGTGGATGCGGCATTCAAGGCCATTAAGTCACTGGTTGAACCCAATGGCCGCTTGTTGCTGTATGCAGTGAATGCCATCACTGCTGGCACCGATGCTCAGGGCGAAGTGACAGTGCGATTGCAGGACGGAGATCGCATCGTCAATGGCCAAGGTTCGGATACGGATATTATTGTGGCTTCAGCCAAAGCATTGATTGCCGCCTTGAATAAATTACCCGACATGCATGCAAAACAGGTGCATGCGCAGCTTTCAGGTGTGTAAAGAGAGGGGTAAGGTGTGAAGGGGTTCTCCCTTCCCCCTTACCATCTCCTACAAATGCATCTGATTTAGCCAGCGTTCGAGGAAGTGGATATTAAAATCAGCTTTCTGGAAACCGGGATTGGCCAGTAATCGCTGGTGCAGTTCCTGATTGGTGGTTATACCCAGTATGACCAGTTCATCCATGGCTCGTTGCATACGACGGATGCATTTCTCTCTTTCACGTGCATGCGTAATAACTTTGCCAATCATCGAATCGTAGTGGGGGGGGATGACATATCCGGTATAAAGATGAGAGTCGACGCGCACACTGCGCCCGCCAGGTGCATGGTAAAGCTCAATTGTTCCCGGTGAGGGAGTGAATTTGAACGGGTGTTCCGCATTGATGCGACATTCAATGGCATGACCTTTCTTTTTGATCATTTTTTGCGTGAAACCGAGTTTTTCACCAGATGCTATACGAATTTGCCACTCAATAATATCAACGCCAGTAATCCATTCTGTAACCGGATGTTCTACCTGAACTCTTGTATTCATTTCTATGAAATAAAAGGACTTATCAGGGTTCATTAAAAATTCTATCGTACCAGCACCAACATAATTTACAGCCCTGGCTGCTGCTACGCCGGCAGCACAAATCTCTTGTCTGGTTTTATCATCCAAAAACGGACTAGGAGCTTCTTCCATTACTTTCTGGTTGTTGCGTTGCATGGAACATTCGCGTTCAAACAGGTGGACAATATTGCCATGTGTGTCACCCAGTACCTGAACTTCGATATGTCGTGGCTCCTCCATAAATTTCTCAATAAATACGGTGTCATCACCAAATGCAGCGGCTGATTCTGTTTTACACTTGGCCAGTGCGCTGGGCAGCGTAGCTTCTGAATGAACCACTTTCATACCCCGACCACCACCGCCGGATGAGGCTTTGATAATAACCGGAAAACCTGCTTCTTTGGCTATGCGCTTGGCATCTTCGACATTCATAACAGCACCGTCTGAGCCGGGAACCAGTGGTACGCCAGCTTTTCCCATTTTCTTCTTGGCGGTGACTTTGTCGCCCATAATACGCATAGATTCAGGCGTTGGGCCAATCCAGACAAGGCCTGACTCGCCGACAATATCAGCAAATTCAGCATTTTCGGCCAGAAAGCCGTAGCCCGGATGAATGGCTTCTGCATCAGTAAGCTCGGCAGCTGCCATGACGGCCGCAATATTCAGATAAGACAAAGCACCTGCAGCCGGACCGATACAGACAGACTCATCAGCCAGACGTGTATGCATAGATGTTTTGTCTGCTTCAGAATAGACGGCGACTGAACGAATCCCCATTTCTTTACAGGCACGAATGATACGAACGGCAATTTCGCCACGATTGGCAATAAGAATTTTGTGAAACATATGTCCCCCGGTTATGCCAGCGGTATTATTACAAATATTGGCTGGCCATATTCTACCGGAGTAGCATTCTCGATCAGTACGGAGTCAACGACGCCATCATATTCCGCCTCGATTTCGTTCATCATTTTCATGGCTTCGATGATACAGATCGTATCACCTTTTTTAACTTTTTCTCCCGTATTGACAAACGAATCAGCATCCGGGCTTGGTGAACGGTAAAATGTCCCCACCATGGGTGACGTTACCGTATTTTCTTTAGTAGCAGGTTCTTCGGCTGGCTCAGATGCCGGAGTGGCTGCCATAGGGGCAGAAGTGGTAGCGTATTGGGTAATAACAGGAGGCGAATGGGCTGCAATACTGTGCTGGCGAGAAATGCGCACAGTCTGGTCGCCTTCAGTGACTTCAATCTCAGTTAAATCTGAGCTTTGAACCAGTTTAATTAACTTACGAATTTGTGCAATATCCACATCATTCTCCTGTTTTATTGTTTAATACGGCGTAAATGTTCGTTCATGCCCCTCAGGGCTAATGTATATGAAGTGCCGCCAAAGCCAGCCACAATACCTGTAGCAGCATCAGCCAGCATGGAACGATGGCGGAATTCTTCTCTGCTATGAATATTCGATAAATGCACTTCAATAAATGGAATACAGGATGCCAGCATAGCATCACGCATGGCTATGCTCGTATGGGTATAAGCTGCAGGATTGATGATAATGCCATCGATACTGTCTGATACGGCAGATTGAATCTGGTCTACAAGTTCACCTTCATGATTGCTTTGGAAACTGGAAATTTCCAGACCAAGGGTATTGCCAAGCTCAACCAGTTGCTGATTAATGTCAGCCAGTGTCTGGATGCCGTAGTGCCCGGGTTCGCGTGTGCCAAGTAGATTCAGATTAGGGCCATGGATAACCAGAATGCGCAAAGTTTTCATTCAAATGCCTCGCTATCCCACTGTTGCCGAAGGTTTCGGATGTGCTCATTTTCCGGTTGCTCTGACACTAGAAGCTCCAGCATATTTCGGGCTTCTCCATACTCTCCCTGCTGCCAGAGTAGCTGGGCAATAGTAAGAGAAGCCGGAGTTCCATGATGTGCCGGGATATTTTGTAGTCTTAATGCGCGTTTGGCACTTCTGATGCCAGCCTCAATATGTCCAAGCTTTCTCTGGATTTGAGCCAGAAGTTTCCAAGCTTTGATTTCTGCAGGCGCAAACTCAAGCAGTTCTGACAACAATTGCTCTGCCTGTTTCATTTGCCCGGAGATGATTGCCTTTTTTGCAGCAGCCATGCCTTCAGTTACACCACGCCAGTTTACTGGTTGGGGGATAGAGGCCAGGGTAGACTGTTGTTGGCTATTGGGTGCTGAACTGCTTGCTGTTAGCATACGGCTCACGCTACGCATTCGTCAGTGGCGGGTCAATTAAGTTGAATGCATAAATAGGCCAAAACACCCGGTTTTTTCTAATAATGTGATGATTTTTGCTTTTTTTTGCTTCTTTTTGTGAGGTTACATGTCAAGGAAGATTAGCATTATATTAAATGGGAAGACTTGTTCTGTTGAGGCTCAGACGTTGGCTGATCTTGTTGATGAGCTGGATTTGCAACAACATATGATTGCTATAGAACGCAACCTTGAGGTAGTGCCCAGAAGCCAGTATGACTCGACACTGCTTGAAGATAATGATCGTATTGAACTTGTACATATGATTGGTGGTGGTTGATAGGGAATTATTTTCTAATTAGAAACTATTTCATTTTGAATGCTATGCAGAATTTTATATATTGGAGAGAACATTGTCAGATGACATCCTGAAAATTGGTACATATGAATTTAAATCGCGCCTGATTGCAGGCTCGGGTAAATATAAGAATTTCTCAGTAACACGGGAAGCAACGGAAGCAGCTGAGACGGAAATGATTACCGTAGCTGTGCGGCGTGTGAATATTACCGATCCGGCTAAAGAAAACCTGCTCGATTACATCGATCCGAAAAAATATGTAATTTTGCCCAATACAGCGGGTTGCTTTAATGCTGAGGATGCTGTGCGCACCTTGCGACTGGCTCGTGAAGCCGGGGGTTGGAATCTGGTCAAACTGGAAGTGCTGGGGGACACGGAAACATTATATCCAAACGTGGTTGAAACGATCAAGGCAGCCGAAACTTTGGTTGCTGAAGATTTTCAGGTCATGGTTTATACCAATGATGACCCCATCGTAGCCACTCGCCTGGAGGAAATTGGTTGTGTTGCTGTAATGCCGTTGGGTAATCCGATTGGTTCGGGTCGTGGGCTTGCCAATCCATTCAATATTCGAGTGATAAAACAGCGGGCAAATGTACCCATTGTTGTGGATGCCGGTATCGGTACTGCTTCTGACGCTGCCAAAGCAATGGAGCTGGGTGCCGATGCTGTACTGATTAATACAGCTATTGCAGAAGCAAAGAATGAATGCATGATGGCCAGAGCCATGCGCGATGCTGTGCGCGCTGGTCGGGGAGCTTATCTTGCCGGACGCATGCCCAAGCGTGCCTTTGCCAGCGCCTCGTCACCGACTGAGGGTTATATCTGGGATTAATAGCGAAAAGCTTTCACCGCAGAGGGACGCAGAGTAAAGGCAAAAATATCTGTGTTTATTCGTGATTAGGAGTCTAGAAGCTATTACTACAGAGAGTTCTACAATTATGAAGATTGATTATTACTATTTCTTCGTGATCTTTGTGGTTAAAAGGAATTGAAATGACTGAATTGAAAAATGATTTATTTTTACGGGCATGTATGCGTCAGGATGTGGAGCGCACACCGGTATGGATGATGCGTCAGGCGGGTCGTTATCTGGCTGAATACCGGGCAACACGGGCTCGCGCCGGTGGTTTCCTGAATTTATGTCGCTCACCTGAATTGTGTAGCGAAGTCACTTTGCAGCCGATTGATATCCTGGATGCAGATGCAGCGATCCTGTTCTCTGATATTCTGGTGGTGCCGGAAGCTATGGGTATGGAACTGACCTTTGGTACAGGTGAGGGACCAAAATTCCCTGATCCGATTACATGTCGTGCTGATGTGGAAAAACTTCCTGTTCTGGATGACCCGTCGAAAGAACTGGGTTATGTGATGGATGCAGTAAGTACAATTCGCCGGGATCTGAATGGTCGTGTTCCACTCATCGGTTTTGCTGGCAGTCCCTGGACACTGGCAACCTATATGGTTGAGGGTGGAGGTTCCAAGAATTTTTCCAAGGTTAAGGCAATGGCATTTAATGAGCCGGAAACCATGCATCTGCTACTTGAAAAGCTGGCAGACTCTGTAGCAGCTTATTTGAACGGGCAGATTGCCAATGGTGCCCAGGCCGTACAAATTTTTGATACTTGGGGTGGCATCCTTAACACCCGTGACTACAAAGAGCTCTCACTGCGTTATATGCAGCGTATTGTTGAACAGCTAACACGCGAAAATGATGGTCGTCGTGTGCCTGTTATCCTGTATTCCAAAGGTGGCATGGGCTGGCTGGAAGATATGGCAGACACTGGCTGCGATGTGCTGGGCCTGGACTGGTCCATTGATATTGATAAAGCAAAAGTACGTGTCGGTGATCGCGTTGCATTACAGGGCAATATGGACCCTACGATGCTCTATGCCAAACCGGAACGTATTCGTGCGGAAGTCAAAGATATTTTGACCAGATTCGGCCATGGCAATGGTCATATTTTCAATCTTGGTCATGGTATCACGCCTGATGTGCCACCTGAACATGCGATTGAATTCTTCAAAGCTGTGCGAGAAGAATCTGTCCGCTATCATGGATAATCAAAAGTTGCTTTTTCTAGGTTAAAAGGCTGTTCACTGAACAACCTTTTTTGTTTACCAGATTGCTAGCATACAAGTGGTTTGAAGGAGGTCTGAAAAGGTGGCTTTCATATCTCTTTAATCTCAACGCAGGCAATATCGCATGGAAACAGCTGTGGAGACATTATGATCTCAGCAATCAAAGACTTTTTCAAACTTGAATCCGCGAGTGGCGTAATGCTGATTGGTGCCGCACTGTTCGCTCTGCTGCTTGCAAACTCGCCACTGTCGACATACTACGATTTACTTCTGAAGACACCGGTTGAAATTCGCGTCGGCCCATTTCAGATTGCCAAGCCATTACTGTTATGGATTAACGACGGACTGATGGCGATATTCTTTTTTATTATCGGTCTGGAATTGAAACGGGAGATGCTTGAGGGTGAACTGGTCGGTATGAGGGCGGTTGCATTGCCGGCATTTGCAGCGCTTGGTGGCATGCTGGTGCCGGCACTGATTTATATCGTGATCAATGGCCGTGATCCGGTGGCGATGGCGGGGTGGGCGGTCCCTACGGCGACCGATATTGCCTTTGCGCTTGCCATATTAACCCTGCTGGGGGAACGTGTGCCGCTGGCACTTAAAACTTTTCTTGTTTCTCTGGCAATTTTTGATGATCTGGGAGCGATCATTATCATTGCGATTTTCTATACCAGTGATATTTCCACCATCAGTCTGATTGTAGCTGCGATTTGTATCGCTGCGATAGCACTACTTAACAGGATGAATGTCTACAGGTTGACTCCCTATATCTGTTTCGGACTGGTGATGTGGGTGGCCGTACTAAAATCAGGCGTGCATGCGACGCTGGCCGGGGTGATTCTGGCCCTGTTTATTCCGCTTGCTCGTGAGCCGGAAAGTGGGCAGTCGCCACTAAAGAATCTGGAACACAATTTGCACGGACTGGTGGCCTTCACCGTTCTACCGATTTTCGCCTTTGCCAATTCGGGACTTAATGTCGGCAACATGGGCATTGAAGCCATGCTGCATCCGGTAACCATCGGCATCGCACTGGGCCTTTTTGTTGGCAAACAGCTTGGTGTTTTTAGCTTTGCCTGGCTGGCCGTGAAACTGGGACTTGCAAAACTGCCTGCCAGTGTGAACTGGTCGTTGATTTACGGTGTTTCCCTGCTTTGTGGTATTGGTTTTACGATGAGTCTTTTTATCGGCTCACTGGCATTCGAAAGTAGCGGCGACAATCTTTTTTTCGATGAACGTCTTGGCATTATTGTAGCATCCACACTCTCTGCTTTCTGCGGTTATTTCTGGCTTAAAAAAGCGCTGAATTAATTTGTCGTCCTGATCAGATATAGAAAAATATACGGATGCCTTTTTTCAGAAGTTTGATCAGGTGATGATTTCGACTAGGGCCTGTTAACACTAAAGTTGATAAGTACTTTCATACCAATGGATTGACATGAAATATATGGCTCACGAAAAATCGCCTGAAACACTTGATAAAATTGGTCTGTAGGCATTTAGTGTTAATAAACCCTAAATTAATAATTTCCTTCTCCAGCTTCTCAGTCTCGACCCATTCCATCATGACTGGCTGAAAGTATATCTGCATATTATTTGTGGAATGAGCAGTTTATTCTATACTGGTAATATGAGTTCTGTAGATAAAATCAGGCAAGAAGATATTTTGATCGCTCGCATACTGCTGGCTTGTCTGGTTATGTTTATTTTTCAAGGTCAAACGTTGGCGCAAAATCAGCAGGGTGCAGGTGAGTTGCGCAACTGGATAAACCAGCTAAAAGAAAAACCGCGTGGCCCTTTTGAAAAAATTCAGTGGTTCTGTAAGGATGGTAGCAGATTGCCTCCGACTAAGGGTGCTTGTCGCCCGCATGGAGGAGGGAAGCAATACGGTTTATGGAATAGCCGTGTCATCGCTTTGCGTCAGCAGGGCTACCTTCTTGCCAATGTGCTTGCTGCAACCAGACCGGGTGATTTTATCGGTTCTCATGCCCGTCTGGGGGAATTGAAACAAATTTTGCTTGAACAGTTTTTGATTGTTGTTAACGATGGTTGGATATTTCGACAGGCACGTTTTTATCGTGGAGCCCTTCAAAATGAAGATGAGCAGCATGCTGCAAGGGAAATAGTCCTGGCCTTACTCTCGGATCCTGAATGGTTAACTCCGGAACGCTTCCTTTTATTGCGGGAGGCTGTGCGGTTATTACCGATTTCGGTGAAACCACTGTTGTGGGCGAATATTCGGCAGTGGGCAACTGACATTTCTGAGAAAGATCCAGGGTTTAGAGATCTGCGCTATAAAATACATAGTCTGCCGGACGTACAGGATCCGGTGCGTGTCAGAAACTATGCCAGTCGATCCGGACTAACTATTTTACAAAAGTATTATGGGCAGTTGGCTGCTGGTCTGGATAGCCTCTATTCTTCAGGGACGACCGTGCGTCAGCTACAGCAGCTTGCAGAGGAATCAAGGAATAAAAAATTCAGGAAGGACATAACTGATACGGCGCTCTCTCTTAGTGAGGCTGGCAGTGCAGAAGAGGCAATTGCAATTGCGGCATTTAAAGCGCAACAATGGCGAAAGATATTGCTCACTAAAAATACCTATACAGTATACAATCGTTTACGCCTGTTACGCGCTTCGCTAATCATGGAGCGGGAGATTTATGCTCTGGGTAACCAGTTACATGATGCGTCTGATAAGATAAGTAGGAGAACTCGTCTGAACTGGTTGCGGAATTTGGCCGCAGCACTCCATGCCTTTGGTATGTTATCTGACCGTCAGTGGGAAACTGTTTTGTCTGAAGTAGACAAGTTAAACGCGGGAAAGAAAACCTTGTCAGCTGAACAATACCACGCAAGTTTGCGTCATCTGGCTCGAATACCAGAGTGGACACAGCGTTTGCTGGAGTTTCATTTTGGCACGGTTGTAGAACACTGGCTTTCTTTAACGCCACTGGCCCAAAATTTTGTACCCGATCGTTTGCGGGGTAGTCCGTTACTGGCCTTTTCCCGAGTACTGGATACTCTTATTACAGATGCCAACCAGCTGAATGGAATCAGGTACAGAATTTTTGGCCAGGAGGTGTCAACAGGTCTCCGTGCGCTAAATCCGGGTCTGAGCAGAGGTGTTATTTTGTTTCCGCCTGAACATGGTCAGTGGCGTTCAGATGGTATTTACATTCTGCAATCCACTGAGCAGGAGCTGCCTCCTGTGGCTGGAATTATTACCAGAGGCGAAGGCAGTTCATTGTCGCACGTCCAACTGCTTGCGCGAAATATGGGCATTCCCAATCTGGTTATTGATGACAATCTGATGCCAGTTCTCAGTGCCCACGTAGGTGAGCCTGCAGTTATGGCAGTGAGTCAGCGTGGTGTGGTACTTATTGAGTCGGACGATCCGAAATGGGATATGATTTTCAAGCGGGAATCCTATGCAGAGAAAATTAGCATAGATGCGGATTTAACCAAACTGAGTTTGCAGGATGTGGAGCTAAAATCTTTACACAACATTCGTGCCATCGATTCAGGGCGTTCTGTGGGTCCCAAAGCGGCTAATCTGGGCGAACTTTGGCATTATTATCCACAGATGGTTAACCCGGGTCTTGTTATTCCTTTCGGTGTATTTCGTAAATATCTGGATAAGCCAATCTCGGATGACGGCCCGAGTGTTTTTAAATGGATGCAGTTCGAATACGCTCGGCTGCATAACATCAAGGATACTGATGAGAGAAACCGCCAGACACATGCTTTCCTGAAGCAGTTGAGAAAATGGATTATTAATATTGATTTGGGCGATGAGTTCAGGTGGCTATTGCGAGTTTCTCTTGCCAAAACCTTTGGTACCGAAGGAGATTATGGTGTCTTTGTTCGTAGTGATACAAATGTTGAAGATTTGACTGGTTTCAGTGGCGCAGGTCTTAATTTGACAGTACCCAATGTGGTTGGTTTTGAGGCCATTGTTTCAGCGATCTTGCGTGTTTGGGCTTCACCATTCAGTGATCGTTCTTTTGCCTGGCGCCAGTCCCATATGTCCCAGCCTGAACATGTCTATCCAGCAGTGTTACTGATGAAGAGTTTTTATTCAGAAAAGTCGGGAGTTTTAGTTACCGCAGATGTGGATAGTGGAGACCGTAACTGGCTCTCTATAGCAGCGAACGAGGGCGTTGGTGGTGCAGTGGAGGGGCAAGCTGCCGAGGAGATTAGGGTGAGTCGCTTTGATGGCAGTGTAAAGCTGCTGGCGCAGGCATCTGCAGCCCAGAAGGTAGTTCTGGGAATAGATGGGGGCGTTATGAAATTATCTGCCAGCGGACATGAGCAGTTATTGACTGTCAATGAAATTGAAAAGCTTCGCCGACTGGCTGATGATGTGGAAAGGCGTTTTCCACTACCACATAATTCGGAAAAATTACCAGTGGCAGCAGATATAGAATTTGGTTTCAGCCGAGGTGAACTGGCACTTTTCCAGATTCGCCCTTTTGTTGAAAGTCAGCGGGCATGGCGTAGTCAGACTTTGTTGACCATGGATCATCAGTTGCCAGACAATTCACAAACCAAAGTGGATCTCAATCAAGCACCGCTAGGCGAGAACAGGAAACCATGATTCGGCAGGTCTGTTTTTTTGTTGTCATGCTTGGCTTGCCGATCAGCCTGCATGCTTTTCCACTGGATGGGGCGGATGAAACAGGAATTGCAAGGCTGGAAGGCTACCGCCTCGCGCAGCAGGGTAAAATAGCTGGCAATAGGTTATTTAAAGGGGCTCAATTGTCTTCGGACAAGATCGAACTACGACTTATCTTACAACATAATTTTGCTCCTTTAACCGTTGATGCCGAATTTACAAGAAAAGTAGTTAAACTGCTGGGAAGTGAGGTTGATCATTACAGTATCAGTTTGATGGACATGAGTAATCCCAAACAGTTTCGTTATATGGGACATAATGCAGATAAGATTCGTAATCCGGGCAGTGTTGGAAAATTGCTTGTCGTACTTGCTATATTTCAGGCCCTTGCTGATATTTACCCTGATGACATTGATGCACGTCATCGCCTGTTGCGTGACAGTTTTATTACTGCTGACGCATTCATACGTTTTGACCATCATCGCGTACCTTTCTGGCTGCCGGAGGAAATGCGACTGAAGAAGCGTCCGCTGGCAGAGGGAGACAGGGCAAACTTCTGGACTTATCTGGACTGGAGTCTGTCAGCCAGTTCAAATGCAGCCACCAGTATGGTGATTAAACATCTGCTTTTACTACGTCGGTTTGGACGTGCGTACCCAGTTAGTTATGAGCAACAGCAGGCATATTTCAACCAGACACCCAGAAAACAGTTGAATGAAGATTTACTTGCCGCTCTGCTGGGGCCGGTTTCCCGAAATGGTATGAATCCGGATCAATTGCGGCAGGGAAGCTTCTTCTCTAAATATGGTAAACGAAAAGTACCCGGAACCAATAGCGTGTGTACTACACGGGAATTAATGTCCTATCTGATCCTGATGGAGCAGGGAAAACTTGTTGATGCCTGGTCAAGCCTGCAAATCAAAAAGCTATTATATATTACCCAGCGTCGCATCCGTTATGCATCATCACCTGCTTTGAAGAATGCAGCTGTATATTTTAAGTCGGGTTCATTCTATCGCTGCAAACCCGAAGAGGGATTTCATTGCGGAAAATATCAGGGCAATGTGCTGAATTTGATGAATTCAGTAGCGATTATAGAATCACCGGAGCTGTACTATATGGTAGCAATTACATCAAATGTTTTGAGGAAGAACTCCGCTGTTGAACAGCAGACTCTAGCGACTCGCCTGCATCGGCTGATGCAACGTCTACATGAGGTTTTGGCAGTTCAAAAATAATCTCATCCATTTCATGGATCAGTTTTTTCAGCCATTGACCACCCTTGGGGTCTTTTGCCAGTGCTACGGCGATATAACTACGACCATTACGTTCGATCAGAGCGCTGTCGGCATGCCAGTTTCGCCAACTACCTGATTTCCTGTAAAACAACGCATCCGGATGATCTGATTTTAATCCTTTGACAAATTTATGGTTAATACCCGGTTTGGACAGGATGGTTTTCATTTCGCGCGAGAATTCAGGCGAAACCAGTTGGCCTGTTTCCAACAGATAGTAGAAACGCGCTACCTGCATGGTTGTAGCACCATGCGACAGATGATGAATCGGGTCACGATGAAATGCCGGCTTGCCGCTGGCATATGCCTTGCCTACCCATAAACCACCATTGAATTGGGGGTCGTAGAGGCGATATTTCGGTGAGGCAAGAACTTTATTGATATAATCATTGCCTACTCTGTGGATCATTTCCGTTGCAGCTTTGTTGGATGAAAAACGAATCATTTTTGTCATTACATCCCGCATTTCATCATTCAGTACCAACTTGCCTTCCTTGATGCACTCAAAAGCTGCCAACAGAACAGCAATTTTCGGCAGACTGGCAGCATACATCATTTCATCACCATTGATTTGGGCTAAACGTGGAGCACTTGAGTTGGTTATATCGACCAGCGTAATGGACAGGCGTTTTTCGCGGACTGCTTTGGTAAGGTGGAGCGAGGCAACGCGTTGTTGAAGCAGTTGCTGTAAATTCTGGTTGAATCCATCACGCATCACTGGATATGAAACATCTGCAGCGATAGCCATGGCAGGCGCAATGGCAACAATACCGCAGACCATTTTGAGCCAGGATTTTAAAACCATTTATTACCTCCGGATATTCACTATGGACGCAGAATAATGTAAAAGTGTTTAGATTCAAGTGAGATACATCACTAAACACAATATGACTGTGTCTTTTTCACTCACCTGCATGACAACCATTAATTAGTTTTATCAAAATACTTGCTGGGCCTGTCGGAAAACGATGTAATCTTGTAGAATAAATGGAAATTATCTAATTGGGGGGATTTCCATGAGTCAACGTAACCAGCCGCATTTTGCGATCTGTCTTGATAAGCTTGTGGTATATGATCATCCCTACCGCAAGCTTGAAGCTTTAATTGA
>JAJRTX010000298.1 GCA_021545665.1 Zetaproteobacteria bacterium
AACCAATAAATCTAATCATTCTTTTCATGGTGACTCACCTCCTTGATTATGGCTCTGCCTTATCAGCAAAGTCCGGTAAGGATAATCCACGTACCTCAAGGGTGGTGAGTCATCCCTTTCAAGAGGGAGCCATGATGTCTAGACCGGGTATCAGTTCAGCTCGGTACGGATTCCATATCTACGGCAACAATGCGTGAGACGCCGGGTTCGGGCATGGAGACACCGATCAGGCGGTCGGCTTGTTGCATGGTGATTTTGTTGTGGGTGATCGACAGGAATTGAACGCGGTCGGCCAGTTCGCGCACCATTTCGCCATAGCGGCCGACATTGGCATCATCCAGCGGCGCATCCACTTCATCGAGCACGCAAAACGGCGCCGGTTTAATTTTGAAAATCGAAAATACGAGGGCCACTGCGGTCAGCGCTTTTTCACCGCCGGAGAGCAGGCCGATATCCTGTAGACGCTTGCCCGGAGGCTGGGCAATGATTTCAACACCGGCAGTGAGGATATCATCTGAATCCAGGCACAATTCAGCACGACCACCACCAAATAGTTGCGGGAAAGTTTTCTTGAAAATAGCATTGGTTTGCTCAAACACCTCGTGGAAACGTTGCTTGGTGGTGCGATCAATACGGCTGATTGTGTCGGCCAGCGTGCCCAGACTGGCTTCAAGGTCGGCGGCCTGTTCGGCGAGAAAATTCTCGCGTTCGAAAGCCAAATCATATTCTTCAATGGCCAGCAAATTCACCGGCCCGAAACGGCCCAGTCGTTCTTCCAGTACTCGGGCGCGGTTGAGAATGATTTCGGCATCATCCTGAATGTCCATTTCATCGATCTGCTCCAGCAGGGCAGCAGCTGAGAGCTGGCATCTATGCAGGATTTCATCTTCCACATCCTGCAGGCGCGTGGCTTCCTGTGCCTGAGTCACCTCAACGCCCTGGCGCTGCTCTGATGCAAGCTGTTGTTGCTGCCGTGCCAGCCGTTCCGCTCGCTCTGCCTCATGCTGTGCCTGTTGTAATTCATGGCCACCCTGACGCACTGCATTCATGGCCTTGTGCGCAGCATCAACAGCCGTAGCTGCATCGGCCAGTGCCTGATCCAGATCGCTCCTGTTGCTGGCCTTGCTTAGCTCATCTTCCGCCTGCCCAAGGCGTAAAGCATCTGTCTGTTGTTGCCCATTCAGTCTATCCTGCTCATCTGATAAACGCTGATGTTCACGGCTCAGGTTATCTCTGGCCTGAGCAAACAAAGCCAGTGCCTGTTCTGCCTGTGCCAGCTGTGTACGGGCCAGATTCAGAGCCTGTTCAGCTGTTTGCAACTGCTGATTTTGTTCATCCAGCTGTGTTTTAGCGTGATCAATCTGATCCTGATCCACATTACCTGCGGCATCTATTTGTGACTGCCAGTGACCGCGCTCTTCAAACACTTCCGTCAGATCCGATTGCAGCCGCTGTTGACGCTCATGCAGGGCATTGCCTTCTGTCTGCAAGCGGCTTACCAGCGCCTCGGCTGCATGGTGTTCACTTTCACTTCTGGCCGCGCTCAAATGTGTTTGTTGCCAAACTTCCTGCTGCTTCTCCAGTGCCGCTTCTGCCTGTATAAAATGTTGCGTAACCTGAGTCAGGGTGGACTCAGCCTGAAACAACCCGGCTTCTTTTTCACGAAGCTGGCGCTGTGTTGTGATGCGCTTTGCGCCGCGATTGCCAGCCGGCGGGATAAGCCAGCCATTGGGCTCATAACGCCAGCCATCGCGACTGACACGATAAACACCGGTAGTCGGGCCATCTTTGATATCGTCAATCAGTAATACCGGCGCAAACACGTCAAACAAAGGATGATCAGCCTGCAATCCCATGACATCGGCAAGTGAGCCTGTAGCAGAAGCCGCTGCCGCTTGATTACTGCCAAATAGTGCGATGGGTGTATCGGCAGCCAAATCCAGAGTCTGCTGCCAGTTTTTCAGATCAGGGTTGGCCGGAATGCGAACATCAGCAGAGCGGCCACGCAGTGCAGCAGCCACGGCGGCTTCCAGTCCCTCGGGCACATCCAGTGATTCATCCATCCAGATTGCACCTTTGGCACGTAGCGCATCGCGAAATGCATCTGAAATATCCTGATTTTTGCAGCGCCCGCGCAGTTCCTGCACCAGCCCTTTAAGCTCACGCAGTCCCGTTTCCTTTTCCGACAGGGCAAACATAGCTGATTCACGTTCAGCCCGGCAGGAATCCAGTTGCTGCTGAGCGCTGCTCAAATCCGATTCATGCTGTAACTTGTTGTTTCTGGCTTGTGCCAGTGCTGTGTCTGCATGCTCTGATGCAGTGCTATGTTCATTGATTTGTTGCTTCACTTCCAACAGTCGCACGTTCAGTTTCTGTTCCCTGTCATCAAGACGGAGCAGGGACTGTTCGGCTTTTTTCTTTTGCAATTGGACTTGTTCACTGCTCTGGCGCAGGCGCTCATAGTCGGCCAACAGGGCATCGCGCTCTAATCCCGCCTGCTGATACAACTGATGTGATGTTGCGACTGCGGCTGTTGCATCCAGTTTCTGAGTCTGAAGTGCAACATCATTCTGCTGTGCCAGTTCTGCTTCCAGCCTGGCAGCCTCATCACTGAGCCTCAGCTGTTGTTGCTGCGCATCTTCAATGCGACCTTGCAGGGTGATTTTGCGCTCTACCAGCAAGCGCCGTTCACCAGATATGCGTTCAGCCTGCTGTTGCAGATCAGCACGTTGCCTTTCGGCCTGGCGCAGCTGATCCTGAACAAGCTGTGCCTGCTGTTCATGGCTGACAAGCTGTCCTCGCGCACTGGCCACAGTTTTTTCGGCTGCTGCCAGATGGCTGCCAGTTTCTGCTTCGAGACTGCGCATCTGAACCAGTTGTTGTTCAGAATCTCTGAATTTTGCCTGCAACTCCTGATAGCGCAGTCCCAGACTGACAGACTGCAAACGACTGAATTCATCCTGTAATTTTTTAAAGCGTTCAGCTCGCGAAGCCTGTTGTTTGAGACTGCGGCACTGTTTCCGCACCTCTTCCAGCAGATCAATGGCCCGATCCAGATTCTGCCGTGTATCCTTCATCCTGCGTTCTGCTTCACGACGGCGGGAGCGGTATTTCATAACACCTGCCGCTTCTTCAAAAATTAGCCGTCGTTCTTCAGGCCTGGCCGTAACCATACGGGCAATAGAGCCCTGCTCAACAATTGCATAAGCCCGCGTAGAAATGCCGGTATCGAGAAACAGGTCAACAATATCCTTAATTCTGACCATTTTACCATTGATGAATGCATCAGAGCCCCCATCCCGGATCAGGCGGCGACGAATACTGATTTCGTTCAGCTCATGATAAGGGCTGGGAAGTGCTCCCTTTTCGACGGCAAAGGTCAGTTCCACATCGCAAATAGCAACCGGTGGCCTGGTCTCCGAGCCCTGAAAAATCAGGTCATCCATAACGCCACCGCGTAGATGTCTGGCCGAGTGTTCGCCAAGCACCCAACGCAGCGCATCAACAATGTTGGATTTGCCACAACCATTCGGCCCTACAATCGATGTGATCCCCTGACCGAATTCAATTCGGGTTGGATCAACGAACGACTTGAAACCGGCGAGATCCAGCCGCTTGAGCCTCATGAGTGTAACAACCTGCGCAGATTGACGGGTAAAAAGACCCTCTCCCTATTCATGGGGCACAGAGTCGCAGGAACAACGATCTATTTCAAGATGAGTTGGTAAGTTAGATATTGGAGGTGGGGAGTCAGGAGGTTTCGCTTCACGCCTCATTCTTCATTTTATTGAGATGATTCATCATCAGGAAACTGACCATACAGGCAGAGAAACTGGAGGTAACGATCATGTATAAAATGATCAACTGCGCGACTGCCGCATCGAGTGCCGGAGCTCCCGCCAGTACCATGCCAACAAAGATGCCGGGCATATGCACAAGCCCAACCATGCGCAGGGTATCAATGGTCGGAATCATGGCGGTTTTTATACCATCCAGGGATTTGCTGCCAGATCTCACTCGCTCCAGCATAATCGAAATTGCATTCATGCCGTTGGCAGCAATCATGCTGCCAAGTGGTACGAGCGTTCGCGTCTCATCACCAATCGAACCGGTTAACGCCAGCCACGGCAAGGTAATCAAACATGCGCAAACCAGACCTATGCTACTGGCAAGCCAGACATGAGTTGAGCCATCGAAATGTCCTGCGCTGTTGTGTCCGGCCATTATGCAGAAACCAATAATAATGAGTGCCTGAGCAAGATGTGACTGGATATCAAAAATCCAGTGCAAAATAAAGGCAAGAGCCAGCAATTGCAATAAGCCACGCAGTGATGCAATCAGCATGCGGCTGGATAAACCAAGACGCTCACGCCATGACCAGAATGTTACTCCGGCTAACAGCAACCAGGCGGCAAAAAGTTTTATCAGAGTATCAAATAATGCTGCATCTGCCATTTTAACCTCTTTCCAGCATCCAGGGCAATAATATAAACCCTCAATTATATGGACATCAGAATCAGCGATTGACTGATGTATCCGCATATTATCAAGGAACGCAAATGCTGTCCTCTACAGGGTTCTCTCTCATTCTGTTCTTTCGTGTAAAAATATGGAGCATGACGGCATATTCGATAGTTTTAATGTGGTAGCACAGGAGTAGTGATGAAAGTAGAATATCATGCATAGGAAATACCCATATATGCGATTTATGGTAATCCTTCTGCTTGTTGGCTTGCTGTTGGGCGCATGCAGTAGTGAAACAGAAAAACAAACAACCACAGTCAGTATTGGAAGTGCTTTGCCAACCATTCAGTTGTTATCAACATCTGGTCAAATCACAGACAGCCAGTCTCTGTTTAAGGATAAAGTGGTTATTCTTAACCTCTGGGCTACCTGGTGTCCGCCATGCCGCAAGGAAATGCCTGATCTGATCCGCCTTTCTGAACTACTGCCCAAAGACAACTTTCTGGTTGTTGGCATTTCAGTTGATAATAATCTGGACGATGTTCAAAGCTACATGAATAAAATGAAGATCCCATTCTCGATATTCTGGGATGCCGGCGGACAGAAGATTGCCTCGCCGATCCTGATGTCCTTCAGATATCCTGAAACATTTGTTTTTAATCGTAAAGGCATACTGGTAGAAAAGGTAACCGGCGCATTTCCTTGGGCTTCGCCTGAAATTATTGCCATACTTGAAGAAATTCAGCATACAGGCAAGGTGCCGAAACCAGTCAAGAGCGTGTCATCCCGGTTAACAGGTGATCCAAAATCAAAATCTAGTGTAGTGCTCTGAATAGTATGCATATTAAGACGAGACACTACACTAGCAGTTAGCAGACCTGCTCAGGGCAAGCAGTGTTATATCATCGGCCTGTTCTGCCTGACCAATATATTGTTGCACTTCTGCAATCAGGAAATCTATACAGGCCTGTGGAGAGTCTGGTGTATTATCGAGCCAGGTGAGCAGTCTCTTCACACCAACCATTCTGCGCAGATGATTTCTAGCCTCGGTGATACCGTCGCTGTAGAGCAGAATCATTTCCTTTGTTTGTAGTGCAATAACTTCGCAATCGTACTGTATATCAGTAATAATCCCTGCTGGTGGTCCGGATGCTCCGCATAATTGCACTTTTTGTTGCTGCTGCAACAGAATAGGGGGTGGATGACCAGCATTGGCAATCTCCATATCGCCTGAACTTTGGTTGAGTATCATCAGAATGAGGCTGACAAACATGCCATTACTGGCAGTTTTGCATAGAGAAATATTAAAACGGCCTAGAATTTCACCGGCGGTTCCACCTTCCGCTAATTCGGTATGAATATCACGTAAAACAGAGGACATCACCATGGCAGCTGAAACACCCTTGCCGGAAATATCTCCCAGTAAATAAGCCACGCGCTGATCAGGCATCCTAATTGTGTCGTAAAAATCACCGCCAACTTCATAAGCTGAATTCATATGAAATGCCACTTCATAGCCAGGAACTTCCGGTGCCGATTCGGGAAGAAAAGAGCATTGAATGGATTTTGCCAGTTCCAGGTCACGTTGCAGAACTTCCTGCTCCAGCAAGCGCTGATGAGTGCGAGCATTATCAATGGCAATTGCTACCATCTGTACAATAGCTTCCATCAGTTTCTCATCTGATGCTGTAAACTTCCCATGACTGCTATTAATCACCTGACTGACGCCAATCAACTTGCCGTGAGCAATCAGCGGCGAGCAAATCATATTTAATGTAGTAAAGCCTGTTTCTTTATCATATTCAGCATTAAAGCGAGGATCATTATAAACATCTGATAAACGGACGGTTTTCTCAAATTTGGCTGACCAACCTGCAATGCCACAGCCCATAGCAAGACGACAAATTTCCTTTAACTGTTTTTCATTTTTACCTGAAGAAGCATGGAAGACCAGATCACCGGTTTCATCATCAAGCAAAAACAGTGAGCAGGACTCCGCCTCCATGATAGTCTGGGTAGTTTTCATAATCTGGCTCAATAACGGCCCCAGATTCAGTTCGCCAGCAATCAACTGATTAATTTCAAGTGCCTTTTGCAGGCGTTCATTGCGCCTTTGGCACTGTTCAAGCAATTCAGAGTAATTTTGTCCCATACTCAATCCTTTATCATTCAAAATACGTTATGACTCCTGTATTTCAGGTGATACCAAACAATAAAATCACACATGTGATATTGATCATGCAGCCTGTAAAAGCAACCCTACCACAACTGGAAAACCCAACCTGCAATATTTTTTAGATACCTGATGCGAATAGAAGTGCAGGATAGGTCATATGATAGCAGGATACTATTTACAAGGCAGGCCACCTTATGCGCAGTAACCTTCACCTGCTTGGAAAGTTGCACTTTCTTTCAGATAAGAAACGGTTTGAGCTTTTCCCTCCATTTTTTCTGATGCGGGTAAAGATACTGGAACTGGCTGATGACTGGATGCAAGTGCGCATATTGCTGCCGCTAAACTGGGTGTCGGCCAATGCTGCCGGTAACATGTTCGGTGGCTATCAGGCCAGCCTTGCTGACCCTGTCCCTGCTCTTGCCTGTCTGCACATGTTTCCGGGGTTTCGCATTGCAACCAAAAAACTGGAATATGAATTTGTGCGTGTTGGTAATTCCAGTCTGGTGCTGCATTTCAATTTTAGTCATAAACAGGCCGAAGCTATTCGCCAGGAGCTGGAGGAACGTGGTCGGGCTACTCCATGCTTTAAGATGTATTATATGCGCAGCGACGGCAAAATCTGCACCCATATTCGTAATACTGTAGCCATTCGTCCTCTGGGTTACGTCGCAGCACATGAACATGCTGAAGATAACCATGAACATTGATTTTTATTTCGATTTTATCAGCCCTTACGGGTATCTGGCGGCTACTCAGATCGCAGGTTTTGAAAAAAAACATAGCGTGACTTTCAACTGGATGCCACTGAGCCTGCCCCGGCTGCTGCATCTCTCCGGCAACACATCTCCTGCAGCGATAAGAAACAAGGCCATCTATTCCCTGTGCGATTTGAAACGCTGGGCAACTTATCTGGACGTGCCCTTAAAAATGATCATGCCGGGAACATTTGACAGCCGCCCCGCATTAAGGATTGCCAGCGCCTTACAAGGCAGCGACCGCAGCTTCTTCTGCCAGCAAATATTTGAGTGCCTGTGGTCTGGCGAAGTCGATGTCAGGAACGAAAACTGGCTGGATCAGATTTTTCAGATCAGGCAACTACCTGCTGAATATGGAAATTTATCCAGTGAGTTCTTTGAAGATTATACACAAGACGCATTCAAGGCGGGTGCCTTTGGCGTCCCAACCTTTATTCTTGAAAATGGAGGTCGTCCACAGATATTTTTTGGCGTTGATCATATGAATTTTCTTGAGCGGGCATGTCAACGTCTGAATACTAAGGGTTGACAAGGTACGTACAAATAGACTT
>JAJRTX010000299.1 GCA_021545665.1 Zetaproteobacteria bacterium
AAAAACGCTGACTTTTCAGAGGAGCTTTAACCCGGACTATTCATGAATCGCTGTGATGATCGCGCCAAGGCTTTATTCGCAACGGATTCCGAGTAAGGAGGCCGTAGCAGTGCATACGGACGACTGACAAGGAATTTGTTGCGGATAAAGGAACAAGCGAGGGCGCAGCAGTATTTATGAATAATCCGGGTTAAATGGATTGCAGCCGATTCATGAGTCGCGGCAAGGAAATCATAGACACATTGGCACCGACGGGAAATTCGTCTTCACCACCGTATACGATATATTTTTGCGTTGCATCGATATCATCGCATATTTTACTGTAATGTTTGACCGGTTTAGGCGCAACGCCATGTTTGATTTCCACCGCCCAAACTTCCGATGATGATAACCTGATGATGAGGTCAATCTCAGCCCCGGCAGCCGTGCGGTAATACCAGGTTTCAGCGCGAGCAGGCAATACGGAATGGATGCTTTCCATCACGAAACCTTCCCAGCTTTTGCCCAGCACAGGGTTGGACAGCAACGCATCATAACTGTCGATACCAAGCAGCCGGTGCTGAATGCCACTATCTCGGATGTAATAGCGGGGAGACTTCACCAGCCGCTTTTTCACATTGGCATGCCATGGCTGCAAACGCCTGACCAACAAAAGGTCGGTTAGGATATCGATATAGCTGGCAACCGTTTTGCCATCAATTTCCAGATTGGCGCCCAGTTTTGAATGGTTGACAGGTTCGCCTTGCAAATGAGCCAGCATCGTCCACAAGCGACGCAGCCTTGCCGCAGGCACGCGAAAGCCCATCTGTGGCACATCACGTTCCAGATAAGTGCGGATCAAATTCTCAAGCCAGTCCATGGCCATGTCATTGTCGGCAGCCAGATAGCTGTCGGGGAAACCGCCACGAAGCCATAGCCTTTTCCGCGCCTGATCATTGTCCTCAATCTCAAGCGCGTTCAGACCGCCCATTTCAATATAGCGAATACGCCCGGCAAGGCTTTCGGATGTTTGGCGTAACAAATCCATGGATGCTGATCCAAGCAGCAGAAACTGTCCGGATTTGCGGCCCCGCTCTCTGTTTCTATCAATTAAACCGCGCAATACCATGAACAAATCAGGGGCGCGTTGTATCTCATCCAGAATCACCAGTTTATCGCTGTGCGCACTTAAAAAGGCTGTGGCATCACTGAGCTTGAGCAAATCACCCGGAGCCTCCAGATCAAGATAGATCGACCCCGCTTCCTTTGCTATCGCCTTCGCAAGCGTGGTTTTACCTACCTGTCGTGCGCCAAGCAGCACGACGGCAGGTGTTTGTGTGATACTTTTCTGAAGCCTTTCCGATACCCATCGTGTCAACATACCTTGCATTCTAGGAATATAATTCCGAAATTACAAGGTTTAACGGGGAGGAATGGGGTCGCGTTGAGCAATACAACATCAAGGTTATGGTAACTTAAGTATTTGTTCGCACTGCGCTGCCGTGCGAATGACCGGTTATCTGGCCAGTTTTACCCCGGACAGGCGGGACAATTTCTTGTCAAAAGTCATAAGTGTGCAGCTTGCCGCATGGCTTTCTATTGCAATCAGGCAATCAGCAAAACCGGCTGTGTGTTGCTTGAACAGTCCGAGCGCTTCCAGAAAACGGTCTTCAGACTGTAAGGCAAAAGCTCTGTTATGCAGCAGGTGTTCCAGTAACTGCACCACGGTCACTTTATCGAGTTTGTAAGCAGCTTGTAATACCCAGACCAGTTCAACAGCAACAATTTGGGATACAAACACCTGTTTTGCTTCACAGGCAATTCGGCGGGCTATGGCCACTTGTTCCGGTTGTCCGGGGTCATCAACCAAAATGCGTACCAGGAGATTGGTGTCCGCAGCAATCATAGTTCGCCACCTCTGCTTTGAATCGCCCGCTCCATATCATCCAGGCTGGCACTTTGCTCTTCTGATACGAGTCCGAATGCAGCTTCTATGTTTTTTATGACAGGTAGAATGATGACCTTGCCATCTTCATAAATAAAACCGACCCGGTCACCCTGGTGAATGCCCAGCTGATGCCTTACAGTGGCAGGAATAGTGACCTGTCCTTTTGTAGTAACCAATGAAGTTTTCATGGCGTACCTCCGAAGCGTCAATCATACAAAATAAAATAAGTATTACAATATCCATTTTGCCTTACAATATTTTGGAATGATGGGGATTCATGTTTTGATATGAAATGCTTTGTTGTATCATCGAAGCCCTGATTGGCTTATCGGCGGCAATCGGTGCGTTTAAAATAAATGAGCTGAGAGCGACAACGGATGTCGTAGAGTGAGTTACCCTTCCTGCAACAAATTGCAGGAGGCGAGATGATAAAAGCACTGATAACGTTAATGGCTCTGGTTGTGTTCTGTACAACTCTGTATGCTGAAGAAAAAGCCCATGACTGGGATGATCAAAACTATTACATGCTTGCAATCAGATGTAAGACTCCCGATGCCAAGGGGCAGTTTCAATTGTTTTACTGTATGGGACGCAATGGTGAAATTAATGTCAATATTCCTTCCCGACCTGAAGCTGGCGTCAGATATAATATGCTTACACTGGTGCAGGAAAAAGGAAGCATATCCTCATTGAAATATTATTTATCGAAGAGTGAGATCAACAACACTGTCGCCAGCGTTTATAATGGTGGCAATGTTGTAAATGCAGTATTTATGATTGAGATTTATCATGTGGTAAAAGGAAAATCCAAATTGAAACGAAGATATCGGGCCAATGATTCACAGTGGGCGACATGGAGAACAAAATGACTGAATCAGCAAATGCAGACATCATTTATCTGCTTCACGGTTTTGCTTCAGGCCCGAAGCCTTCATCGGAAAAGGTAAAGGTGCTGGAGCAGGTGTTCGGGCTGCCGGTCAAGCAGATGAGCTACGATTCTGCGGCCAGTTACCAGGATAATGTTATTGCCTTGATATCGCAGGTGGATAGAGATCCGCTATTTTTTGTCGGTACATCGCTTGGGGCATTTTATGCTTCCAAACTTTCAGAAGTATTCTATGAGCGGCATGCAGCTATGCCGATCATGCTGAACCCCTGTCATAACCCCGTCGCCAGTCTGGATTACCATAAAGGGATGAACACCAATTTTGTGACAGGTGAATCCTTTGAATTCACTGAGCAGGCCATTGCTTCCTACCGGGATATGCCATTCATTGACACATCATTGATCATGCCGCGCTGGATTCTGTTGAATCTGGATGATGAACAGATTGATGCCCATGAAACGCAGTTGCTGTATAAAAACACCCTCGAAGTGATTTCATTTGAACATGGCGGCCATCGCTTTGAGAGTATCGCATCAGATGAAGTTGTCGCCGCACTGGAGTACATCAACAATACCTATTGTATAATCGGGAATGCGAATGATTGATTGGGAATATGTTTGGGTACATACAACTCAATTGAAGTGGGAATACATATAATTTCTAGGAGGATTAGCCATGTATGAATGTGCAGAATGCAGTGAATATGGATTCCATTTCAAACGAGGATACCAGCCAGTTGATTTTATAGAGGGTAAGAAAAATAGTCTTGTTTGGATTGTCGGACTTAACCCCGCTGTAGATCAAAACTGGGTGGACGAACGAACAAGTAAAGACCTTGATGGTTATTTTACTGACTTAGAGACGGTTCACAGTTACTTTAAGAATTTTAAGTCGGTTTCTGAAACCTTATTTGAGAATTTAGGCAAAGATTTTGGAACTGCACACACTGATATTGTAAAATGCTCAAGCAAATCATTTCCTCCAGAATCAGCGAAAGGTAGAAAAGCAAAGCAGGTGATAAGTAATTGCAAGAAATTTCTGGAAAAACAAATTAATGATCACAAGCCAAAAATTATCGTTTGCAATGGAGCTGAGGTTTCAAAATTCATGCTTACTTTCTTGCCACCGCCAACCGACTTTACAACAAATCAAACAAGCTATTGGTCCAGCATTGGTAAAGAAGATGTTTGCGTAGTGTTATCAGGTTTTATCGGTCGCATAGATAACTATGCTAAGCGTCGTTTAGGTATTGAAATCGAGAAGCGCCTTAAAGAACATCAAACCAGTAGCTTATGCTGATTATTTCTCCTCGTAACATGCCAACATAGTTGAGCAGAAAAGGCTCCCCCTGCTGTTCAGAGAAGGGCCGGTCAAGTTTGAAAGTTTTCCCCAAGATTAAGAAGACAGCAGGCGACACTATTTGTCGCACTGTGGATTATACTCTCCCTAACTTAAAAATGAGGAAGAGAGGCATGACCAATATAGAGATAGCAAAACAATTGATGAGCAGAATGCTTCGAAAAGAACCGTCAGTTGCAGCAAACACATGCATATCATTTGAATCTGAGTCGGTAATCACATATTGCCTGGCATTTATGAATAGTGATGGAGAGCTCCAACAGAGTTATTTTACAGTTGACGACTCCGCTAGCCCCGGCCTCGAACCAAGAATTATCGTTGATTCTAATGATCAGCTTCATGAAACCACATTTGGATGCAAGTCACCTGACGAAGATTTTTACAGTGATTACTGGGCTAATATCTTTCTCGACAGCTTCTATGCCTGGAGAACAAGATTCTTTGAAATTCAAGATATTAAAGACAAGAAAAATCATCCTCAAGAACTGGATGGAAAATTGGAATGATCATAATTTCCTTTCAGTTTAAGGGGTCTCCCCCATGTGTTTAATGGTTGGCTACTTTAGTCACGCATAACTACTGGCCATGTTGGATGCTATTGCTGCAAAGTATTCTCTGAGTTCAACCGGCTCCAGCACTTCCACCTGATCACCAAAGCCAAGCAGCCACCAGCGTAGTTCGGATGTATCCTGTATGGTCGCTGTGACCAGCATGCGGTCATCGGCATGCTCAACGATGGTCTGATCGTCACTTAATGGCCTTTCCTCTAGATGAAAGGCTGTGTCCTTGGAGAAAACAGTTTTGAGCTTGATTACTGCTCCCACTGCAAAAGAGAGTTCGCCGGAGGTGATATAGTCATCCAGATCAAATCCGTCGGGCGCAGTCGTTGGCTTGTCCATAACCTGCGCATCTAATATCCGGTGCAGCGTTAGCAGGCGAATATCCGGGTAATCCCACATAGAGCAGGCGAGGTAGGTGATGCCATCCTTGAGCACCAGGCCGAGCGGATTGATTATCTATCTTCAGGAGTAAAACCACCGGCTTTGAGCCGGTCAGCTTCAGCTTGATGTTCATAATCTCTCCTCCTGTTTTGGCTCGCCCATTGGGTGAAAGCCAAAACAGGAGGAGAGATTATGAACTATAGTACA
>JAJRTX010000300.1 GCA_021545665.1 Zetaproteobacteria bacterium
CAGCGTCGCCTCAATCATCGACAGATCGCGCAGGCCACCACCAAGTTGCACCGGAATATTCCTTTCTGAACAAATCGCACGAATGGCATCACGATTGGCCGGCTGGCCGACAAAAGCACCGTCGAGATCGACAACATGCAGCCGTTTTGCCCCCAGTGATTGCCAGTGAGCTGCCATAGTCCCCGGATCATCACCGTAAATAGTCGCATCATCCATGCGCCCCTGTTTAAGACGCACGCAATGCCCTTCTTTAAGATCAATGGCCGGGATCAGTTCAAAAGTATTTACGGATTCCATTGCAGGAACGCCTCCAGAAACGCCATACCAGCGCGTTGAGATTTTTCCGGGTGAAACTGCACGGCCACCATATTGTCCCGGCCTACGGCAGCAGCAAACGGGTAATCGCCATAAGAACAGGCGGCCAGCAGATGATTAGAGTTTTCCGGTATGCAGCAGTAGGAATGGACATAATAGACCTGCTGTCCAGCCAGCGGCGCAAGCACGGGGTGCTGCTGTTGCTGTGATGAAAGAATAACATCGTTCCAGCCCATATGCGGGATTTTGAAACCGCGCTCGGTATGCGATGCAGGAAAAGCTTTGACTGCGCCGGGAATCAGGCCAAGGCCCGGATAAGAACCGAACTCATAAGACACATCCATCAACACCTGCATGCCCAGACAAATTCCCAGAAAAGGAGTTCCTCTGCTCACAGACTCCATAAGCGCTTTATCCATGCCTGTTTGCCGCAAAGCACCGATACAATCACGGAATGCGCCGACACCGGGCAATACAATGCGATCATAATTCTTCAGCGCATCAGCATCGTTGACCAGTTCAGCCTCGCTACCAACCTTTTCCAGCGCTTTGGCAACCGAATGCAAATTGCCCATGCCATAGTTTATAATTCCGATCATAATCAGATTGTGAAACGTGAAGTGTGAAGCGTAAGGTGTGATAAGTGAGCTGTTGTAACCCCCTGACTCATCACTCCTGACCCCTCATTCACAAAGCGCCTTTTGTCGAAGGTATGCCGCTCTGGCGCGGGTCGGATTCTACCGCCATGCGCAAGGCGCGACCAAAGGCCTTGAATACCGTTTCAATGATGTGATGGTTATTATCACCACGAATGGCATCGATATGCAGTGTAATTCGACCATGATTACTCACAGCCTGAAAAAACTCCTTAAACAGTTCAATATCAAAGCCACCCACCGTTTCTTTGGGAAAATCAACGTGGTACTCCAGCCCCGGACGCCCGGATAGATCAAGCACAACTCTGGACAACGCTTCATCCAGTGGCACGTAGGCATGTCCATAACGCACAACACCTGCCTTATCACCAACAGCATCACGCAATGCTTCACCAAAACAGATGCCGATATCTTCCACTGTGTGGTGGCCATCAATTTCCAGATCGCCTTTGGCTTCTATGCTCAAATCCATCAGGCCATGGCGGGCAATCTGCTCAACCATGTGATCCAGAAATGGAATGCCTGTATTCAGATTAGCCATGCCCTGACCATCCAGATTCAGCGACAGGCAGATATCAGTTTCCTTTGTGTTACGTTTTATACTTGCAGTGCGATCTATACTGGGACTCATGTCATTATCTCCCGAATCGCGGTCAGAACCGCATCATTTTCATCTCTTGTTCCAATTGTTATGCGCAGGCAACCGGCAAGCAATCCACCGCCATCATTCATATTCTTAACCAGAATACCGCCCGCCCTCAAGCGGTCAAATACAGCATCAGCATCGTCCACTCGAATCAACAGGAAATTGGTTTGCGACGGAAACGTCTGAATCTGATCTATCGCTGTGAATGCAGCCATCACTCGTTCGCGTTCGGCACAAATCTCCACCGCCTGCTGTTCAAAGACGGAAAGATGGTCCAGCAGAAAGTTAGCCGAAGCCTGAGTCAGCGCATTGATATTGTAGGGCATACGCACCTTGTTCAGATGGTTGATACTCTTCACCTCTCCAAGCAGGTAACCCAGACGCAGACCCGCCCAACCCAGTTTGGAAAATGTGCGCAGCACCATCACATTGGCAGCAATCAAATGTGTATGCGTGCATTCAGAAAACGGGCCATAAGCCTCATCAATAATCAGCAGGCCATCAAAATTGCTGGCAACCTGGTGAATGGTTTCTTCCGGCCACAGATTGCCAGTGGGATTATTCGGACAGGCCAGAAAAACAATTCCAGCTTTCTCTCGCGCACAAACCTGCAATAACTTTTCTGCATGCAGTGAAAAATCCTGATCCAGCGGCACTGTGGCAACAGGCCGTTTTAACCAGTGTGAAATCAAATCATACATAACAAATGTTGGTGTCGGCACAACACAGGTGCCGGGATTTATTGCCAGCAACAGCATCTGAATAATTTCGTCAGAGCCATTTCCAAGCAGCACCTGCCCGGCTTCAACACCTGCCCGGTCGGCAATTTTTTCCCGCAATTTCAACATGTCAGCATCGGGATAGCGGTTAATATCCACCTGTGCCAGTTGTTCAGCCCATGACTTTCGCAGGGCATCCGGCAAGGTAAACGGATTTTCCATCGCATCCAGTTTGATTAGCCCCGTACTGTCCGGTACATGGTATGCAGAAAGCGCTTTTATATCATTCCTGATCATTCAGAATCTTTCAAACGCAATTCGAGCGTTAATGCATGCGCCTGCAATCCTTCACGATGGGCAAGATGTGCAGCAGCAGGACCAAGGGCTTGAACCCCTGCTCTGGTGGAGCGAATAACGCTGCTGCGTTTCTGAAAATCATAAACGCCAAGCGGGCTTGAAAAGCGCGCCGTGCGATTGGTCGGCAGCACATGGTTGGGACCTGCAATATAATCGCCCAGCGCTTCCGGTACAAAATGGCCAAGAAAAATTGCTCCTGCATGTTTAATGGATGGTAACAATGCATCAGGATCATCCAGTGCTAGTTCCAGATGTTCGGGTGCAATCACATTCACTACATCGGCTGCTTCAGCCAGATCCAGCACATGAATAAGCGCTCCATGCGTTTCAACTGAAGCCCGTGCTATGGCAGCACGCGGCAACACCTGTAAATGTACCTCAATTGATCTGGCTACATCGAGCAGTAGCTTGTGGTAGGTGGAAACAAGAATACTCTGAGCGGCTTCATCATGTTAAGCCTGAGAAAGAAAATCAGCGGCCAGCCAGGATGGATTACCACCATCGGCGACCACAACAATTTCAGATGGGCCTGCAATCATATCAATGCCGCATGTGCCAAATACCTGCCGCTTGGCAGCAGCAACATATTTATTGCCGGGCCCAACAATTTTATCTACCGCCGGTATGGTTTCTGTACCATAAGCCAGTGCTGCCACGGCCTGAGCGCCACCAACAGCAAAACCACGCTGTACACCGGAAATAAAAGCTGCAGCCAGAACAAGCTCATTGATTTCACCACCCGGCGTAGGTACCACCATGATAATCTCTTCAACGCCTGCAACAACAGCCGGTATGGCATTCATCAGCACGGAGGATGGATATGCTGCTTTACCTCCCGGCACATACAGTCCCACCCGATCCAATGGTGTAACTCGTTGCCCAAGGGTTAGACCAACATCATCGGTATAATCCCAGTCTTCCATACGCTGTTTCTCATGATAAGAGCGAATACGTTCAACAGAGAGCTCAAGAGCGGCACGATCTGCATCACTGACTCGATTCCATGCCAGTTGCATGCGTTCAAAACTGATTTCGATGGATTCTGCTGTACAGACCCAGCCATCAAAGCGTTCCGTATATTCACACAGCGCTGCATTGCCCCGCTTTTTCACCTCAGCCAGAATGCCTGCGACCAGATGCTGCACATCATCGCCAGTATCCGTATCACGGCACAGCAGAGCTTCCAGCCGTTCATCAAAGTCCAACTGGCATGAGTCCAGTCGCGTAATATTGCTCATATCAGTTTTTCCTCGCCATCTGCACCTGATTGACCGCCTGGCGCAATCGTTCAACAATCGGCTGGATTTGTTTTTTTCGCACGGCAAAGCTGGCCGGATTGACAATCAGACGACTGGAAATATCGAATAAGGTGGTTTCTTCGATTAAACCGTTGGCTTTGAGCGTATTTCCTGTTTCCACAAGATCGACAATGCGTTCAGCCATGCCGACAAGCGGTGCCAGCTCCATGGAACCATAGAGGTGAATGATCTCAGCCTGCACACCCTGGGCAAGGAAATAATCAGAGGCCAGATGATCATATTTAGTGGCCACGCGAATTCGACTGCCACGCTCGGCCTTGCCCGCTTCCACCAGCAGTTTCGGGCCACATACACACATCCGGCAACGCCCGATTTTCAGATCCAGCGGCTCATACACATGCGGACAAGATTCCAGTAACGAATCACGACCGGCTATGCCTATGTCCGCCGCACCCTGCTCAACATAAGTACATACATCGGCAGCCCGGATAATCAAAAAACGAATTTTGCCTGCCTCACTGCTACTGCCATCCACCATAAGCTTACGGGTGGTAAACACATCTTCGCAGGGCTGAAGCCCGGCAGCTTCCAGCAACGGTAATGTTTGCTCAAGGATCCGGCCCTTGGAAAGGGCTATAGTTAATGGCTTAGGCATTCAGACATGCTCCCTGTATCCAGTTTTCACTGGCACTGTGGCGTTCAATACGGGCTCCGAGCTTACTGAATTTTTCTTCGATGCGTTCATAACCACGGTCAATATGGTATACACGCGAAATGGTTGTTTCGCCTTTAGCGGCCAATCCTGCCAGAACCAGCGAAGCCGAGGCGCGAAGATCCGTTGCCATCACTGGCGCACCGGATAATATTTTGATACCACTGACAATGGCAGTATTCCCATCAAGCCTGATATCTGCTCCCATACGTGCCAGTTCCTGCACATGCATAAACCGATTTTCAAAAATGGTTTCCCGAATCACCGAAGTTCCTTCCGCCAGGGTCATCAAAGCCATGAACTGTGCCTGCAAATCGGTTGGAAAACCCGGATGTGGCATAGTATGAATATCCACAGCTTGTAATCGCCCTTCAGCTTTGCAGCGGATATAGTCTTCTCCTGTTTCAACCAGACCATCAGCTTCCTTCACCCGTGCCAGAAAAGCCTCAAGCATGGATGGGTTTATGCCAGTCACTTTTACATCACCACCAGTGATAAGACCTGCAGCAAGATAGGTTGCAGCTTCGATACGATCAGCGATGGTGGTCATTGTTCCACCCTCCAATCGAGTCACACCCCGGACAATAATGCGATTGCCGCCATCGCCCTCAATGTTGGCGCCAAGTGCGCGCAGAGATTCAGCCAGATTAACAATCTCAGGTTCGCGCGCCGCATTGTCCAATACGGTTTCACCGGTAGCCAGTACCGCGGCCATCATCAGATTCTCAGTCCCTGTTACTGTAACCTGATTAAATACGATATGAGCACCTTTCAATCCATCTTTGGCCCTGGCGATAATATTACCTTGTTCCACTTCGATACAGGCACCCATCGCCTCAAGGCCTTTCAAATGCATATCAATGGGCCTTGCACCAATAGCACAGCCACCGGGCAGACTGACCATGGCTTCTCCAAAACGTGCCAGCAAAGGTCCGAGTACCAGAGATGACGCACGCATGGTCTTGACCAGATCATAGGGTGCCTCTGCACGGCTTGCATTGCGCGTATCCACATGCAGACAGTATTGGTCATCATATGCAACGTCAGCACCCTGCCATGCCAGCAGTGTCATCATGGTAGAAATATCGTGTAAATGCGGGATGCGTTCATATGTAACCTTGCCATCAACAAGAATAGCCGCAGCAAGCAAAGGCAGAGCAGCATTTTTCGCACCACTGGCCTCAATTTCCCCGCAGAGTGGTACGCCACCCTGAATAATGATTTTATCCATACAACCTCGACTAAATAAAGGCTGCACACGCTAGCGTCTGGGCAGTGAGCTAACAATGCCCGTGTAATATGCAAGCCAATGTCCGTAACACCGGGTCACACCATCCTGAGGGCTCTGAATGTGACTTTGTTAAGCAAGCTCTTAGTAGCTATGATTGCTGCCATGTCCGTTTATACCGAACTTTCCAGTAACGATATTCAGAATATTCTGGCCGACTACAATCTTGGCTCTCTCGTTAGCTATGAAGGTATTGCTGCCGGCATTGAAAACAGCAATTTCTTTATTGATACCGAGGGAAACACAGGTTCCGGACATTTTGTACTAACTATTTTTGAGCGCCTGGCGGCGGATGAACTGCCTTACTTCATGAAGCTGATGAAACATCTGGCTGCAGCTGGTTTGTCCTGCCCCGATGTCATGCTGCGCCGGGATGCTTCCTTATTATTTGAAGTTGAGGGAAGACAGGGCTGTATTGTTTCCTGCCTGTCGGGCAAAACCCTTGAGTTATTAAATGCCCAGCAACTGTTCTCATCGGGCCGAGCCATGGCTCAGTTACATATGGCCGGAGCGGATTTCCCTCAACAGCGAGCTAACCCGACCGGTTTAGACTGGCTACAGGAAAATATCGAAACTGTTCTGGATGGAACGCACAACAGATATGGCAAAACTGCGGCGGATTTACTGCTCAGCGAGTTAGAATTCCAGCAAAGCTGCGCTTGGGACACGCTGCCTAGCGGCCTCATTCACGGTGATCTGTTCTGTGATAATATTTTGTTTCAGGACAATGATGTCTCCGGCATTATCGATTTTTACTATGCTCACGATGCACCTTATGTCATGGATGTCGCTATATCACTTAATGCTCAGGCCATATTACTGGGCGAAGGTGATGACTCGCGCATACAGAGCTTTCTCAATGGCTACCAGTCCCTGCGCCTGCTCGAAGAGGATGAGCATGAAGCCATTCCGCTGCTGCTCAGACTGGCTGCCTTGCGCTTCTGGGTTTCGCGTCTGTATGATACACTGTTTCCACGCGGCGGCGCCATGACCCAGACCAAAGACCCGGAAGAATATAGAAAGAAACTGTTATTCCACCGCCATGCTGTCTGAAACCCTGCGTCAGGAAATCAGAAAAAATTCATACTGAAATAAAATCAAGCCTGAGCCTCATCACCTCCCTGAAAGAAAACTCAAAACCCGTCAGTCCCGACAATGCCATAGGCCGCCTAAACCGCATGGAAGCGATCAATGACCAGAATATGCTACAAGCCAATCTGCGCAGCATCGAAGCAAGAGTAAGCAGACTGAAACAGACGCTGGCTCAAATATTTCGGCCTCTGCGCCCAATGCGAAGAACCCATCCCATTCGACCGCCTGCTGCTCATCCCGGAATCAAAAACCTGCGTGCAATGCGCAAGTTGATTGCTTCCCACTGACATCACAGAATACAGATGCCAATTAAACACTACTTCGAACGCCTTCTTCCGGCCCAGACTAATGGGATGATCCGGTTTGAAACAGTCGGCAGTAAGACCACGTCGACAAGTTCTTAGTTATCGACCCTCTGGATTTGGGCATGTAATAAAATACAAGTTTCCGAATCAATAGCAGGACAACGATATTCTTTTTTACATATCCTATGCAGCATTCCCGTACTTTTGCGATTGAAACAAAAAAGGCTCCGCATTGCGGAGCCTTTTTGGACTGTTCTGATCAGATTCAAGCCTGAGCAGCTTCCTCAGTTGGTGCAGCGAGTTGATCCACCAGTTCGATGATAGCCATCGGTGCAGCATCACCAGCACGGAATCCTGTTTTAATCATGCGTGTATAACCACCGACCCGATCCGAGCATGCGCTGGCTACATCATTAAACAGATGGTCAACTATCGGACGATAGCGCAGTTTGGCCAGTGCCTGACGGCGAGCATGCAGATCACCACGCTTGCCAAGCGAAATCAGCTTTTCCACATAGGGACGCAATGCACGGGCTTTTGCTTCTGTTGTTTCAATGCGACCATGTGTCAATAAAGCTGTGGCGAGGTTAGCCAATAACGCCCGGCGATGTCCACTTGGCAATCCCAAAGAACCACGATGTTTACGATGTCTCATCTAATTATTCCTCTCTTACTCTAAACTGTGGCTCGATTCAGCTTTCCGGGGAATCCAGACTTTCTTCCTGAGGAGGCCAGTTATCCAGCTGCATACCAAGTTCAAGACCCATACTCTCAAGCACTTCCTTAATCTCATTCAAAGACTTACGACCAAAATTAGGGGTGCGCAGCATCGCCTGTTCACTACGCTGAACCAAATCACCCACACGAAACACATCATCGCTTTTCAAGCAGTTCATCGAACGCACTGAAAGGTCGAGGTGCTCAATCGGCTGGATCAGCAAATTTTCAAGACCATCATCGACCGGTTCTTCTACAATGCCCTTATCACGGCTGGAAAAATCAACAAACACAGTCAGCTGATTCTCAATGATAGCAGCCGCTTTATTAATGGCCTCTTTGGGTGACAAAGAACCATTCGTTTCGACTTCCATAATCAGTTTGTCATAGTTTGTTTTCTGACCAACACGGGCTGACTCAACACGGGTGGAAACACGATGTATGGGCGAATAGGAAGCATCAATCAGCAATGAACCAACTGGACGTTCATCCACCTCGCGTTCACTGGCCGGATCATAACCACGACCCTTTTCTATTCTTGCCTCAAACTTCAAATGACCATCATTATTCAAATGAGCCAGCACCAGTTCAGGATTCAATACCATAACGCCAGCAGGATACTGAATATCCGCAGCAGTCACTATAGCAGGACCCTTCATATCAATGCTAACGGTGGTTGGATCATCACTTTCCATACGTACATCCAACTCTTTCAGAGCAAGGATGATATCCATAACATCCTCACGTACACCTTTGATGGTATCATATTCGTGTACCACGCCATCAATAATAACAGAAGTTACAGCACTTCCCGGCAGTGCTGAAAGCAACATGCGGCGCAGGCTGTTTCCGATAGTCGTACCAAAACCGCGTTCCAGTGGTTCAAACACAATCTTGGCAGAGCGACCGGCAACCTTCTCTTCGATGTTGATATGACGTGGCTTAATCAATTGCATGCTGTGTCCTTAATGATTACTTGGAATAAAGTTCAACAATCAGCTGTTCGCGGATACCCGCATCCAGCTGCTCGCGAACGGGTAGTTCACGGAATGTGCCCTGACGACTTGGCAGGTCAATATCCAGCCATTCTGCAGTCCCACGGCCACCTGCCGCTTCGACTGCAGCATTGATGCGTAAATGTTCTTTGGCACTGTCCACCAGTTCAAGGCGAGCACCAACCGGAACACGCATTGAGGGAATGTTGACAATACCATCATTCACCTTTACCAGCTTGTGACGCACAATCTGACGTGCTTCTGTACGCGAACTGGCCAGCCCCATTCGATAGACAACATTGTCCAGCCGAGACTCAATCATTTGCAAAAGATTCAGACCTGTAATTCCAGGCATCCGATCAGCATCGCTGAAGTAGCGACGGAACTGTTTTTCCTGCAAACCATAGATGCGCTTAACCTTCTGCTTCTCACGCAGCTGCAATCCATAATCTGAAGTCTTGGTACGACGATTCTGACCATGCATACCAGGTGCATATGGCCGACGCTCAATCGGACATTTGTCCGAATAGCATTTACTGCCCTTGATAAATAATTTTTCGCCTTCACGCCTGCACAGGCGGCATTTAGCTTCCAGATAACGTGCCATTAAATCTTACTCCTAAACGCGGCGCCGCTTGGGCGGGCGGCATCCATTATGTGGAATCGGGGTGACATCACGGATGGATGTGACGTTAATACCTACAGCTGCAATGGCGCGCAGAGCGGACTCACGACCACCACCTGGACCTCGCACCAGTACAGAAACATTCTTCACGCCATGATCCATAGCCTTGCGTGCGGCTTCCTCGGCAGCTACCTGAGCTGCAAACGGCGTGCTTTTACGCGAACCCTTAAAACCGGAAGCTCCGCTGGTTGCCCAGCAAATTGCATTGCCTGCATCATCGGTAAAGGTAATAATTGTATTGTTAAAGCTTGCTTTAATATGGGCAACAGCATTAGCAATATTCTTGCGAACACGTTTCTTGCCAACAGTAGTTTTAGCAGCTTTCTTAGGTGCAGCCATTCTTTATCCCCTTACTTCTTCTTGCCGGCAACAGTACGACGTGGACCTTTGCGCGTGCGGGCATTTGTTTTACTGCGCTGACCACGAACCGGCAAGCCTCTGCGATGGCGTAAACCACGGTAACAGCCGAGATCAGTCAAACGCTTAATGTTCATGGTAACTTCACGACTAAGATCACCTTCAACTGCATAATCATCACCGATAATATTACGGATTTTACTAACTTCACCCTCGCTCAGATCTTTCACGCGAATCTCGGGATTCACACCTGCCTGACCAAGAATTTTCTGCGCAGAACTCAACCCAATACCAAAAATATAGGTTAACGCAATTTCTATGCGTTTCTGAGTTGGAATATTTACACCGGCTATACGAGCCACTTATACCTCCTTAGGCCCGGAAAAAAAGCTGTGATTTATAGTAACTTTTACTATTTCCCGCATTTTTTCTACCCCTGACGCTGTTTATGTCGAGGATTCTCACAAATAATGCGAACAACGCCTTTGCGGCGAATGACACGACATTTGTTACACATTTTTTTGACTGATGCACGGACTTTCACGCCTGCACCTCCTCACAATCTATTAATCTGAATACTAACTATTTCTCACGGTAGCTGATGCGACCACGAGACAAGTCGTATGGAGAAATCTCCACCGTTACCTTGTCACCAGGAAGAATACGGATGTAGTACTTCCTCATTTTTCCGGAAATGGTACACAGCAATTCATGCTCATTTTCCAGCTTTACCTTAAACATGGCATTGGGAAGTTTTTCAATCACTTCGCCCGCCATTTCAATAATATCTTCTTTTGCCATACTCTAGTTTCCGACCGCCTGTTTTAGTACAGCATACACCGACTGCATCTCCCCTGAAGCATCCAGTTTATAAAAACCTGGCTTATCCTGGTAATAAGCCAAAAGTGGCTCAGTCTGCTCGCGGTAAACAATCAGCCGCTGGGCAATCACCTCTTTGCGGTCATCTTCTCGCTGGTACAACTCACCACCACAACGATCACAGCACCCTGCTTTTCGGGGCGGCGAATACTGCCGATGAAATCCAAAACCGCAAGCCTTGCAAATCAAGCGTCCGCTTAGACGCTTCAACAGGTCCTTTTCGGGCGCATCCATGAATACAATATGATCAATCTTCAGACCGCGTCTGGACAACATTTCGGCCAGCTCTTCAGCCTGCGCCACATTACGGGGAAAACCGTCCAACAAAAATCCGGCACCACCACCTGTTACAATAGCATTTTCTATCATGTCCACGACTACAGCATCCGGAACCAGCTTTCCGCCATCCATATAAACTTTGGCCTGCTTGCCTGCATCTGTACCTTCTCGCACAGCTGCACGCAGGATATCGCCCATAGCCATATGCCTGATACCAGTTTCTGAAGCCAGCCTCTCACCCTGCGTTCCCTTACCAACACCGGGAGGGCCAAATAAAACCAGATTCATCGACGCCCGGTTTTCAGTCGTGCTTTTTTCATCAGGCCTTCATATTGATGGCTCATTAAATGTGACTGAATCTGGCCCATGGTGTCCATAGTCACAACAACAACAATCAGCAGGCTGGTACCACCAAAGTAGAACGGCACCGATAACTCTGAAATCAACCATTGTGGCAATAAACAAACCAGAGAAACATAAGCTGCACCCACTACGGTGATGCGGGTCAATACACTATCGACATATTCCGCTGTTTTCTGACCGGGACGAATACCCGGAATAAAACCACCATTTTTCTTCAGATTGTCAGCTGTGTCTTTCGGGTTAAAGACAATCGCTGTATAGAAAAAACAGAAGAATACAATCAAGAAGGTAAACAGCAGCATATATAACCATGCGCCAGGCGAAAGAATAGCCGAGAGATCACCCAGCCAGCCAAAACCTTCAACACCCTTGGTGAATTGTGCAAATGTCGCTGGCAACAAAATCAGACTTGAGGCGAAGATTGGAGGAATAACACCGGCAGTATTAACTTTCAGCGGCAAAAATGAGGACTGGCCACCATACATGCGGTTACCGACCTGCCGCTTGGCATATTGGATCGGAATTCGCCTCTGGGCGCGTTCAAACCAGACCACTACGCCGGTCACAGCAAGCGTCATGGCAAATAATGCCAAAACGGTAAAGGCTGTATATTCACCCGTACGCGCCAACTCCAGCGTGCCGCCGATAGCGGAAGGAAGCCCGGCCGCAATACCGGCAAAAATGATCAGTGAGATACCATTACCAATACCGCGCTCGGTAATCTGCTCTCCAACCCACATCAAAAATACAGTGCCGGTTACCAGCGTAACCATCGTCATTAATTTAAATGCCATGCCCGGCTCAATCACCACAGGCTGGCCAGCGACAGAGAATGACTCCAGACCCACTGCAATACCGGTTGATTGGAAAATTGCCAGCACTACAGTGCCGTAACGGGTATATTCGGTTATTTTCCTGCGCCCTGATTCACCTTCTTTTTTCAATTGCTCAAGTCTGGGAGAAACTACAGTCATCAGCTGAATGATAATAGCGGCGGAAATATAAGGCATGATGCCAAGTGCGAAAATAGTCAGGCGTGACAGAGCACCACCCGAAAACATATCAAACATGCCGAGCAGTGAACCCTGGGCCTGATTGAAAAACTGGGCCAGTACCGCTGCATCCATACCAGGCACCGGAATATGTGCTCCGATACGAAATACCACCAGCATGGCCAGGGTAAACAGGATGCGGTTTTTCAACTCGGGGATCTTGCCTATATCACCGAAACCACCCATTGCTGCCGCTGGATTGGCCATCTCAGACCTCTGCTGTTGTCAGGTTAAGTGTGCCACCGGCAGCTTCCAGCTTGGCAACAGCCTGCCTGGATGCAGCAGACACAGACACATTAACTTTTTTCGTTAACTCACCAGTTGCCAGTAACTTAATGGGATCAACAGCATTTCTTACCAGCCCGGCTTCATACAGCATGGCTGCATCAATATTGCTGTCCGCTTTAAAACCGTTTAACTGGCTAATATTAACCAACTGAAAAACATTCCTTGAGCGGGGTGTAAAACCACGTTTGGGTACACGCTGGATCAATGGCATCTGACCGCCTTCAAAACCACGGGCAATTGAGCCGCCGGTGCGGGACTTCTGACCCTTATGTCCACGGCCGCCAGTCTTGCCGTGGCCGGTTCCTATACCGCAGCCCAGGCGCTTGCGCCCGCGACGCGAACCTTCTGTTGGTTTCAGTTCATTCAACTTCATGTCTTATTCTCCGGACTCAATACGAACGAGATGCCTGATCTTGTTGACCATGCCACGAACTGAAGGTGTGTCTTCCAGCTCTACAAGCTGATTCAAACGGCGAAAACCAAGACCTTGTAACGTTGCCTTCTGCTCTTTGGGACAACCTGTGCCACTCTTGAACTGGCGAATATGAATGGTTTTTTTCTTGCCCATTACTATCTCCTAAGCTTTGCCGCGACGTGCAGCGATCTGCTCAGGGCTTTCCAGCGACTTCAAACCATTAAATGTTGCGCGAACGGTATTGATTTCATTGCGTGAACCCTGTGATTTGGTCAAAATATCTTTAATGCCTACTGCATCCAGAACAGCACGTACGGCTGAATTTGCTATCACACCGGTACCTTCAGAGGCAGGCTTAAGCATCACGCGGCTTGCATCCTGATGGCCAGTTACCTGATAGTGAATCGTACCATCTTTACGGGGCACATAAATCAGTGACTTCTTGGCAATATCAGTTGCCTTACGAATGGCTTCGGGAACTTCTTTGGCTTTAGCATGGCCGAATCCAATATGACCCTGCCCATCACCAACCACCATTAGCGCCGAGAAACTCATACGGCGACCACCTGAAGTAGTCTTGGCAATACGGTTTATATTTATGAGCTTTTCAGTCAGCTCCAATTCATCTGCATTAATCATTCTTTACCCCTAAAACTTCAGGCCGGCGGCGCGAGCGCCTTCGGCCAGCGCCTGTACGCGCCCGTGATATGAAAAACGACCGCGATCAAAAGCAACCTGATCAACACCCGCCTTCAGAGCACGCTCCGCAATCAGTTTGCCCACGGCTTCGGCTCCATCTTTATTGCCGCCATTCTTTACTGTTTTCTCCAGACTGGATGCCATGGCCAGCGTAATCCCTTTGACATCATCAATAACCTGGGCATAAACATGGCGTGCTGAGCGAAAGATACTCAAACGCAAACGCCCTGATGCTTTTACCCGCGCACGCACTTTGTTTGCACGACGCACTGCTCCGCTGGATTCATAACGTTTAACAGACATAACTACTCCTGGTACCTGTTCGACTCTTAAGCCTTTTTGCCTTCTTTCATGGGCACATATTCACCGACATAGCGAACACCTTTACCCTTATAAGGCTCAGGCGGACGAAAAGCGCGAATTTCAGCAGCCACCTGACCTACTTTCTGCTTATCAATACCGCTGACAATAATATTGCTCTTGTCCACTTTGGCTTCGACGCCATCAGGTAGGGCATATTCCACCGGATGTGAAAAACCCAGCGACAAATTCAAGATTTTACCCTGTGTCTGGGCACGATAACCAACACCGCGCAGCTCTAAAGTCTTTTCAAAGCCCTTACTTACGCCTTCAATATTATTCGCCAACAGAGCACGAACCAACCCATAAAACGACTTGGTTTTCTTGGTTCCCAGATCAGTACAGCTGATAGTCAGCCGATCTCCATCCTGAGCCACGCTAATTCCAGCAAACAAAGGAGATGTGAGTTCACCCTTACTTCCTTTAACCGTAACAGAATCGGCTGCGATGCAAGCCTCAACTCCGGCTGGAAGTGTAATGGGTTGTTTACCAATACGTGACATATCTACCTCAAAATACCGTACACAGCACTTCGCCACCGATATTGGCGGCACGTGCTTTTTTATCAGTCATGATTCCCTGTGAAGTACTGACTACAGCTACACCGTAACCATTTTTCACACGTGGCAACTCATCCGAACCGACATAAACGCGTCGTCCGGATTTGGAAATACGAGTGATCTCCTGAATAACTGGCTGACCTTCATCGTCGTATCGCAAAGTCAAACGCAAATACCGATGGCCTTTATGGTTATAAGCTTTAACAGCTCCAATATAACCTTCACCCTTCAGTAATTCGGCAAGAGCCAGCAAAGCCTTACTGGCAGGCATTTCAATTTTCTCAATTCTCGCCGTCTGTGCGTTTCGAATACGCGTCAACATATCGGCTATACGATCCATCATCATAGTATATACCCCTTACCAGCTCGACTTGGCCATACCGGGAATTTCCCCGGCAAGGGCATGCTTGCGCAGACAGATGCGGCATATACCAAGCTTACGATAAACCGAATGCGGACGTCCGCAAATCTGGCAACGCGTATAGCCACGAACCTTAAATTTTGGTTTGCGATTGCATTTCACAATCAGTCTTTTGGAAGCCATGAACTAACCCTCTTATGTGCGGAACGGCATGCTGAACTGCTTCAACAACGCACGTCCTTCTTCATTTGTATTGGCAGAAGTGCAGATGGTAACATCCATACCGCGAATTTTATCTACCTTATCATATTCAATTTCCGGGAAAATAATTTGCTCTTTTATTCCCAGAGTGTAATTACCACTACCATCAAATGATCTGGGAGGAACACCTTTAAAGTCACGAATACGCGGTAGCGAAACATTGACCAGGCGATCAAGGAATTCCCACATGCGCTCTCCGCGCAGGGTGACACGACAGCCTACCGGCATACCATCGCGCAACTTGAAGTTGGCAATGGATTTGCGCGCCCGTGTAGTCACCGGTTTCTGACCGGTAATGGTAGTCATGTCCGTCAGCGCACCCGCCATCAACTTGGAATTCTGGGATGCCTCACCCACGCCCATATTCACCACAATCTTGGTGATCACCGGCACCTGCATCGGATTCGTGTAGCCGAACTCCTTAACCAGAGCAGGGACAACTGTTTCTTTATACACTTCTTTTAACCTGGCCATTGTCAAATCTCCTAGCTGTCCAACACTTCAGCACATTTGCTGCAGGTGCGAACTTTACGCCCGTCTTCGAGAACTTTAACGCCCAGACGTACACCAGTCTTACACTTAGGGCAGAAAAACTGCACATTGGAGATGGCCAGTGGCGCTTCTCTACTGATAATGCCGCCTTTACTCTCCTGACTCTGGCGGGTGTGGCGCTTAACTATATTAACCTTGGATACCAGTACGCGGGCATCCTGAGGCAATACGCGAATCACTTTGCCACGCACTCCTTTATCACGACCGCTAATTACGATCACTTCATCATCTCTGCGGATTCGGGTTTTCACCATCGTCGTCATTTCTTTATCGCCTCGTTTTTTTACTTACAGCACTTCAGGCGCAAGGGAAATAATTTTCATATAACCCTTGCTACGCAACTCGCGTGTTACAGGGCCAAAAATACGTGTTCCCATCGGTTCGCCCTGCTTGGTGAGCAATACAGCTGCATTTTCATCAAAGCGAATAGAGCTGCCATCAGAACGTCGAAATTCCTTGGCTGTACGGACAACCACAGCACGTTGAACCTCGCCCTTTTTAACCTTGCCTCCTGGCATGGCTTCTTTTACTGCCACAACGATAACATCACCAACTCGGGCATAGCGACGCTTGGAACCGCCCAGCACCTTGATGCATTTCACCCGGCGGGCTCCGGAATTGTCTGCAACCTGCAGTACGCTTTCAGTCTGAATCATGGTATTCCTCTCGCTTACAACTGTTCAGCGCGCGTCAGCACAGCTTCCATCAGCCAGCGTTTGCGGCGGGAAATCGGAGCTGATTCAATAATGCGAACGCGATCACCGAGATTGCAGGTGTTTTCGACATCGTGTGCCATATATTTCTTGTGTGAACGAATTGTTTTACGGTAACGTGGATGCATAAACTTACGCTCAACTTCCACGATAACCGTCATATCGCCTTTGTTACTCACAACCACCCCTTCAAGAGTGCGTTTATTACTGCTTGCTTCGGACATCTCTTTATCTCCTAGCGCTGAGCCATAATGGTTTTGATGCGCGCAATTTCACGACGTACCTGACTAATTCGGGTCACATTCGTCAACTGCATAGTTGCCTTTTGAAAACGAAGTTTCATGTGTTCAGCAGCCAGTTCATCCATGCGCTCTTTCAGATCCGCTTCGGAAAGTGTGCGTAATTCTTTTGCTTTCTTCATATCACTCATCGTCCAACCCCACGAACAACAACCTTGGTACGAATGGGCAGTTTTGCTGCAGCCAGAGTCAAGGCCTCACGAGCCAATTCTTCGCTCACACCATCCATTTCATACAGAATGCGTCCGGCACGAACTGCAGCCACCCAGAACTCCGGTGCACCCTTACCCTTACCCATGCGAACTTCGGCAGGCTTCTTGGATACCGGCAAATCCGGAAACATACGGATCCACACGCGGCCCTGACGTTTAACATGACGATTAACTGTAATGCGGGCAGCTTCAATCTGACGCGCTGTAATACGACCAGGTTCCATTGCTTTTAAACCATACTGGCCAAAATTCAGGCTGGCACCCCGTGGACTTTTCCCACGGATGCGCTGCAGCTCTTTATGATGCTTACGCCAGCGAATCTTTTTCGGTTGCAACATGGTTCAGTCCTCTTTAACTATAAATCTTTATGTATTCGCGGCTTCGCTGTCGCCCAGCTTCAAGCCATTGAATACCCATACCTTAATGCCAACCACACCATAAGTGGTATGTGCCTCGGCAAAGCCATAATCAACATCGGCACGCAACGTATGCAACGGGACGCGACCTTCACGATACCATTCAGTACGTGCGATTTCTGCGCCACCTAAACGACCGGCACAATTAATACGAACACCTTTCGCACCCATACGCAGAGCACTTTGTACGGCGCGTTTCATGGCGCGGCGGAAAGCAATACGTCGCTCAAGCTGGAAGGCTACATTTTCTGCTACCAGTTGCGCTTCAGCTTCCGGCCTCCGAATTTCAACGATGAATATCTGAACTTCCTGGCCGAACTGACGCGACAGATCATTACGAACGGCATCAATTTCGGAACCTTTCTTGCCAATCACCACGCCAGGACGAGATGTATGCACGGTCACTTTTATCTTGCCAGCCGGACGCTCAATAATGATGCGTGATACACCGGCATGTTTCAGTCGTGCCTTGACAACTTTGCGCAATTTGATGTCTTCACGTAATTGCCTGCCAAAATTTTTATCGGATGCATACCAAACCGATTCCCAACCACGGGTAATGCCGACACGGAAGCCAATCGGATTTACTTTTTGTCCCATCTAAAACCCCTTTAACCGCGTTCGCTTACAGTCACATTCAAGTGACTGTGGCGGTGAAACCGCTGACGCATACGCCCCATTCCTTTCGGACGGTAACGCTTTAATGTCATGCCTGCATCAGCAGTAGCTGTAGAAACAAACAGCTGATCTACATCAAGACCATGATTTTGCTCGGCATTGGCAATGGCAGACTTCAATACTTTTTCATACAAACGCGCTGATTTCTTGGGTGACAAAGCCAGTATGGCCAGGGCACGGTCTACATCCAGACCACGAATGGCATCTGCCATCAAGCGAGCCTTCTGTGGACTTATTTTGCTGTTTTTGTGCAAAGCACGCACTTGCTCAGACATGTCTTACCTCTTCCTGGCCTTTTTATCAGCACCATGACCATAGTAGGTGCGGGTAGGCGAAAATTCACCCAGCTTGTGGCCAACCATATTCTCGGTAACAAATACCGGAATAAATTTGTGACCGTTATGAACAGCAAAGTTCAGACCAACAAATTCCGGCGAAATCGTTGAACGACGGGACCATGTTTTAATAACGCCTTTCTTTTCACTTGCCTGTGCCGCAGTGACCTTTTTCTGCAAAGGAGCTTCAATGTAAGGGCCCTTTTTTAATGAACGCGCCATTTCTTACCTCACTTCTGGTTGCGACGGCGAATAATATCGCGATTCGACGCCTTCTTCTTAGAACGGGTCTTGTGACCCTTGGTCGGTACACCCCATGGAGTAACCGGATGACGGCCACCGGATGTTCGTCCTTCACCGCCACCATGCGGGTGATCAACCGGATTCATCACCACACCTCGAACATTGGGACGAATACCCAGCCAGCGAGAGCGCCCCGCTTTACCCACCTTACGGTTGGAGTGATCAGCATTACCCATAACGCCAATACTTGCCAGACAACGAATGTCTACACGGCGAAATTCGCCCGATGGCATCTTGAGAACAGCACGCCCACTCTCTTTACCCATCAACTGAATAGAAGCACCTGCACTACGGGCCATCTGGCCACCTTTCGCAGGCTTCATCTCAATATTGTGTAACAAAGTACCTACACGAATATTGGCCAGTGGCAAAGCATTGCCGGGGCGAATTTCTGCATCAGGGCCAGACATCACAGCATCCCCCGGGCGCAAGCCCTGGGGTGCAAGAATGTAACGTTTGTCACCGTTGCTGAAGACCACCAGAGCAATGTGAGCTGTCCGGTTGGGGTCATATTCGATGCGCGCAACCTTACCTTCAATGCCGAAATTGTCACGCTTGAAATCAACCATGCGATACAGGCGCTTATGCCCACCGCCACGATGATATGATGTAATTCTGCCATTATTATTACGGCCACCGGACTTGGTCAATCCCTTTGTCAGGCTACTCTCGGGAGCACCTTTGTGAAGATCCGGATTAATCACAGCCACTCGACCACGATTACCATTTGTTGTTGGCTTTAATGCCTTCAGTGCCATCGCTTATACCTCTTCAGCTGCTTCCAGCGTTTGCCCTTCAGCCAGACGAACCAGAGCTTTGCGATAACCCGAGCGCGAGCCTGAATGGGCGCCGCGACGCTTGGGCTTGGCAGGTAAATTGATCACCTGAACCTTTACCACATCTACTTCAAATATAGCTTCGATAGCAGCCTTAACCTGAGGCTTGGTTGCCTGACGAGACACACGGAAAGTGTATTGATTACCTGCACCAGTTGCGGCATAACTCTTTTCAGTAACCACCGGCTGTTGCAGAATGTTGAAATGTAAGATATTTGCAGTCATGACAAACGTCCTTCAAGTTTTCCAATGGCAGCTTCAGTCATAATTATACGCTTACTTTTCAACAAATCATGAATATTAAGCTGGCCATCCTGAATTACTTTTGAATTTGGCACATTGCGCCCGGACAGTTCAATCTGGTTATTTTCTTCAGCCAGCACGATCAAACCCGAAGATGTCTCCATAGCATTGAGCATCTGCACAAAGTCTTTGGTTCTTGGCGCTTCAAACTCGAGCTTATCCACTACAGTCAACTTGCCCTGACGCAAGCAATCAGAGAGAACAAGACGCAATGCATGACGGCGCTCTTTCTTATTAACACGAGTGACAAATTCTGACGTGGCAGAGGGACCATGGGCAATGCCACCATGACGCAATTGCGTCGTACGGCTGGAACCCTGACGCGCCCGCCCGGTTCCCTTCTGCTTGAATGGTTTTCTACCGCCACCGGAAACATCCGCCCGCGTCTTGACACTGCGAGTACCCAGACGCTGACTTGAAGCCAGCGCGCTATAAACGCGATGAACGAATCCTGCATCAGCATCGAGGCCGAAAACAGCCGGATTAAGTTCACGTGTGCCGACAGACTTGTTGGTTTGATCTACGATGGTGATTTCCGCCATCTCAAACTCCCTTTACAGCAGGACGCAGTTCTACCAGCCCGCCACGCGAACCGGGAACAGCTCCCTTGATCAAAATACGATTCTCTTCAGCATCTACGCGAACTACTTCCAGGTTTTGAGTCGTGACACGCTCATTGCCGTAATGACCCGGCATCTTTTTGCCCGGGAATACACGACCCGGCCACTGACACTGACCTGTTGAACCCATCTGACGATGTACTTTTTCAGCACCGTGAGTAGCACGGCCACCAGCAAAGTCATAACGCTTCATTACACCGGCAAAACCACGGCCTTTAGATGTTCCGGAAATATCCAGTTTCTGGCCTGCCTCGAATAAACTGGCGGTCAGCTCCTGGCCCAGCTCAAATTCTTCATCTGGCTGAACCCGAAACTCCTTCAAACCACCAGTTACATCCTGACCCTGTTTGGCAAAATGACCCTGAACAGCACGGCCTGTATGGCGTTTGGCAGCACCAAAACCAACCTGCACAGCATCGTAGCCATCTTTATCAGCAGTCCGGCGTGCCACGACTTTGCAAGGCTCAATATTCAATACAGTAACAGGAACTGCAGAACCGTCTTCAGCAAAGATCTGTGTCATGCCCGCTTTACGGGCGATTAATCCAATACTCATGATCATCCTCCCTAATTAAAGCTTGATCTCGACATCTACGCCAGATGGCAAATCGAGCTTCATCAGCGCATCCACGGTCTGTGGTGTCGGTTGGTCAATATCAAGCAGGCGCTTATGTGTGCGAATTTCAAACTGCTCACGCGAATCCTTATATTTATGCGGAGAACGGATCACACAAAATTTACGGATTTTCGTCGGGATCGGAATCGGTCCACGCACTTCTGCACCTGTACGTTTGGCGGTAGCCACAATATCTGCCGCGCTCTTGTCCAGAATGCGGTGATCAAAGGACTTCAGCCGAATACGAATTGTCTGAGTTGCCACGTAACGGCCCCCTTACTTACTAATATTTGTAACGACGCCGGCACCAACAGTGCGGCCGCCTTCACGAATGGCGAAACGTAGTTCTTTGTCCATGGCGATCGGTGTGATCAATGTAACATCCATGGAAATGTTA
>JAJRTX010000018.1 GCA_021545665.1 Zetaproteobacteria bacterium
ACTCCTGTTTTTACCTCCAACTAAATCAATAGTTGGGGATGATACAGGGGGGTCAAAATTGGACGCTGATTTGCCCCTCTAGGGGGTCAATTTTGCACGCTGAATAACAAGCGGCGGCCTGAATGGACACAGGCGGCAGCAGTTGGCAGTAAAATGTTTGTATCGCAGATAAAGCAGAAAATGGGAATCGACTTACGAGGAAGAATGGTCAAGCAAGTCAAGAATGGCCACATATTGCGTGAGCCTGAATCCTCTTACAGCGTTCATTTGGGTGTGGAAAAGGTGGCTTTAAGCCATGAAAATACAGTATTTTTTGATGAAAGTGATGAATTATCAATAAGTTAGCTTGGTCCGACCCCGAATGCCGCCCCGAATGCCGCCGGAATGCCGCCGAATGCCTAGCTCCGACCCCGAATGACCAATGACCCGAATGACAATGCCTGTTATTTATGGGAAAGCATAACCAGTGACTATGGCATAGCTGCCTCCTTGGCTGAATAAATCGACATATTTGAGCAAAATGCGCTTTACTTTTTTATCCCTTCTCTATCAGTGTTCAGTCCTGATCGGGCAAGCTTCTAAGCATCTGCCTGTTGAAAAAACAGGGCAATACGACTTAAGTATAATTTTTCACGCTTTTTAAAATAGAGATGTTCAGTTTATTTTAAGCTTTGCTTGTTAACTTACCTCCCGCCCTGTTCATGGCAGGTTAACTCAATACAAATAATCCTACAGGCGGATATAATAATATGGGAAACGACTCCTATTTTCATGATGGTGAACTGGAAGCTCAGAAGAAATGGGACACAACTCAAATCTGGGATAAGGAACGCCGCGAAAAATTGTTATGGAATGAAATCCCCGAGCCTCTGTTTGAGCGCCTGGAGGGCGCTCCATTTTTCTTTCTGGCCACCAGCAATGATAAGGGTGAATGCGATTGTTCATTTAAAGGTGGTGGCCCCGGCCTTATTCGCATCATAAACAGCAAGCATTTTGCTTTTCCGGACTACAAGGGAAATGGCGCTTTTATGAGTATTGGCAATATCCTGCAAAATCCGCATGTCGGCTGCCTGTTCATCGACTTTTCAAATGGTGAACGATTAAGAGTGAATGGTAAGGCGAGCATCCATGATGCAGGAGAAATTAAAGATTTATTCCCTGATTATCCGCGTGTCATTCTGGTCGAAATAGATCAGGTTGTTCCCAATTGCCCTGCTCATATCCCAAAGTTAATCCCCGCAACTTAAACACATGATGAAGCCATACAGAATTGCCGTCAACTTTGAATGGACAAGCAAATGTAATGCTCGCTGTATTATGTGCCCACAGAATCTAATTGAACATCCACAGCAAATGACTGGCGATATTTTCTATCAGGCACTGGACAGGATTAATAGCGATGATGTTTTCCGCACCGTCATAGCAGGGTATGGAGAACCAACGACGCATACGAATTTCATGGAATATGTCAGTGCAATTGGTGAGCATCATGGACGCTTCGATATGGTCAGTAATGGGCAACAGCTGGATGAAACACGCATCCGGCATTTGGATGGCAGGATAGATCTTCTCATCATATCCTTTTCCAGCATTGACCCGAACGTATATGGTCAGGTTCATGTTAATTTAAAGCATGAAAAGGTTAAAGAAAACATAAAACTGGTACGAAAAATATTCAATAAAACGCAGCTTGCAATAAGCCTCACCCCTGTTGTCGAATGTATTGAAACACTGCCTGAAACAATTAACTGGTTAAAAAAACAGGGGATTGAAACGCTCACCATGTCGCCAACTCTCTACAACCGTGCGGGCACCATGACCGATCAGCAGCAATCATCCAGAAAGTTAAGAGCGATTATTAAACAGCATAAACTGCACTCACAGGAACTTGATTTTATTGCTTCAGTAGCAGACATCATGAAACAAACGTGGAAAAATAAATTTAAATGTGTGCCGAGAAATAGTGATTTATTCATTTCTTCTGCAGGAGATTATTTATATTGCTATAATGATATACCGCATAGACATGCAGTGGCTCACATCAATGAAATGAGCATTCGGGATGTATTGGAGAAACGGGAACGTTTGCCTCTCGTATCTGAGCTATGCAATCAATGTAATATGCTGGACCGTTACAAATTCCGTGAATGCCTCCATGTTACGAAAACCATTATCAGCCAGAAAATGAGCCATCTGTAAAACTCATGAACGGCGGTTGACCTCCCTGCTTTGACTCATTGCCAAGCTGGAATTTCTTTGCTGCTTTGTCGACAAACCATATTGCCTCACCAATCAAGGCGGCGGGTAGTGGCTCACCTGCCAAAATGCGGGCGAGTGGATCACATTTACCGGAACCAGCTGCCAACACGATGCGTTCTCCCGCCTGTCTGATCGTATTCAGGCTCAGCGATACCCGTTGCGACGGTGGTTTTGGGGCCTCGAAAACCGGTACTGCTGCTGTATCAAGCTCCAGTGCAATATTGCCGGGAAAGAGGCTGGCTGTATGCCCGTCCTCACCAAGCCCTAGCAGCACAATGTCGAGCTGTTCAATAGTTCCCAACTGATCGGAATATAAACGAGCCGCAGCCTCCGGCCCCATCTCGGCAGGAATCGCATGCAGTTGTGCGTCTGCCAGCGGCACATGTTGCAGCAGAGCCAACCTTGCCATGGTGTCATTACGCTCGGCATGGCCAGTTGGCAGGCAGCGCTCATCTCCGAACCATATATGTAATCTCGACCAATCGATGGCCAGATCACGCATCAGCAGGTAGGTCGATTGCGGTGTGCCACCACCAGCCAGAGCAAGGTGGCAGCTGCCGCACTCCGCGATCACCGCTGTAATTCGCGTGGCAATAAAACTGGCTACCGTATAAGCCAGTGCCTGCGGATCAGGAAATTGGCGTATATCCATGCTGGCGACCAGTAGAGAGATCACGCCAACAACCGACACATCCCTCCATTATATTTTCCATCCCCGGTATATCCCAGCTGCCCGCTTCATAAAAGCGGATACCGGAGCGTTTTTTCCATTCACGCATCACTGGTGCCACAATGCGCCATGACTCTTCCACTTCGTCGGCACGCGAGAACAGCGCAGCCTGTCCGAGCAGGATATCGTGCAACAGCGTTTCGTAGGCTTCAGGCGAATCAGAGCCGGAAACCGCATAAGGTGCATCAAGTGCGAGTGCGCGTAACTGATCATTCAGTCCAGGCAGCTTGGCATTGAGCTGGAAGATCATGCCCTCTTCAGGGTGCAGGCGAAACACCAACTCGTTCTGTGGCAGCTGTGTTTGGACATCTGAAAAGAGATTTTTAGGCGGCTGTTTGAAACGAATGGCAATTTCGGAAACACGGGCTGGCAGACGCTTACCTGTGCGCAACAGGAACGGCACATCCTGCCAGCGCCAGTTGTCGATATAGAGTTTCAGTGCCGCGAAAGTATCGATGGTCGAGGAGGGATCAACGTTTGGTTCATCGCGGTAGGCCGGGATGCGTTTACCGTCAATAATTCCGCCTGCATATTGGGCTCGTACGGCAAAACGATCAACCTCATCCGCCGGGATCGGACGTATCGACTTGAGTACTTTCACTTTCTCATCACGAACAGCGTCGCCGTCCAGTGAAACCGGAGCCTCCATAGCTACCAGCGTCATGATCTGGATCAGATGACTCTGAATCATGTCCATCAGTGCCCCTGCTTTTTCGTAATAAGCGGCACGGTACTCCACACCGATATTCTCTGAGACTGAGATCTGTACATGGTCGATATAGTTGCGGTTCCATAATGGCTCAAAGACAGTATTGGCAAAACGGAACACCATCAGATTTTGCACCCCCTCCTTACCAAGGTAATGATCAATACGGTAGAGCTGTGACTCTTTCACATATTGGCGAAATGTGCGGTTGAGTGCACGGGCGGAATCAAAGTCGCTGCCAAACGGTTTTTCAGTCACGATACGACGAAAACCATCGCTCTCATCCAACAACCCGGCTGTATGCAGGTTGGATACAGCCGCCTCAAACCACTCCGGCGGAATAGCAAGATAAAACAGGCAGTTAATATGGCCATTTGAAACTTTAAGGGTTTGCCGCAAATGCGCGTACATCGCCGGGTCGGTCAAGTCACCAATGGTTAGATCCAGCATGGAAGAGAAATCCTCCCATCCGTTCTGATCAATCAGGGCATCCGGACGAAATTCCTGAAGCGACTCCCGCACATAGGCCTGCCACCGGCTACGATCCCAGGTTTGATCACGAATAACGCCAATAATGCGCGAATCCGGCGCAATCAGGTTCCAGCGGTGCATGCGTGCGAGTGCTGGTAACAGTTTGCGCTTGGACAAGTCACCGGAGGCACCAAATATAACGATATTGCAGGGTTCAGGTTGAGGAACTCCGTTCATGATTTCTCCACAGGTTTAATTGGGTGGCCGCCGAAACCGGCACGCATGGCGTTAACGATTTTACCAGCAAAACTGGGATCCTGACGGCTGCTAAAACGCATCTGCAGGGCAAGAGTCAGTACTGGCGCAGGGATACCGAGATCGATTGATTCATTTACCGTCCAGCGCCCTTCGCCGGAATCATCCATCCAGTCAGAAAGAGAGGTCAGATTACCGTCCTTTTCCAGTGCATCTGCCGTCAGATCAAGCAACCATGAACTCACCACGGAACCCTTCTGCCAGACACGGGCAATCTGATGCATGTCGAGATTGAGTTCTTTTTTAGCCTGCATCAGATCGAAGCCCTCGGCAAATGATTGCATCATGCCGTACTCAATGCCGTTGTGAACCATCTTGACAAAGTGACCCGCACCAACCGGCCCGACATGAGCCCATCCCTTACCATCATTGGCGGCCAGTGTCGTTAAACCCGGCGCAATCAGCGATATAGCATCATGACTACCGCCGATCATCAATGAATAGCCGTTCTTCAACCCCCAGACACCCCCGGAGGTGCCGCAATCGGCAAACAGAACACCTCTCTTTTCCAGTTCTGCGGCACGGCGCTGACTCTCCTTGTAATTGGAATTGCCACCATCGATGATCAGGTCACCGGGCTCAAGCCCGGCCTGCAACAGCCCTTCGATACTGGCATCGACCACCTGATGCGGCACCATCAACCAGATCACACGCGGTGCAACAAGCTCTGAAAGCATGGCAGAAAAATCAATGACAGCACTGATTTCATCAAACTCGGCAGCAAATCCTTTCGCTGTTTTATAGTCAACGTCAAAGGCAACCACCTGATGCCCGTCTGAGGCAAGTCGCCTTGCCATATTGCCGCCCATGCGACCCATTCCTATCATTGCAAGTTGCATAATAACTCCCTGTTACATAAATGACTGAAATATCCGGCCATTGATCCCGGACGCTTCATAAGCAGTAGCATGCAAAAAAGACCTCTCCCGCAAGGCAGCCCCCAAATGAGAGCATTAAGCATTGCTCCCCCGGGGGTCATTCTCTTGCACATACGAAATTTACCTTATTGTTGTTTATTTTGATTCATCGAACATCTCTCCTCAAGCCTTGACCGGCCTCATTCTGGATTGCTGCGCTTCAATCAGAAACGTGTTAGCAGGCTCTGAATAAAGGTTGAATAAATACAGGAAGTAACCGTAGGAACTTTATTCTTCTGTGTTTTCCAATATATTTTTATCTGTGCTGAATTTCGCATTCTGTGGCTTTTTACCCTGTTTACGCCTGCCCTTCTTCAGGGACAAGACTTCAACATCTGACCGGGGCTTCGTGCTCCTGTTACCACCTTTGATCTCTGCCGGGCGGAGTTTTCTGGCCAGGTTATCAATCACACCATTAATGAAACCGCGCGGTGACTCACCCGCATAGGCTCGGGTCAGTTCCAGCGCCTCATTGATAATTACACGGTAAGGAATCTCCAGGCGATTCTGCATTTCCCAGACAGCCAGACGAATAACATTATGCTCAATATGGGCGACGGATCTGAGGCTGCGACCGCGTATGGAACCGGAAACAACTTCATCTATAGCATCGACATTTTCGACCACGCCATGTACCAGCTGGCGCAAATAATCCTGATCCTGATCAGCGCGCTCCTCATGTTTCAGACGACTGGCCAGCAGACCCGGAATCATGCCTCCGTCCTTTTCACCACTGTGCCATGCATAGAGTACTTCCAGCGCCGATTCACGCGCCTGATGTCGATTGGCCATCTAGCGTCTCCTTGTCAAGAGCATGCCATTGACAACGGGACGCACCTTGCTCTGGCTCTCTGGAGTGGCTCTGATGGCATGTTCTTTTACGGGATGGAACATTAAACCTCCAGCATCTGCAACTGGCGGGCGACTTCAACCGCCGTCAATGCCGCTTCTTCACCTTTATGCCCATGCACCCCACCAATACGTTCCCGCGCCTGTTCAATCGTATCCACAGTCAGCACACCGTTACCGACACCGACATCACCACGCCGGGCGATGTGACCGATTGCATCCATCGCGCCCTGGCATACATATTCAAAATGCGCTGTATCACCACGGATGACGCAGCCCAGACAAACGATGGCGTCAAAGCGGCCTGAGTTGGCCATTTTAGCCGCGATAGTGCCAATTTCAAAGGCACCCGGCACATGCACTATGGTTAAATTCTCATCTCTGCTGCCGTGCTCTTTCAGGGCAGAGAGTGCGCCGATGAACAGTGCCTCAGTAATATCGGCATTAAAACGACTGACAATAATGCCAACGCTCAAACCCGAGGCATCGACATTGCCCGTCAGATGCGGGGCATCAAGACTCATAAGCTACCTTTTTCTACGTTCAGTATGTGTCCCATTTTTTCACGTTTGGTAGTCAGATAGGCAATATTATCTTCATGCGGACTACATTCGAGCTGAACCCGTTCACACACTTCCAGCCCGTAACCATCAAGTGCTATAATTTTCTTGGGGTTGTTGGTCAGCAACCGCAGTTTATGCAGACCCAGATCACGCAAAATCTGTGCGCCAATACCATAATCACGTAAATCAGCCTTGAAACCCAGTTTTTTATTGGCCTCAACCGTATCATGGCCGACATCCTGCAAAGCATAGGCTTTCAACTTGTTGAGCAGACCTATGCCTCGACCTTCCTGACGCAGATACAGAATCACACCCTCCCCAACCTCGGCAACCTGCCGTATGGCTGCATGCAGTTGCGAACCGCAATCACAGCGTCTGGAAGCAAAAACATCGCCGGTAAGACATTCAGAATGTACACGCACCAGACATGGACGTTCAGCATCAGGGTGACCCATGACCAGTGCCACATGCTCGGCCTCATCCACCATATTGCTATAGCCAATAAGCCGAAAATCGCCGAACTCCGTCGGCATGCGTGCTTCAACTTCGCGTTTAACCAGCGAATCATTATTCAATCGATAGCCAATCAGGTCGGCAATACAGCCGATTTTTAAATTATGTTTTTTAGCAAAGACTCTCAATTCAGGCATGCGTGCCATAGTGCCGTCTTCATTCATAATTTCGCAGATCACACCTGCCGGCTTCAACCCCGCCATGCGCGCCAGATCAATACTGGCTTCGGTATGCCCTGCACGAACCAGTAGCCCTCCCTCACGTCCAACCAGTGGGAACACATGCCCCGGAGTATGGATATTCGAAGGTTTTGCATCATCAGCAATGGCTGTGCGAATGGTATGGGCGCGATCAAATGCGGAAATACCTGTGGTTACGCCTTCGGCCGCTTCAATGGATATAGTGAAATTGGTTTTGAACTTGGCATTGGTATTGGCAACCATTAATGGCAGTTGCAAGTTGTCTGTCTGCTCTTTGGTCAAAGCCAGACAAATCAGGCCGCGCCCGTGCGTAGCCATAAAATTAACTGCTTCCGGCGTCACCCATTCAGCTGCCATGATCAGATCACCTTCATTTTCACGGTCTTCATCATCGGCAAGGATAATCATGCGTCCGGCACGTAATTCTTCGATCAGTTCTTCACAACTGGCGTGACTCATATCTGCTCCATAGAAAATTTACTACCTTTTATCATCATTAAAATACATCAGCCGCTCAACATAACGGCCATACATGTCGGTTTCGATATTGACCTGTGCAGCTTCTGTCAATGCGCCCAGATTGGTGTGCGCCAAGGTATGGGGAATCAGATTGACGGTAAAGTCATTCCTGCCCACTGCGTTGACCGTCAGACTGACACCATTAATCGCCACTGACCCTTTCACCACCACATAACGGGCCATAGCATCGGTAAGCTTGAAACTCACTTCCACATGCTCACCAATCGGCCTGATTTTCCCAACATGTCCAATACCATCAATATGTCCGGTCACCATATGACCACCCAGTGCATCACCCATGTGCAATGCCGGTTCCAGATTAACCTTTTGCATGGTTAACGCACCTTCAAAAATAGTCATCTTCAACGTTTCCAGTGATAGCGTGGCGGCAAAGCTCTGTTCAGCTGGAAAGCTTGTAATAGTCAGGCAGCATCCATCTACAGCCACAGAATCACCCAGCTGCCAACCGGACATATCAAGCCCTGTTTTAAAAATCATGTGTGCCTGTTCAGATTCAGACTGAATACTCTCAATGCGCCCGACATCCTGAATAATTCCGGTAAACATGGGCGAATACTATGCATTTTTACAGTCATTACATAGAACTGCGTTTTATGCATAATCCGAAACATGAGAAAAGCCGCAGAAATCTTAACATCCACATTCGGATATGATGCATTTCGCCATCATCAGGAACAAATCATCGAAGCACTGGTGGCCGGTCGTGATGTCATGACATTAATGCCTACCGGTGGCGGCAAATCTATTTGTTATCAAATTCCGGCTCTGATGCGTACGGGTTGCGGCATCGTTATTTCGCCGCTGATCGCACTGATGCAGGATCAAGTCGATGCCATGAAACAGCTGGGTATCAGGGCTGCTTTTCTAAATTCCAGCCTGCATCCAAATACACAAATGGAAATCGAACAGGGTTTTCTGGCCGGAGCGTTTGATCTGCTCTATCTGGCACCCGAGCGTTTGCTCAAGCAGAATATGCTGAACATTCTCGACCGGAGCGAGCTTGCCCTGTTTGCCATTGATGAAGCGCACTGTGTATCGCAATGGGGCCATGATTTCCGCAAGGAGTATCAGCAACTGTCGATGCTGCATGAACGCTATCCACAGGTGCCGCGTATTGCCCTGACGGCAACAGCTGATCAGCGCACACGCTCTGAAATTATTGAGCAACTGGCATTGCAACAGGCCCAGGTGTTCGTGAACAGCTTTGACCGCCCCAACATCTATTATGCTATCACCGAAGCAACCAATAGCCGTGAAGCCCTGTGGCGCTTTGTGGAGGAGAATCACGGTGCAGATGCTGGCATTGTGTATTGCCTGTCGCGTAAGAATGTTGAGACCGTGGCCGAGTGGCTGAATGAAAAAGGACGCACCGCCCTGCCCTATCATGCCGGTCTGCCGCAGCAGACCCGATTGCGTAATCAGCAGCGTTTTCTGCGCGAGGACGGGTTGATTATCGTCGCCACTATTGCTTTCGGCATGGGTATCGATAAGCCGGATGTGCGTTTTGTCGCCCACATGAATCTACCCAAAAATATCGAAGCCTATTATCAGGAAACCGGTCGAGCAGGTCGTGATAGTTTAGCCGCCAATGCCTGGATGACTTACGGTCTCAAAGATGTGATCAATCTGCGCCTGTTCACAGAAAATAGTGACAGCGATGAGATGTTCAAGCGCGTGATGCACCAGAAAACCGATGCCATGCTGGGCCTGTGTGAACTGACCACATGCAGGCGTCAGGCCATACTGGCCTATTTCGATGAAGTGCTGGCAGAACCCTGTGGCAACTGTGATAATTGTGTTAACCCACCCGAAACATGGGATGCAACCATTGCCACCCAGAAGGCTCTTTCCTGTGTGTACAGAACAGAGCAGCGCTTTGGCGCCCAGTACATTATCCATGTGCTGACCGGCAAGGATGACGAGCGCATCATCAAGAACGGCCATGATAAGATCAGCACTTTTGACATCGGCCATGAACATACTGGTGTGGAATGGCGCGCCATTTTTCGCCAGTTGATCGCGCAAGGCTATCTGGCCACCGATACAGAAGGCTATGGCGTACTCAAACTGACCCAGAAAGCCTGGCCCCTGCTCAAACGCAGTGAAGAACCGCAAACGGTAATGCTGCGAGCTCTACGCAAGGCCTCAAAAGCCAGGGCCAGGAAAAAGAAATCCAGAAACATGATTGAGCTATCAACTCAGGATGAGCTGCTGTTTGAATCTCTGCGCGCACTCAGGGCAAAGCTGGCTAAAGAACAGAATGTGCCGCCCTATGTTATTTTCCATGATAAAACCTTGGCAGAAATGGCCGCCACAAGGCCTGCAACACTGGATCAAATGCTCGACATCTCCGGTATCGGCAATGAAAAACTATCCCGCTACGGAGAGAGCTTTCTGAATGAAATCAGCTGCTTTCGAACATCCCAAGAATAATGTATTATGCTATAAAAGCAGCCAGTTTTGACGACACTAAATATTAAAATGAAAGAGGTAGATGTATGATTAAACAGTTAATCGCTCTTGCAGTAATACTCACTCCGTCGATTGCTCTGGCCCACAATGGTCACGGCCACATTGAGGCTACATCCGTCTGGCACTGGCTGCTCGAATTCGACCATATCGGCTGGACAATCCCGGCAGTTATTGTTCTGTTTATAATCATCAGAAGCAGGTTGTTAAATAGAAATAAATAATCTGTTTTCGCTTATTCCTTGATTGTGCGTTGCCAGATCAAAGCAAAGTCACCAAGGTCAGTGTAGAAATGCGGGGAAAAGCGGATGCCTCCGGCGCGGTTGGCGCAGATCACACCGGCTTTCATTAGCCTGCGGTATAAGTAGGCATGTCTTTGTGCATCCAGCTTCTGATGCCTGAATGTTACAATGCCCGCATGGCGATCTGCCAAAGCAGGCGTAATCAACTCCAAATCCTGCTGATTCTGAACCCAGTCAATCAGCTGTGCTGAATTGGCCAATACGGCGGCTTCCACATTGTCCATACCCACGTCTTCAAACAGAGACAGGCTGGCATCCAGTGCCTGAATACAGAGCATGTTCGGACTACCCGCTTCAAAACGGCGCGCTGTTTCCGATGGCTCCCATTCAAGATGATCAAAATCACCGGCATGTTTGACCATATGCCAGCCATATTGCAGCAGGCTCAACTGCTCTCTGATTTCAGGGCGTGAATAAAATACCGCCAGCCCTTCCGGCCCCAGCATCCATTTGTGACCATCGGCCACGACAAAATCAGCATGGCAATCCTGCACATCAAACTGCAGTGCCCCCAGGCTCTGAATCGCATCCACACAGAAAAGAATATTCGCCTGCTGGCAAAACTCACCAAGAGCATTCAAATGCATGCGCAAGCCGGTTCCGTATTGCACGGAGCTGACAGTCAATAAACGTGTGCGCTCATCGCACAGCGCCAGCATGGTTGACTCGGGACTGTCGCCCGAAACATCGGCAAGGCGCAGTTCCACGCCCTTCTCTTTCAATGATTCCCAGACAATACGGTTGGAGGGAAACTCCTGACTGGTAGAAACAATATTATCACCATCCCGCCAGTCCAGACCGTAAGCAATCAGTGATAGACCTTCCGATGTGTTTTTTAGCAGGGCAATATCATCAGCAGATTCCGCATTGAGCAGACGTTTCAACCGCTCCCTGACCTGCTTCTCCGTAGCCATCCAGCGGGGATAATCGGCCGCTCCCTGAGTAAGGTTCTCCTCGGCAAAAGCTTTCACCGCATCCGCAGTACGCCGGGGCCACACCCCCACCGCCGCATGATTGAGATACACCAACTCAGGCTTAAGTGGGAACTCATATTTCAGGTCAACATTCATATGCCTATTCCACCCTCAGTGATGATCACTGGCAATACCCATCACCTTTTACAGCTTCCGAACCAAACAAAGCCGGAACTAAAAAACTGTTATGCCTCCTATCTCAAATAACTCAATAACGCATGCCCCTGTCCAAGACTAGGCGTAATGCATCAATAATAGACCTGACCCTCGCCTCTGAAAGAGTATACTATCACATCAGCCCAAGAACTTTTCCTTAGCGTCAGTATTCATCATGAAGATTCAGGACTACTCCAAAAGTCTTCCACGTTTTTCTCCAGCGGGCCGTCAAAACTGCCCATAGAAAAACCGGCATTTCTTATTAATAATTTAGGTCAAGTACGATTGGTTCAATCATTTCAATAGAGGCATGGACATCTCCCCATTTAACCCCAAGTGTAGAAACGTCAGTAACATCATAACTTTCATCTGTACATGTAATTTGATGGTCTGAAACCCATTGACCCATGGTTGTTGATTGAGATTATCCCACGAACCCATTACGGATGAATATTTTTCATCAAATTTAGCACCGAGTTCTTGAACTCGAGTACTGTTGTATATTGTGACAGCCTTTCCTTCCGGGCTCTCAGGATCAATATCACTTATATAAGGAGGCTCTTGCATAAATTCTTCTTTCAATTTTCTTCGAGCATAACCCTTTGAAAGCCCCCCTATGATTTTCAGAATGCTTGGTGTTTGCGAAGAAGTGTCAAACAACAATTTCGTGACTTCTTGAATGAGATCATAGGTAAGTGAAAACATCAGAACTGTGAACCCTCTTGACCTTTTACCGTGCCCCCATCTTTGAACCACATCAGCATCCGAAATCATGGACTCAACAAATACCATTTTTTCCTTGGTTGAAAGAAAGTGATCTAACATATGCTCTGTATGAGCTTTCAGTTTTTCTATTGCTTGGTTATTCATAATGGGTTTAAATCCAATTACCAACGAGCTGAAGAGCAAAACCAATAATAAGAAGGGTAAGTCCAATTTTTGCTCTAAAGTCGTACTTTTTAGCTTTTAAGACCTCCTCTTCATCTATTTGTCCTGTAATTATAGACTGATGACCTTTACGACTAAGGGCTTCAGGCAAGCCATAGAAGAAAATCAAGATTGCGCCGAATATATCAAGCATTAAACCCAAACTAGACACAATATTTCCAAGGTGCTCGCAAGCGAAAACCATTTCAAAATCCTCTTAAACGCTTTGTTTTGATATTTAGCCAAACCCATATTTAGATATACATCTAAAAGCCTTTAAAATAGAGCGATTAGCAATTCTACCGAAGTTCCCTTTCAAGCAACTAAACATTCCATAGATATAACCTCTTGCTCCTTCGAAACGACTCTCATCACCTTTCACACTTTCATAACAATGCATGGTTTGCCCAATAGTCGCGCTAATGCCACCCTTTATTAGGCAACCAACAAACGGGTCTCCAAATAAATGAGCAGGCAAACCATCAATCACATCCTCTATGCCGATTTCACCCTCCAAATAATCTAAAGCATCATCAACAGCCTTACTAATATTGATATCAATAGTGACACTATCTACATCAAAGGCATCACCAGATATTTCAAACTCATATTTAGGGCCTCCTTCAATACTAACCGAGCCTTTCATATGCATTAAATCAACTTCCACAACACCGCTAATAGATTCTGACACGTTCATTTTAAGGCAACGGCGAGAGACTGTAATAGTGTAGTTATGTTTATTCTCTAATGCCATTGCGGCAAGCGCCACGCCTAGCTCAAAGGTATATTCAGCATCGCCCTGAATTATTGAAGTAGTTCCTAATTTTGCCATATATTACCTCCCAATTTATGCCCTTGTTTTCCTTGATGTTGGATATATAAAGAGTAAACAAGGAATATAGATTACGCTTCTTAGACACATTATAGACTAACTCTGCAAGATTGCCGAATGCCCGATATTGGATGTTCGGAACTATGAACTCCGGGGTTGCCAACCGGCTTGTGCTGCTCTTTCTATGTCTTCGGGATAATCAATATCAAAACCGGTATCCAGTTGCAGGCATGACAAACCTAGGCGCTGGATATGGGAAAGCGTTTGCTCCAGCACTTGCCCTGAAGACCACGTAATATTATCAAACACATCTTCCGGTACTGTCATGGCGATCAGATCATAACCGCCGTCTTCAACAGGGCCGATCACCACATCATGGTTTTGCAGGGCTGTTGCGGCCTGCAACAGGCGGGAATCGGGCATATGGGGGGAATCCGTACCCAGAAACATCACGGCATCGGCTCCGTCAGCAAAGCCCTGAAGCATAAGGCGGGACATACGCTGGCCCAGATCGCCGTCTCCCTGCGAACAAAGCGGCAAATCAAAAGTGGAAAAGAACGGATATGTGGGATCATCGGCAGCGATGCATACATCATCGAACAGGCGCGAAGCCCTGTGAATCACTGTTTCCGCCATATTCTTATACAATGTAGCAGCTTGTTCAGGTGTATAGCGGCTGAGTAAACGGGTTTTTACGCGCCCTGCAACCGGGGCTTTGCACATGATGAACAGCTGAATCTTCATCGGGCGTTCCGGTATAAATCTGCCAGCTTATCAGCGGGGGTGCCCAGCCAATAGAGTAAACGCAGCTTCCACATCAATAATATGGTGCGGATGATGCCATGTTGCTGCCAACGGCGGCTTGATGTGGTCACAGTCTCACGCAGGCAGGCAATAGAGCCCTCTCTTTTCAGCCGCGTGGAAAACTCGACATCCTCCATCAATGGCAGATCAGCAAAACCGCCCATCTGCTCAAATACTTTCCGGCGCACAAACAGAGCCTGATCGCCGGTGCTGATCTTTGTTAAACGGGAACGCAAATTAATGAACCAGGATATCATTTGATAGGCTGGATGATGGCCTGACAAACAGACGTCAAAGCGTCCGCCCACCTTTTCAGGTTGTTTCATAGCTGACTTTAAGGCTGATATATTACTTTCATCTATTTCCGTATCTATGTGTAAAAATAAAAGAATATCTCTAGAGCATTTTTCAGCACCATCGTTCATCTGGGCTGCTCTCCCCTTAGCTCCTGCATGCCATGAAACACCGGATGCCTCTAATATTTGCTGAGTAGTATCTGTTGAACCGCCATCAATAAATACCAACTCATCTGTATTCAATGCTTTCAGAGTCGTTAATTTCTCGGACAGTAATTGAGCTTCATTGAACACAGGCACAATGGCAGCAATAGAAAGATCATCCATCTATTGATAAGGAAACCCAGCCGCTGCCGGGCTCTCGGAAATTGGTCACCTGCCCGCGCCAGACGCGCCCTGCCAGCGCAATCAGCGATTCACCATGCATGTACAGACGAATATCCAGTTTCATTTCGTTGCCTTCAACCTCAACCACACTGGCCGGAATCAACTGCTGGACGATGGTTTCATTGACTTCAAGCGAACCAAAGCGTTTCCGGCTCATGGCCTTGCCCAGCACCACACCTTTGCCGCCATGGCGGGCTGCGGGCTTGAACACCCATTGTTTGCGCTCATCCCAAGCCTGTTGCAGATCCATTTCAGATAACTGCCGGGTTATTGGCGTCACAGCACGAATCTCAGCCAGTTGCTGTGTATCAATACAAGCCTCAAGCAATCCGGGCCGCCACCAGTCCACCATGCGCGATTTATCACCGATCAGGGCATAACTGCGCGGATGCGGATTGATGACCACCTGCCCGCGTTCATAAGCCGTACGGATATGTTGCAGAGGCTGATCTTCGAGATAAAAATCGGTATGGCGGTTATAAATTGCATCCAGGCGATAGCCATCAATAAATAAGCCTGCTTCAGTAAGCCCCACATCTTCGGGGCAACAAACCCAAACCTTACGGCTACCTTGCCGCAGTAAATCAGCATAAGCGCACATTTCAGGATACATATACTGATCGCGAACCTGTTCATCCATAATGGCAATTGCCGACCATTCAGGGTGAAACATGGACAGCAGCCGCTCTTCGAGGTTACCGGGCAATACTTCAGCCAGATCAGGCTGCGGCAGCCAGCGCTGATCACCGATATAAAGACCACCGGCGTTATTGTTGATTTCAATCAGCTTCGGGCCATCCGGTGTGAGATGGAAATCATAACCCATCAACACACTCGGCCATTCTGCCGGAATAAATGCCGCCTGCGGCAGACTGGTAGTCAGTGCTGAAAGATAAGCAGGATTATCCTTGAGCCGGAAAACAGTGCGTGAAAAATCCAGCATAATCTGGAAGTCAGCAGCAGTAATGGATATTGGTGTTGTACTGGCCATACTTGTATTCATGTCGGCAATGCTAGCGGAAACTTGCAAACCGTGCCTGTGCGGCAGTGAACTATCGGATGAGATAATGTAGCGCCTTTGTGACTTTCCAAACTACCTGTGTGGAAGTAAATCAACTTCTTCATCTCAATCCTGGTGGTCATCTTCATATGCAGCTATAAATATAATTGATTAACCGACTACCACGGAGGAAAACTCCAGATGGTATCATGCTTGCAGGCAAAATAACTCAATAAATCATGCCTGGCACCGACTTGGCACCGACTATGTAAATCATGCCTGGCACCGACTATGAGCTTTCCCTTAAACACGCTCACACACTGATCGCTCATATAGATATTTCTGAAATCCTGTAAATGTTTCCCGGATATTCGCAACACGACCAAGCTCTCGGACCGCATCCCCCATGGAATGGTATTTTAATCAGCTTTCTGTAAACACTATTAACACCTTCCTTATTTTGCTTTGTGAAGAAAAGTAGAACCCTCTCCTGTCCCTGTAAAAGTAAGTGTAGCAGACAATTGGGGATATTGTCGTTGAAGGACAAAAAAAACTATATTCTCCCCCCCCCCCCTGCGCTGAGTATATGACGAAGATTCCGGTTGGTATGTCTCCCGAATATGGAATACCACGACTGTGAACTACCCTGAAGCCCCGGCCTCTGTCACCATGCGCCGCATGTCAAGCCAATCAGTACAGGATAAACCGCAACTGCCAGAACTGACACTTGCTGAACTTCAGGACTTGATGAAAGCATGGAAACAACCTGTATTTCGGGCCAGACAGGTGCTGGACTGGTGCAATAAAGGCGTACTTGATCCTGATGCCATGAAGAATATCCCGGCTGCTCTGCGCGTTAGATTAAAGGCTGATTTATTGTGCGAACCGTTACGATTGATGCGTCGGCAAAACTCACAGGATGGCACACGCAAATATGTATTTGCTTTAAACCGTGAACATGTTGCAGGCAAGATGATTGAAAGCGTTTTTATTCCGGAGGAAAAGCGCGGCACCGTCTGCATTTCAACTCAGGTGGGCTGCGTGCTGGATTGCCCGTTCTGTTATACCGGTACGCAAGACTTTGAAACCAATCTGACAGCCGGTGAAATTATGGCTCAAATTCTGGCCATTAAAGCTGATTTACACACCAACCCGATCACACAGGAACTGCATCAGAAAATCACACATACCGTCTATATGGGCATGGGCGAGCCGATGGCTAATGAGGCCGGTGTGCATAGCAGTCTTGGTCTGCTGATGGCTGAAGACGGACTGAAGCTGTCGCGTCGACGCATTACCGTTTCTACATCCGGTCTTGTACCGCAAATCAAACGTCTGGGGGAGGCCTATCCGGTAAATCTGGCTATTTCATTACATGCCGCCATAGATGACTTGCGCAATCAACTGGTTCCCATCAATCAGAAGTATTCGCTGCAAAGCCTGCGCAGTTGCCTGAACACCTACCCGGTGGGTAAACAACGACATATCACGATGGAGTATGTCATGCTCAAGGGAATCAATGACCGTAACGAAGATTTGCAGGCACTGATCAGGTTCATCAATGCAGACAGGGAACGAATTAATTTGATACAGTTCAACCCCTATCCGGACAGCCCTTATCATGGGTCGTCAAAGAACCACATGAGCCAATTCGCACAACACTTGATTTCTAAAGGTATTCGTGCCACTGTAAGGCGTTCACGTGGAGAGGATATTATGGCAGCTTGTGGACAATTAAAGGCAGATATCAAAGCCTGATAACACTCATTCAAAGGGGCATCATGACAGATCAGAAAGCAGAACGTACAGGCATTATAGGCGGCAGCGGACTATATGATATTGAAGGCATTGAGGTGATCGACTCATTGTCGATTGAAACGCCGTATGGCAAACCCTCCGATGATCTGCTGCTGGCGCGCATCGGTGATCATGAAGTGGTTTTTCTGCCACGCCATGGTCGCGGCCATCGTCTGCCACCGCACAAAATCAACTACCGCGCCAATATCTACGCCATGAAACTGGCCGGGGTAAACCGTATTATTTCAATTTCCGCTGTCGGTTCATTGCGTGAGGATATCCCTCCCGGTGATTTTGTGCTGGTGGATCAGTTTGTCGACCGCACCCACAGCCGTGAAAGCACTTTCTTTGACGGCCCTGTTGTGGCCCATGTATCCATGGCTGATCCAGTTTGTTCCTGCCTGAAAACAGCATTGTCCGCCGCCTGCAAACGGGCCGGATTCACTGCTCATGAAGGTGGCTGCTATCTGGTTATGCAGGGGCCACAATTTTCCAGCCGTGCAGAATCCGAGCTGTATCGAAGCTGGGGCATGGATGTGATCGGCATGACCAATTTACCGGAAGCAAAACTCGCTCGTGAAGCTGAAATATGTTATGCCACTGTAGCCATGAGCACCGATTATGACTGTTGGCACGAAGAGGAAGAAGATGTTTCGGTTGAAGCCATAATAGAAATCATGCAGGCCAATGTAGCCAGAGCACAGAGCATGTTGCAGTCATTTTTCAGCATGGAGAATGACGCGATTCCTTGTACATGCGGCTGTCAGCAGGCTCTGGCAAATGGCATTTTTGCAGATTTGAAAACACAGGATGATGATGCCATCCGTCCCATTCATGCGCTGGTGGAACGTTTTTTGTGATATCTTCAATATCGCATCCAATCTGGAGGTTTGTACTTGTACTGTGCTGTGCCATGGCGATTGGCAGCTGTGCAACCACAACACAAAAAGAAGATAGCCAGCAGGAAAAGCTGGCCGGACTGCATTACCGGATCGGTGTCGATGCACTGCAAAAAGACCTGCTACCCAAGGCTTTTGATGAATTAATGACATCCAATACCATGCGCCCCAATCAGGCAGAAGTGCTGGATGCACTCGCCTATGCATGGCTGCTGCGCGGTGACCTGAATAAATCGGATAGTCATTACCGCAAATCACTGCGCATCAAAGCGCTGGCTTCCACACAGAATAATTATGCCAATTTACTAAACAAAATGGAACGCTTCACAGAGGCTGAAAGCATGGCCCGAAAGGCTCTGGACGACCCCCGATATCCCAATCAGGATCTTGCCTTTATTAATCTTGGAGACGCATTGCTGGGACAGAAGAAACTGGATGAAGCCATTCGCAGTTATGGTCAGGCACAGACATTCAACAGCAATAATATTCTTCCGCAATTGAAAGTGGCCAATGCATATATGCAGTACAATCGCCTGCAAGAGGCACAGGCACTATACCGGGGCCTGATGCTTCAATACGGCAATAATCGTGTTGTTGTCATGGGGATGCTTAAGGTGCTGAAAAAACAACATCAGTCGACAGAGGCTCGGCGCATTCTGACGCAGTTCAGCAAGCAGACAACATCGGCTAAAGACAAAACATGGGCCAAAAATAAATTGGAACAACTCAGGTAACCATGGACGAGACAGAAATTGCAGTCGAGGCAATCGATTTGTCGCCACGTCAGAAGTTACTCTCTGATGTCGGACAGAAACTGACCCAGGCTCGTGAAGCCAGACATGAACAACTGAGCATTGTCGTTCGGAAACTGAAGCTTAGCGAAGCTAATTTAAAAGCACTGGAAGAAGGCGATTGGGATTGCCTGCCTGATGACATCTATGCCCTGGGTTTTCTGCGCCAGTATTCAAGTTATCTTGCACTTGATCTGGAAAATGAAATCCAACATATTAAAAATGATCAATATACTCTTACTCGCCCGCTGACATTTCCTGATCCGCCGGTTGCACCCTCATATCGATGGGCATGGATTGCAGGCACTGCTTTCATCATATTATTTATCACTTTCAATCTTGTAAATAAGGACACGGTTCAGGATTTTCTGATTTCACCAAAAATCACTCCGCAGAAAAAAGAACAAATCGCAACGGATACAACCTCATCAGCGCAGCAGATCCTGCCGACAACAGAAAACTCGGTTGCAAATGATTCACCCCCTGTGCCTGCCTCAGCATCGCCGCTGATCGAGGTCACCCCTGAACATGCTGCAACTACCGAAACAGCTACAGTTATATCGGAAACCCCCTCCGCACCACAGGCAGTTATCAACCTGACCACAGTGCCTGTTTTGCCTGCTGGATCCATGGAAACAATTAAGCCAGCAGACCATGAGCCGACAGTCCATAACTTTCGCTTCGAGGCGGTCACGGAATCAGTATGGTTACAGGTTTTCCGTCCTGATGAAACAGGAAATGCAAAAGGAAAATTAGTTAAAGAAGTTTTACTGCAAAAGGGTCATCACGTTATTATTACTGAAGCAACAGATTCACTGTGGATTACCAGCGGCAATCCGGCTGCCATGCGCATCGAGGTAGATGGTCAGGTACAGGCGGAATTAGGTAGTCTGGGCGATGTGGGTAAAGTGTTGCGCAATTACCACTTTAAGGTGGCTCGATAATACAACCACTGACAGTAAACTTGTCATTATAGTACTGCTGTTGCATATTGTTGCCTGCTTACAAAACAGGGAGGGGAAATCCACAATGACCAGTATGGACTTTCAATTCGCTCGCCGCAATATGGTTGAATATCAGATTCGTTGTTGTAAGGTGCTGGAGCCTTCAATCCTTGATCTGATCCAGACCATGCCACGAGAAAACTTTTTACCTGAAAATGTACAAAGTCTTGCCTACATGGAAGGTCATGTCCCCCTGCCCTGCAATCAGGAAATGCTCACACCGTTGCAGGAAGCAAATATTCTTCAACACCTGATGCTGGATGGCAGTGAACGCGTACTGGAAATAGGCACAGGGACTGGTTTTTTAACTGCAATGCTGGCCATGCAGGCCAAAGAGATTATCAGCTGTGAAATTCATGCCCCTCTGGCTGAGAAGGCTATTGAGAATTTAGAGAATCATGGCATCAGCAATGCCAAAGTCATCCGGATCAACGCCATGGATGCAGATGCCCTGGCAGCGCAACCTGACATGGAAGGTGCATTTGATGTCATCATTCTGACAGCCGCTGTTAAAGAAATACCAGCTCATTTAGAATCCCTGCTAAAAAATAATGGGCAGATCATGGCCTTTGTAGGACAAAACCCGGTAGTATCGCTCATTCACAAACGTAAAGTAGGCCATACATGGCAGGAAAACGGTATATTTGAGACGTTACTGCTGGATATGGAAGGCCTGTCCGAAAAACGTGAATTTATATTCTGAGAACATCCTCTGATATCCTGTTTTTTGTACCAGTAAGATCAAAATGAATGAATCTTATTCTGTAAACCCGTATGATCTTATAACTGATCCTGATAGCGGCTGGAAAACAGTTATTAGAGATGGCTTTCGACTACAAATTTTTTACTACTGATTTATCGACTTCTGGCTTTCATATTCCCTCTACCTGTTACTGCTATTCGCCGCTACCATATCGGCATGAAAACTTCTGGTTCATTACAGCTAAACAGGTACAGGCATTTATGGTTTATTATGCTGTTTTCTTCTATTCTTGTTCTACCTGTATCTGCATTGGCAACAGGCAGGATCATGTCTCCCGATGGCACTCAATATGTCAGTAAGGAAAAACTGATCGGTATACTGAGTAAAGAAACCGGACTGCCAGTCGCCGAACTTCGTTTGATTATGAAATCAGCCACCTTTTCACCTGGAATCATCAAACGAATGACTACGCCATGGGAAGCTCGGCCTTACGCAAAATATCGCCCTCTGTTTATTAAAACACGCATGAAAGACAAGGGGCGCGCCTACATCAAAGAACATTATTTACTGTTTGCCAGCATAGAAAAGAAATATCAGGTTGATGCGGAGATTATCGCAGCCATTCTCGGTATTGAAACCAGATTTGGCGATGCACATGGTAAAAACCCCATCCTTGATTCTCTTTACACCCTGTCCACCGGTTATCCGAGACGAGCTGATTTTTTTCGCAAACAACTGGGTGCAATTATTCAGATCAGCCGTCAGGACAAGCTCAAACTGAAAGACCTTAAAGGCTCGTACGCCGGAGCTTTCGGTTCAATCCAGTTTATACCTACCTCCTTTCGCGATTATGCTGTCGACGAGGATGGCGATGGTGTTCGTGATGTATTCAAATCCTATCCGGACATTATTGGCAGCGTAGCCAATTATTTTCATAAACATGGCTGGCAACATGGACGCCCTTCGGCCTACTGGCTGCCTGTTAATGCGAAGATCACACCGGCATGGCGCAAACGTGCCGGTGGCAAACTGAATTACTGGGTAACACTTGCTGATTTGAGATCATCCATGCCTGCCGTTTTTTCCCGTATACCCGCTCCATGGCGGGATAATGACAAGGTGAGTATCATTGAAATGAAAACAGGAAAAGGCAGGCAACTGGCGCTGGTTCACTATAACTTTCATGTCATCATGCGCTACAATCCATCTTTTAATTATGCCATGGCAGTTACAGAAATTGCATCTATGCTGGAGAGAAAAACATTCGCTGTCGACTGATTGCAGTAATTATTTGGGCCATTCTGTCCGGCTTCTTTATCAGTGGCTGTTCAACGAAAGTGGTACAAGATTCATCACCACCGACCCGGCATAAGGATCAGGTTCCCGGCCTGCCTGATGGTGCTGGTGGCCTTTATAAAGTTGGCAAGCCATACAAGGTCGCTGGTCACTGGTATCGCCCTGTAGATAATGCCAT
>JAJRTX010000301.1 GCA_021545665.1 Zetaproteobacteria bacterium
AAGCGCCCTTAGTGCGAATGATGCACCAAAACCATGACGACCTGTTGACGAATAAAGAGATCGAAGAGGACGACTTAGATCCTCAAAATCAATTAAAGCTTCAAGCTTGCGGTAGGGATGATCATATACCAAAAGCTCATCAAGACAGATCGCAAAATGCGGCTGGTTACGTTGACTCATGGAAATCCCCCCAATTAGATAATTTCCATTTATTCTACAAGATTACATCGTTTTCCGACAGGCCCTGCAGCTGTCTTGCGATTGGAAAATAAGAACAAATGATTTGTGGGCAATGGATTCAATTGGGGCACCGGTGTCTACTGCAATGGAACTTGAAACGCTGGTGATCAGTGATTTGTGGAAATCCTTCGACTTACGCAGATAGGGGTTTGTTTCGATGAGTGGTTTTTTTACATAGGGCAATGATAATAGCTCACAATCGCATCTGCCATCGATCCAAGGGGATGGGAAGAAGTATATAGATTGTAATAAATATTTGCATGCTTGCTTGCCTGTCGCTATTGTTCGCCGCCCTATAAAAAGGAAAGAAAATAAGAGGTATAGAGTTCATGTCTTTGGCGTTGGAAGAAAAAAATACAGTTATTGAGAAATATCGTCGCAATGAAGGCGACACAGGTTCACCGGAAGTGCAGGTTGCACTGTTGACCGAGCGCATCAATCAGCTTACTGCTGAACACTTCAAAACGCATAAAAAAGATCACCATTCACGTCGTGGTCTGATCAAAATGGTAGGCCAGCGTCGTAATTTACTTGGCTATCTGAAAAAGGAAGATTTCGGACGTTACCGCAGCCTGATTGATAATCTGGGGCTACGCCGCTAAACAAGTTTTAAAAAGGCGACCCGGTTCGGGTCGCCTTTTTTCTTTTTATCGATTGAATCCGCGCCAGAGGCAAGTTCGACTAAAAAGGAATTAAAAATGTTTGATATTAAAAAAACACAGGCCGCAATCGGTGGCCAAACCATCTCATTTGAAACAGGACGCGTTGCACGTCAGGCCGGTGGCTCAGTATTAGCACAGGTTGGTGATGTCGTTGTGCATGTGGCAGCTACAACTGCCAAGCAACCGCTCAGGGGCGTGGATTTCATGCCGCTAACCGTTCATTATCAGGAGAAAACTTACGCTGCAGGCCGTTTTCTCGGTGGCTTTCTCAAGCGCGAAGGTCGTCCTTCTGAGAAAGAAACACTGACCAGCCGCCTGATTGACCGTCCGATTCGCCCGCTGTTTCCCAAAGGTTATTTCCATGAGACTCAGGTGATTGCTACGGTTATTTCTGCCGATGAGGATACCAATCCGGATATTATCGCCATCAACGGCGTATCTGCCGCACTGGCAGTTTCTGATGTGCCATTTGCAGAGCCGATTGCGGCTTCCCGCGTTGGTCTGATTGATGGTGAGTTCGTACTGAACCCAACTTATGAACAGGTAGCTAAATCCGATCTTGATCTGATTGTAGCCGGTACGCGTGATGCGGTGCTGATGATTGAATCCGAAGCCAAAGAGTTGACTGAAGAACAGATGATTGATGCAATCAGCTTTGGTCAGGAAGGCTATCAGCCGGTATTGGATGCCATCGAAGAACTGGTCAAGCTTGCCGGTAAAGCCAAGCTCGAAGTCGAGCTGGCCGGTAACGCCGATGTGCAGGACGCCGTGAATGCCGCGTTTGAAACAGATGTACGCGAAGCTTATGCCATAGTCGATAAATCTGCGCGTGCTACCAAAATTGATGTGCTGCGTACTGCGGCGCAGGAACAACTGGCCGGAACAGTGGAAGCACCAGGTGAGTTTGGCTCCAACGATGTGACTTCGGCCGTGAAGAATCTGGAGAAGAATGTGGTGCGCCGCTCCATTATTGCCGGCAATCCGCGCATTGATGGCCGCGCTAGCGATCAGGTGCGCGCCATTGATTGTCAGATTGGCGTGCTACCGCGCACGCATGGTTCTGCTCTGTTCACCCGTGGTGAAACGCAGGCGCTTGTAACCATCACCCTGGGCACCGAATCCGATATGCAAATGACTGAATCACTCGAAGGCGTAGCCAAACAGCGCTTTATGCTGCACTACAATTTCCCGCCATATTCGGTGGGTGAAGCGCGTCGTATGGGCCCTCCGGGGCGTCGTGAAATCGGTCATGGTCGTTTGGCTCGTCGCGGTGTGGAAGCAGTACTGCCTACGATGGATGATTTCGGTTATGCCATCCGTTCTGTTTCTGAGATTACTGAATCCAACGGTTCATCTTCTATGGCTTCTGTTTGTGGCACTTCGCTGGCGCTGATGGATGCCGGTGTGCCGACAAAAGCAGCTGTGGCGGGTGTGGCCATGGGTCTGATTCTGGAAAAGGACGGGTATGCAGTGTTGACCGATATCCTTGGTGATGAAGATCATCTGGGCGATATGGATTTCAAGGTGGCCGGCACCCGTGATGGCGTCACTACCCTGCAACTGGACATCAAGATCGGCGGCCTGACCCGCGAAATCATGAAAGAAGCATTGGGACAGGCGCATGCAGGGCGCATGCATATTCTCGATGAAATGGCCAAGTGCATCGAAACTCCGCGTGATTCCATTGCCGATCATGCACCGCGCATGTTTATGATGAAAATCAAGACGGACAAGATTCGTGAAGTCATTGGCGCTGGTGGCAAGGTGATTCGTGGCATTGTTGAAGAGACCGGTGCCAAGATCGATATTGATGATGATGGATCAATCAAAATCTTCGCAGTCACCGGTGATGCCGGTGAAGCGGCGAAGAAGATGATTGAAGATATTGTCGCGGAAGTAGAGGTCGGTGCCATCTATAATGGTAAAGTTGTAAAACTGATGGATTTCGGTGCTTTTGTTCGCGTTATTGGTGGCACTGACGGGCTGGTACATATCTCGCAGATTGCCAACCATCGTGTTGAAAAAGTGGCCGATGAACTCAAAGAAGGTCAGGAAGTTCGCGTCAAAGTATTGGATGTGGATCGCAACGGTAAAATCCGCTTATCCATGAAGGTTCTGCTTGAAGAGAACAAGGACTGAGAAATATTTCCGGAATATAAAAACAGGAAAACAGGCGGGCTTTGCTCGCCTGTTTTCTTTTAACAGGCCCTGACAAATGATAAATTCATTTTATAATGAGACACAGATTAATGATGGACCGCTGGTGCTCAGTCATGCCATGCCTGCGGCGCAGAGTGTTGCGCTCGGGGTGTTTGTTGATGTTGGCAGTCGTGATGAATCAGAAGCACAGGCGGGAATCACCCATGCGCTGGAGCATATGCTGTTTAAGGGCACAAAGCAGATGAATGTGCACGCGCTGGCTGAAAAACTGGACGAGTTGGGTGGCAATGCCAATGCATTCACTTCCCGCGAACGTACCTGTTTCCATTTACATATCTTATATGAACACTGGCAGGAAGCGCTGTCTCTGCTTACTTCCATGATCCGTGAACCGGCTCTGCCGCAAGACGAATGGCAACGCGAGCGAGAAGTGATCTATGCCGAAATGGCCATGGTTGAGGATAGTCCGGAAGATTGGATTATGGACCGCCACCTTGCCGCACTGTTTCCAAATCATGCTCTGGGCCGGACTGTGCTGGGCACACATGAGGCCCTGGCTTCATTTTCAGCTGACGAGTTATCCGGATATTTACAACACTGGTATCGCCCGCCAAGGCTATTGATTGCCGCTGCCGGTCGCATAGAACATGCTGATTTGGTTGCCGAGATTGAGGCCCTGGATTGGGCACAAAACAACAACACATCTGAACAGGCTGTGTCAGCGCGAGCCGGCTGTGACATGCAGGCAGGCGTTCAGTCCCTTGAGCGTGAGGGAGAACAGGCACAGCTGGCTTTATCTTTTCCCGGCATTTCAGTCACTTCGGACCAGCGTCCGATTGCATGGCTGGCCAATCAGATACTGGGCGGGGGTATGAGCTCCTGCCTGTTTCGGGAAATTCGTGAGAAGCGCGGTCTAGCTTATAGCGTGGGCTCTCATTTGAGTATGTTGACCGATATGGGAGCCTGGAGCGTAAGCTGTGGCATGGAGCCATCACGCGGGGCGGAATGCGTGGATGTGCTTTGTGATGTGCTGGGTGGATTTGTAGAAAATATAAAAGAAGAGGAATTAATTCGTGCCAAGCGTCAGCTGGAAGTTCAGTTCCGCATGGGTCTGGATTCGGTGGAAGGACAAATGCTGTATCTGGGCTCCAGACTGGATGAACAGCACTTGAAATCACCGCAGCAATGGCTGCAACTGATGCATGCAGTCGAAGTGGATGAGCTGCGCCTGTGGTCAGCAAAACAGCTGGCTGGAGGCATGTTGTGGAGTATTGCAGCTCCAAAACAGGCACTTTCCGGAATCTGTGATAGAATTAGGCCATGCTGAACGCCTTTCGAGAAGATATCCGCACTGCCTTCGATCGCGACCCTGCCGCCCGCTCATCCTGGGAAGTGCTCACCTGCTATCCGGGCTTGCATGCGATCTGGATGTATCGGCTGGCCAATGCCTGCTGGCGCAATCATCTGCTGTGGCTTGGGCGATTTATTTCGCATGTGGCGCGCTGGCTGACCGGCATCGAAATTCATCCCGGTGCAACGATAGGCAAGCGTTTTTTCATTGATCACGGCATGGGCATTGTGATCGGTGAAACGAGCGAAATTGGCGACGATGTTACTCTGTATCACGGCGTAACCCTTGGCGGTACAACCTGGGAGAAGAAAAAACGGCATCCGACATTGAAAGATGGTGTCATTGTTGGCGCGGGTGCAAAAGTGCTTGGTGCAATTACCATTGGAGAGCAATCACGTATTGGCGCCAATTCAGTGGTTTTTCGTGATGTGCCTGCACATTCGACTGTGGTGGGTATTCCCGGCACAGTCGTATCAACAACGGAATCGCTGATTGAGAACGGAAAAATCAACCTCGACCACCACCTGCTTGATAACCCGGTGGCAGAGGCGATTGGTCATGTATTGAAAATGATTGATGATGTGAATGCCCGCGTCGACACATTTCACCCCCAGCCGGAAGGTGAGAAGGCCCGAGTGGCCGATGAATTGGACAAAGATCGAATCAACGAGCAGGAAAAGCTGGAGCGCTTTCTGGGCGGTGGGATTTAGAGCGTTAGGGGTGAGGATTACCTCTAACTCCTGACACTCTACGGCTTATTACACCTTATACTTGACTAAATAACTCAGGTATATAATAGTTGACCCTTTTACAAGGGTATTGCCCTTGGTGGAGGTCAGTAATGCGATTAACAAGTAAAGGACGCTATGCCGTTTCGGCAATGGTGGATTTGTATAAACAACAGGGCAAGGGGCCGGTAACTTTAGCGGCAATTTCTGAACGCCAGTTTATTTCCCTGTCTTATCTGGAGCAACTGTTCCGCTGTCTGCGTGAAGACGGTCTGGTGAGTTCCGTACGCGGGCCTGGCGGTGGATACTTATTGGCTCACCCGGCAGCTGAAATTTCCATTGCTAATATTATTCGTGCAGTAAATGAGCCAGTACGCACAACAGCTTGTGAAAATGCCGTACGCGGCTGCCATGGTGGAAGTCGTTGCGATACGCACCAGTTATGGGAGGCATTAGGACAGCATATTTATCGCTTTCTTGATGCAGTGAATCTGGAGAAAGTGTGCCAGGATGATGTTGTGCTTAGCCATTTGGAATTGGGGAATGTTGAAAATTATATCCCTTCACCAGGTCCCCAGAGGGTGCCGGTAAACCTTGCAGCGATATCTTGATTATAATGCTACCTGTCCGCAGATTCAGATTTCACTTGAAACTGTTACGCGGGTAGCGAAGGAAGCCTCTGGAAACCCATCCAGTTTACACTGGGCAGGGCGTGCTGCGCGCAGAATTATTGATGATGCCCGTGATCGACTAGCCACTTTCATCGGCGCTGAAGCGGGCAATGTAGTGTTCACCTCAGGTTGTACCGAAGCAGATAATATTGCTATCAATAGCGCCCTGTCATCAAGTCATCCGGGACGAGTGATCACCACCGCGATTGAACATCCAGCTGTTTTGCAGCCTCTGGATCATTATTCATCAGAACAGGCAAAAAAACTGGGTTGGGATGTAATTAAAGTCCGTCCTCGTTCAGACGGACTGGTGACTGCACAGAGTATGATTGATGCCATCACTACCGATACACGACTGGTTTGCATGATGCTTCTGAATAATGAAAGCGGTGTAGTACAACCAGTGCAGCAGGTGGCAGATTATTGCCGCAGTCTGGATATACCCATGCTGGTAGATGCGGCTCAGGCTCTTGGAAAAATATCTGTAAACTTTCAACAACTGGGTGTTGATTTCATGGGTTTTTCTGCACACAAAATAGGCGGCCCCAAGGGTGTGGGTGCATTACTGGTTCGGCGCGGGGTACGCTTGCAAGAGCTGGCGTCCGGTGGGGGCCAGGAACGTGGCCGTCGCTCCGGGACTGAAAATGTACCAGGTATTGCCGGTTTCGCAGCCGCTCTTGGAGAGATTGATTTTGCCAGAATGGCTCCGATCCGGAATGCCTTTGAAGAACAGCTCAAGGCCTTTATGCCTGATGTGACGATTGCTTCGGAGAAGATTGAACGCGCTGCCAATACCAGTCTTGTTATTCTGCCCGGCATGGATGGCGAAACACTGTTGATGCAGCTTGATCTGGCAGGCTTTGCTGTTGCTTCCGGGTCGGCATGCTCGTCAGGAAAGAGCGAGCCATCGCATGTATTAATGGCTATGGGTCTGTCGGCAAATATGGCGCGCAGCTCAATTCGCGTCAGTTTCGGGCCAGGAAATACACTGGATGATGCAAAAGCACTGGTAGATGCTCTGGTTGCAGTGCGCAAACGCTTAAGAAGTATGGCCGGTATTGCGGCATAGATTTTACTTGTTTCATAGAGTTGTGATGCAGGAGTTGGTCAAAAATATTGCACTGCAGAGGACGCGAAAAAGGTGAAATTATAATGAAAAAAATAGATATTGAATTGACAGCAGCGGCGATGGCAAGAGTAAAAAAACTGGTTACAGATGCAGGTAAATCCGGTCTCTATCTGGCCGTGCGTCCGGCTGGTTGCTCGGGGCTTGAGTATGTCATGGAACTAGCCGATGCAGCGAAGGATGGCGACCTGGTGAAGCCCTATAAAAACTTTGACCTCTATATTGATCAGGGATCATACAAATCAGCCTTAAAAGGCCTGCGTCTGGATTTCCAGCAGGACATGCTGTCCTCCTCATTTGTCTATCAGAACCCGAATCAGAAAGGCGGCTGCGGCTGCGGCGAGTCATTTTCAGTATAGGAAAAGTTATTCATTGACCATGAGCTTTGTTCGTGGTTCTACAGTCAAAAAAATTTTATCGCAGAGAGCACGAAGAGAAACAAATCTATAGTTACTTTTTCCACAAGCAGGTTAGCTTAAGGCTCTGCATTTAATGGGAGAGTTGCCATGTCCAGCGTATTGTTATCTATTTCAGGCCATGATCGCCCCGGCATTGTTCGCGATGTCGCAGAGGCCATGCTGCATTTGAATGCCAACATTGAAGATTCATCAATGAGCGCATTACGCGGGCGATTCACCATGATGCTGATCGTGCGCCTGTCCAAGGGTGGCAGCATGGGTGAATTAAAAGCAGCACTGGCAGAGCTGGAACGGCGTACGGGTTTGACTGTTCAGTCACAGACTATCAGTGCTGAGGAAATGGATACACAAGCTCTGAATCCGGATTATGTCGTCACTGTTCACGGGGCCGATCAGCTGGGTATTGTGCATGCGGTTACCGAGTCGCTGGCTGAGTTGAATATCTCGGTTGTTGATGTCTCTACCCAGTCCCAGTCTGCCGACGATGGCAATATTTACATGATGGTGCTGGAAGTGGCAGCTGGCGATCAGGGCCAGACCATGAAACCGGCACTGGATCAAGTGGCTGAACGCATCGGTGTCGATATTGATGTGCATCACCTGGATAATGCGATTCTGTAAGTAGCCAGTTTTGAGCGTCGCTACACGTAAAATTCTAAGGCACCCTGATGAACGCTTGCGACGGAAATCCGAGCCTGTTACCTGCTTTGATGAAAAATTGGCGGAATTACTTGCCATTCTGGATGCTACCATGCGCTCCGGCCCCGACGGGGTGGGCATAGCGGCTCCACAGATTGGAGAAAATATCCGCCTGCTGCTGGTGGATTGCCGCCAAAGCCAACGGCCATGCCGTAACCATGGACTCCTTTATATGGCCAATCCGAACATCGAATATTCAGAAGGCGAAGTGCTTGGACGTGAAGGCTGCCTGTCCGTTCCTGACTGGGTTGCCATGGTTCCACGCGCTAAAATAATTCGGGTCAGCTATCTGGATGAACAGAGCAAAGCGCACACGATTGAGTGTAGTGGTTTTGAAGCACGCGTCATTCAACATGAAATTGACCATCTGAACGGTATCCTGTTTATTGATCTCGTTGTTTCTACCAGAGCTCTGATCAGGCGTCTTGGTGCCTGAACTTCCGGAAGTTGAAACGGTGCGCACCGGCCTTGAGCCGCTGCTGATTGGCAGGCGGATAGAGACTGTGCTTTGTCACCGGACTTCTCTACGTTATCCATTGCCGAATCTGACTGGGCTGCGTGGGAACAAAGTGATGGCTGTACGCAGGCGTGCCAAGTATTTGCTGTTTGATTTGCAGGGAGATCAGATGCTGGTCTGGCATCTGGGTATGACAGGCCAGTTTCATGTACTGCCGCAAGAAACGGAGGCGGGGTTGCATGAACATGTGCGTTTTGATTTTTGTGACGGCATGAGTCTGCGCTATCGAGATGCGCGCCGCTTTGGTTATGCCGGTTTATTGAAGAGTAATGAACTGGAGCAGCATCCATGGTTCAGCAAGCTTGGGCCTGAACCTTTGCATGCAGATTTTGATGGCGAATACCTGTTGGCCGCATGCCACAATCGAAAAGCACCAATCAAGTCTGTGATTATGGATGCAGCTGTGGTGGTTGGGGTGGGTAATATTTATGCTTCTGAATCACTGTTTCGGGCAGGGATTCATCCGGCGCGTGCGGCGAAACGAATATCATACAAGCGACTGTTGCTGTTGCTTCAAGTGATCAAACAGGTCCTGGACGAGGCGATCCGGGCCGGCGGCAGTTCGATCAGCGATTTTGTCCATAGCGATGGCAAGCCCGGTTATTTTTCGCATGCGTTCAGGGTTTATGGCAGACAAGGAGAGCCATGTTTGTGCTGTGGCAAGCCGATAAAGCGGCTGATTCAGGCAGGACGCAGCACGTTTTATTGTCCGGGCTGTCAGCATTGATCCAGGACGGTTAAGATGCGCCGACTTCTGGCTCGTATTATTCATCAAGAGTCCGGGCTGATATGGCTTCCCCTGTCAACGAAGCGTACAGGGTTCAGGTTGATGTCAGGCATCAACTGTATTGAACACATTGCACGCGTAGATACATTCAGGAGAGGCGAGACCGTTTTATGGCGGCGATTGTTACTCTGATA
>JAJRTX010000302.1 GCA_021545665.1 Zetaproteobacteria bacterium
ACTGCTTAGCTCCATTGGCGACATCCCACCGCGCGAGTATGAAGAAAATTATTATCGACAGACTGAGTATCAAAAAGCAGCATGATGACTCAAACAAAAATGCCTCCGATGAAACCGGGGCGATTCACAGTTGAATTTACAGTCTCAATTGACGCTCGCACTCAGAATTGACGGGTGCCCGATAGGATAGTCCTGTGCACCATCTTGTTAGATTCATTCTTCAATGACTACATAGCTTCCATTCTCATGCTTTATCAATTTATGTGCAATTGCATATTGCAGCTTCTTAACAATCGTCTTTTCCAGCATGTGCTTTCTTAAGTTGTGACAAGGACAGTCAAAATCTGAAGCTTCGCGAATGAGTTTCCCATCTACCACGCGATAGTACCAACCTTGATCTGGCCCAATTCCAGCGAAGGCTAGTCCCGGATGATTTATCATTAATCCAGAGATGCAAATCATTTCATTCGAAACCCTTTCAATTACTGCGCCCTTTAGATAGATCGTCGAATCTACATAGGTCGGAAGCTTTAAAATTTCATCTGCCTCAATTGTAAGTTTGTTTGATGCGCCCATCAAAGTCATCACACAGTCAATATCATCACTTAAATCAGCATCGGTGTGATACAGGAAAGAATCAGGTACCCTGACTATCACGCCAGAGTCAGAATCAGCAGTAGCTTCAATCAGGTATCTTGACCGATAAAATGCGACCCTAGGATGAACGCGCTTGGTAAATTTATAATCATATTCAGGAATTTCCAAACTCCTTACATAAGGGCCAAATTCCCCCATAGTAGGATTAATGTGTCTTGGTATTTCAAAGTGAGCAGCCAACAGATGCTTGTAGAATAAATCATGACTTCTGTCCGGAAATAAATACCCTTGCGACAGGCCACTTGAGAGTTCAATTAGTATATCCACCGGCACCTTCAGGATTTCTACAATCACTCCTTCAGGCAGAGTTGACAATGGGCCAACCATTACAGCCTTTTGTCGGTCTATTCTCGAGTCAAAGTCGCTGAACCTGAAGCGAATCAATTCAGATGAGGAAGCATTTGACCTTGAGAGAGCTTCTTTGCTTACAATGTATATGTACCCATGACCGCTGTGCCTTTGATATTGCGCTGGTCGATGAAATGCCATCAGTCCAAATTCTTGCCAGTCCTCAACAACGACTCTTTCAAAGTGATCTGAGTATGCATTTGATCCAAACCAAGCAGCAACAGAAAAGTCGCTGGTAAAGTCTATAAAAAATGATCTCCACCCATAATGTTGTAGCAGAGCTTGGTATTCGTTTAATTCTACATCACCATCCCACCCAGGCCCCTTAAGGGCAAACAAGGTCTCACGACAGTAGAAATTCCATTTTTGCATTACATGAGGGTGGCAGCCTCTTCGATTAAATGAGGTTTTGATGCAAGGGTTGCCATCATTCGTTGAATAATGCGCTGTCTGTCCGCGAAATATGAATCCCTGATTGTATGTAGAGGCAATCTTCTCAAGCTCTCTAACAGACGTAATCTCTCTGATCATCAATATAACGATCTAATTGAGGGGAATGTAGCTACGCATATGGCCTTTTCTAATTTTTGCTTCGGTGAGTTACTTTTTTTCATCACATACAAATCGTGAATTCGTATAACCAGTATTACGATCATCACGTTCCACCTGTTCTTTCATCTGAAGACAGGCGTCTAATGAACTGAAGGTTTTCACAACACCGGCATAAGTTCCACCCATCATTATGGCAGTCGGTGAAGCAGGGTCTTTATAGTACTTCTTTAATTCATATTCAGTTCCGCCAGAACACCCCAGCAACAGACTAATAATTCCTAACAATAGTATAATACGGTATTTCATTATTCCTCCTATCCCCAAGAGAAACTATAGTCTAAAACGAGAAAAAAGTTGAGAACACTGTCGGAAACAGCCATTTGGAAATTCCCGATCTCAGTGAAAGAGAGCTTTAGTTCTGGCAGATTCTTGAATAAACTATTTGTACTATTTGGATAACTCTTATGAAAAAGAAATGAACGAAACCAGCCAATACCTGCAGTCCTGTGGTTTACCTAAACCATTGCGGCTTCGTTACAATATTAGTGATAGTGGTCTCTGTTCTTTTTTTGCGTTGCCAAAGAAAGAAGCAAAGAAAGGCCGCCCCAAACCAGTCAGTCCTGTGGGTTCCCGATCCTTCACATCCAAAACAAATCACGGCTCCGCCGCTCTATCCTATTTTGGATGTTTGTCTCGGCAGGCTGCTGGCGGGGAATAGAAGTAGCTGTCCCCATGTCTCCTGTCAGTTCATGATTGAGCAATAAAAAAGGCGCCCGTTATGGACGCCCTTAGAAATGGGATAAAGCGAATCAGGCGGCTTTCTGGATTTTACCGGAGCGCAGGCAGCTTGCACAAACCTTAACTTTGCGCATTTGACCATCAACAATGGCACGAACCTGCTGCAGGTTCGGTAAAAAACGACGACGAGTCGTATTATGTGCGTGACTGACATTATTTCCGGCCATTGGGCCTTTTCCACATATTTCACAACGCTTTGCCATGATGATACCTCCGTAAAACGCGGCGCACTTTAGGTGATTGCGCTTGGACACACAAGTAAAAAATGCTTATGGATAGCCTGTTAAAAAAACATCGTGTTGAGGCGGCGTGTTGCATCAGTCAAGATAGGCCTATGTATCAATCCCTGGCTTTACCACTAACCGCCATTACAGGCATAGGTTCTGCATTGGAAAAGCGCCTGAATAAACGTGGTTTGACAACCATGGGGGATCTGCTGCTGCATTTGCCCAAAGATTATCTGGATGATCGGCAAGTGCAGTATATTGATCATTTGCAGGATGGGCTAGCCGCCAGAATTCAAGGTCAAATCGTAAACAAGCAGGCCCGTGGCTTTGGTCGCAAACGACAGGTGATTATTGGATTGGCTGACTCAAGCGGCCAGATCAGGCTGAATTTCTTTCATTCCGGATATATGATGTCTGATGCCCGCCTGACTGAAGGACGTGAAATATCCGTGCGCGGTGTGGCGGAGCGTTGGCAGGGTAGCTGGCAGATGACACATCCAGACTGGTGTGTGGCGGAACAGTTTACTCCGGGTTTTCAGCCTGTTTATGCCAGTTTGGCAGGCTTGAGTGGCAAACGGGTTGGAACCCTGATCCGGCAGGCATTAAAGCTGCTGCCTGTTTCCGCAGGTAGTCCTCTGGATCAGTTATTTAAGGATGATGTAACAAGTGGTCATTTTTCTCTATTGCAGGCATTAAAACAATTGCATGTCCCGGATACAGTTGAACAGACAGCCATTCGGAAGGCGGCAGAACGACTTAAAAGTGAAGAAATTATAGTTTATCTCCATTTGATGTCCGAGAAAAGTAAGCAGGCCGAATGTGCAGCCGCTGTATTGTCTGAAGAGGGGTTGAGTCAAAAACTTCTGGATTCTCTGCCGTATCCGCTTACCGAAGCGCAGCAACTGGTCTGGTCACAGATTTCAACGGATCTCGCATCCGGGAAACGCATGCATCGTTTACTTCAGGGCGATGTGGGTGCAGGCAAAACATGGATTGCAGCCTTATGCATGGCCAAAGCGGCAGGCTGTGGCATGCAGGCCGCTCTGCTGGCTCCTACCGAAGTGCTGGCGAGCCAGCATGCGCAAACCTTGCATGAACTATTTTCCCCGCTTGGGCTGGATATAAACCTGCTTACGGGCAGTACCCGAGCCAAAAAGCGCCAAGCTATTCTCCAGCGACTGATGGATGGTGATTTGCAACTGATCGTCGGTACGCATGCACTGCTCTCCGACGATGTTGTGTTTAACAATCTCGGGCTGGCGCTGGTGGATGAACAACATCGCTTTGGTGTGCGTCAGCGTTGGGGTTTAACGGAAAAGAAAGCAGGGCAGGGGGAAGCTGTTCATTTACTGGCTATGACAGCCACACCGATTCCACGTTCGCTGGCGCTGGCTTTGTACGGCGACATGGATTTAAGCCTGATGCGGGGTATGCCACCGGGCCGTAAACCGGTTCAGACGCGGGTGATTGCCTCACACCGCATGAAAGCCCTGGCGGAAGGCATGCAGCGCATTCTCAACGATGGTGGGCGCATCTACTGGATTGTACCGCGCATTGATGAGGATGAGGACGGCATATCGGTTGATCAGCGGGTGGAGTTACTGAAAGGTTATTTCCCCGATGCCGCTGTCTCCGGTTTGCATGGTCGTTTAAAATCCGCTGTCAAGGTTGCCATTCTGGATGCGTTTACATCGGGAGATTGCCGCATTCTGGTTTCAACCACCGTGGTGGAAGTGGGTATGAACGTATTAGAGGCCCGGCTGATGATTATTGAACAGGCTGAACTGTACGGACTGGCGCAACTGCATCAGCTGCGCGGCAGAGTAGGGCGCACCGGTGATCAGGGCTATTGCATGCTGATTGCCGGGGATGATGCCTCGCCACCGGCACTCAAGCGGCTGCAACAGATGGTGGATAGCCATGATGGACTCGAACTGGCCGAAGCTGATTTGGCCCTGCGCGGTGGCGGAGATGCCATCGGCACGCGCCAGAGCGGTGAAGCAGGCTTCCGCCTGCTGGATTTGGCCGCCGATGTCGCTCTGATTCGCCGCTGGCATGAGAAAACATCCCGGTTCGTAGCTGATGAAGCCATGCTAAAATTCTGGCGACCCGCTGCAGAATCGGTAGATTAGTTTTCTTTGTGTGCTGAGCTAGATACTAAGGCCTTCATAAACAAAGCCAGTTATCCCTGCGTGTAAAGGCAGGTCGGGTATTGAAAGAAAGATCGCACAATCTCAGGTGTTTCTTGCAATGCTCATAGTGTACTGAGGGCTTTAGTCTTGAGGTCGTCCTTTGATTTTACACT
>JAJRTX010000303.1 GCA_021545665.1 Zetaproteobacteria bacterium
GGTATGCCAGTAGCGAGAGGGGGTTGATCACTTAGCCGATAGAGGGTTCGGCCTTTACCGCCGGATGTTCTATTCTATTTCATCTTTTGGCCGGAGCGAAACTCTGCTCCAGATAGTTGATGATATCCGATGACTCATACATCCAGCGAACAGTGCCACCCTCTTCCTCGATTCTGAGGCATGGAACCTTCAGCCTGCCGCCACCCTGAACAAGCTCCTCACGAAACTGATCATTGCGTTTGGTATCACGGGTTTCGATATTGAGTGAATGGCGTTTCATTGAGCGGCGAACTTTCACGCAAAATGGGCAGGCAAGATATTGATAGAGTGTGAGTTGGGCCGTCTCTCTGTCGATGGCTGCCTGCTGCTCAGACGGGCGCTTGATGCCTCTGGGGGAAAAGACAAAATTCAGTAGCAGAATAATTTGTCCAAGAATCCAGCGAATTACAACCATAACAGAACCTCACATATTGAATGGGCGGCAAGATAGCATGACAGATCAGGCAAATAGCCTTATAAATTTTATGAATATTTCAAATGGTATGTTAATCCATGAAATCTATATCTGTGAGGGTGTTGGAATCCAGGACAGAATGCTGAATGAAGAGAGCCGTTGTACGCTTGAATAAGGCCCTATGGCGCTCGGAGGTGTACTGCCGGAAGCACTGTTCCCGGAATCTTTGTGGGCGTTCATCAGTTTTAGAATGATGAGTCAGGCTGTTTGAGAAACTCGATCTCCTCTGCTGTTGATTCACGGCCAAGAATGGTATTACGATGCGGATAGCGGCCAAAGCGATCAATAATCGCTTTATGCTTCAATTCAAACTCATAATTAAACTCGGCACCCGGCTGGCTGAATAGTTCCACCGCGCTGTTGTGAATGATTGCGGATTCACTGTGCATATAGGGCATATAGAAAAAAGAGCGTTTTTCAAAACCGACCAGCCGGTCGGCTCCGGTTCGGATTGCCTCCTGCGCCAGTACCAGTGCAGTTGTGTCATAGGCAAAGGCAAGCGGTCTGTCGCGATAGATATTGCGTGAGAACTGATCCAGCACAATGATCTCAGCCAGCCGTCCTTCAGCAGTTTCCCGCCAGGATTCCAGCTCACCCAGTGTTGCAGTCCTGTGGGTTGTGCCAAAACGCGCTCCAATTTCCCGGTCTAATACCAAATCTTTTTTCCACCACTGGGACGGTTCGAGCTCATCGAACCAGAAGGTGATGACTTCAGAAGGGGGGACGATCTGTTCAGACATGGCACTAAAATTAGATATGAAACCCTTAAATATCAAGGAATAGGGGAGATAATAATTCCTGGGAATATATAAATATTCCTAAGTATGTATATACATTCTACAGAATGTATTTGTATTCCAAAGAATGTTAATCTATGCTTCTCATATCCGCGAGGTGAGATTGATGAATAGTCGTTCCCGTAATCTGGGCCTGGTTGTTCAGGGCATCCATAGTGCTCAGCAGAGCCTGTCGGCGCTGATCAACCGGATTGTTGAGCCGATGGGGCTGAATATGTCCCAACTCACCGTGCTTGCCCACTTCTCCAATCAACCCAACAGATGCCAAACGATTACTGTCACTGCCCATGCCGTAAAGATGAATCAGCCGACGGTTACCAAAATCGCCAGCTATCTAATCAGCAGAGAGTGGTTATCCGGGGAGCGAGACCCCGCCGATGCGCGTAAAAAGCAGCTGAAAGTTACTGCGAAGGGGCTGGGCGTTGTCATCAGGGCGTATGGTGAATTGACCCCTGCCATTGATGAGGCCTTTACATCACTGAGCGATGAACAGGTGCGCCAGCTTCATATTCTGCTGAACCAGCTGAATAACAGCTGAACGCAAACTGATCCCGATCAGGAGATGCGGGCTTTCACCTCTTCTACGGCTTCGGTAGCTACTTTCCGGATCAGGGGTGCAAGCAGCGGTTCCAGTAGAAGAGCCAGAAACCGGTTCTTAATATGATACTCCATACGAAAATTAACATGGGAACCAAAGTCGGCTGGAGCCAGTCTGAAGCACCCTTTCAGTTCGATGCCGCTAAGTGACTGCCAGCAGATACGTTCAGGGCGCTTTCGTTCAGTAACTTTTGCATCCCAGCTAAGAGGAATACCCGCCACACTTACTTTGTAGCGATAGGTATCTTCTCCAATGGTCTCAACACCCTGGATAAATGCACTGTAGTCCGACGTAGTCTCAACATCGTTGATCAGGTCGAACACCTGTTCAGGCGGTGCATGGATCTCGAAGGTTTCCTGAATGAGGGTCATGTTGGTTTCAACGCTCTCTTTTGAGCACAAGCGCCATCCAGATGTTGTAGGCAATGACGATGAGTGGAAATGCGGCGGCAGTAAAATGATCGTTCAGCACTAGAAGAGTAGAGGTAATCACAAGCGCCACCATGCCTGCACCCGGAAGGATGCCGACAAGAGAGAGTATCCCTGCCAGGATCATGCCGTTGAAGAAACAGAAGAGCGCGACAGCGATACAGATGAGTACGGTGACAATCACGCCTGCTCTCCGCTTCAGTCGCCACCGTAACGGACGCCGGCAAGATCGGCGATTTCACGCTTCCAGCTGGTCAGATCACTATTGTTGAACTGACTGAGTGTTGTATAGCCACAGGCACGGGCCAGCACCTTCATCAGGTCAACCGAAGCACCAAAGAAACGGGCCAGACGTTCGGCCCCCTCATCCACAGGCAGGCGCTCGCGAAGATGCTCTTTCTGGGTGGCAATACCGACCGGACAGTTGTTGGTGTGGCAGGCACGCATACCGAGGCACCCCAAGGCCTGAATGGCGGAGTTGGCGATAGCGACACCATCTGCACCGAGTGCCAGAGCCTTGGCAAAATCGGCCGGGGTACGAAGGCCACCGGTGATGATCAGCGTTACATCACCATTGCCTGTGTTATCCAGATGTCTTCTTGCACGGGCCAGAGCAGGCATGGTTGGAA
>JAJRTX010000304.1 GCA_021545665.1 Zetaproteobacteria bacterium
CCACTCAGGGCTCGTTGAAGGAAAGAAAGATATGAAACAAACGGCAATCTACCCCGGCACTTTTGATCCGATCACACTCGGCCATGTCGATGTGGTCAACCGTGGTCTGAAGCTGTTTGACCGCATAGTGATTGGCGTAGCCGAAAATCCGAACAAAGAGCCAATGTTCGATCTTGAAACCCGCCTGAAGATGGTGCGTGAAACCTTTGCCGATGCCTCCGATGTGAAAGTCGTCAGCTTCACCGGTCTGCTGGTTGATCTTGCCCATGATCAAAAAGGCAATGCAATCCTGCGTGGCCTGCGAGCCGCATCCGATTTTGAGTATGAATTCCAGATGGCAACCATGAACCGCCGCCTGGATGAGAAGATCGAGACCTGCTTTGTGATGGCGCGCGAGGACTACACCTTCGTCTCATCCCGCTTTATCCGTGAAATCTCCGCTATGGGTGGCGATGTCTCCGAGCTTGTTCCCGCTACCGTTGCACCCTACCTCAAGTAGGCCTTCATGATTGGCATCGTTGCAAGCATCCACTGTAGCCCTGCCTCAAATCAATCGAGTCTTACCCACTACTGTCCCACTTAAGTTGCTTTGTCATGCCCGGCTTGACCGGGTATCCATGAAAACGTTGAAAAGACTGGATTCCAGCGTCGACTGCACGGACGCAGGAGGTAGAGCAACGCATGGAGCAGTTGCCGAGCGCTGGAATGACGAACAGGCCAAGTTACTGTTGATGTCCTTCGCGCTCTAGATCAGCGAAACTTACGATGGTGCAATAGCTTCCAGACATACCTCCTGCATTATCTGGGACAGCAGTGGGGTGTTACAGTTTTGACGGCTTTTATTTTACTTCACATCAACCTGGCCAGCCTGAAAAGGGCCAAAGTGACCTAGCCCCATGCCGAACCAACCAACCTGTTGCTGTCGGACTGTTCAGAATGGTTATACCTTTTATTGACAAAAGGGTATAACCACTCATAATCACCTTATGCGGCATTGGGATAAAACAACACGGATCATCTACAGCGACCTGCTGGAAAAGCTGAAAAGCAGTATTGGATTGCCATCCTCCGGCTCAATCAGCGCGGTGCATCCGAAGGGAATAGCCTACCTGCAGCATCGAATATCCTATGAGGGTGAACGATTAACTTTTCCCCTGGATGTAGAACAGGAACTTGTTGATTTCAAAGAGCGCGCAAAATTATGCTCTGTACTTACCGTATCAGGTTGCAATACCCCGGATCGTAACAGCAGCAGAACCATCGAACTGCTTGACGCAATGGGCTGCTTTGAAAAACAACATTGCGTGCTTATCGGGTCGCACGCATTCAATGCCATTGGCAACTCTCTCGGTGTAACATGGGATTCAGGCACATCCGAAACCAGAGATATTGATTTGGGGCGCATGATCAAACTTACAGGAGACCAATCCATCAATATCATTCCAGGATTGAAGAAGGTCGGATTCAGGGCAATCCCACAGCTCAACCGCAAACATCCACCGACAAACTTTGTACACAAAAACGGAATGAAAATCGATTTTCTGACACCACTGATCGGCAAGCCAAACCATACACCGGCACTACTACATGGCACCGATGTTCATGCCGAACCATTACGCTTTCTTGACTACCTGATTAAAAAGCCGCAGCAGGCGGCTGTCATCACGCGAAATGGTGTTCTCGTATCCGTGCCACAGGCTGCCCGCTACGCCCTGCATAAATGCATCATCTATCAATACCGTCGCGATACCGATAAAAAAGAGAAAGACCTGCTTCAGGCACAGTCGATATTAACCGTGCTGGAAGAGCGTATGCCGCATCTGATTAGCGATGCATGGGGTGATCTCCCATGGCAGGAGAAGGCGATGACCGGCATATCTGAATTTCAGGATCTTGAGCTTAAAGGGAGGCTCATCAGCCTGCTTATCTGACCGAACAGAGCCTGCGCCAAACATCTCAGAGACCATCTGCTTGCCTTTCCTTTAATGGCAAAGCAGCTTTCAAAATTATGCAAACAGCACACTTTGACCCGGAAGAGATCGCCAAATTTGAGGCCATTGCCGCCGAATGGTGGGACCCGAAGGGCCGCTTCAAACCACTGCATCAGATTAATCCGCTCCGGCTCGACTACATCGCAGAGCGGATCAATATGAAGGCAAGCAACATTCTCGATGTCGGTTGCGGTGGTGGCCTGCTCTCTGAAGGCATGGCAAGCCGTGGCGCAACCGTGACCGGACTTGATCGCTCGGAGAAGGCGCTGACCGTAGCCCGCACCCACGCTTCACAGGCCGGCGTCGAGGTGCAGTACGAATACAATGACGCTGAAACATGGGCCACGACCCATGCCGGAGCCTACGACGTGGTGACATGCCTTGAAGTGCTGGAGCATGTGCCTGACGTACCGCGCACCATCGCTGCATGTGCCGCCATGCTGAAGCCGGGCGGGAAATTCTTTTTTGCCACCCTGAACCGCACACCCACCTCATACCTGAAAGCGATTATCGGTGCCGAATACCTGCTCGGCTGGCTGCCGAAGAGGACCCACCAGTATGATAA
>JAJRTX010000305.1 GCA_021545665.1 Zetaproteobacteria bacterium
GCGGCATTTACCCTGGGTGGCTTTGGTAAGCAGAGCGAAACTCGCACGTTTTGCTCTTCGCCAAAGGCCGAGGGCAGACAAATTGGCAGGAGAGCCTGTTTGGACGGTTTTACCGCCCGCAAGGGTGAGGGGCATGGGTGCCCCGAATCAATGCTCTGAGGCCATTTCTAACAATTACAGTGCCTGCGCTAGTCTAGAGCCTACGTAATAGCCATGCTTGCACTCGGAGCAGGCAACTCTGTCCACAACAAATATTTTTTGCACATATTAATCATTTGGGAGAAATCTTCTGAATTCGATGATTACCCCAATCTGTCACCAGAATGGAACCATCTCGAGCAACAGCAACGCCTGTGGGGCCGTTAAAATAACCGGATTTGCCTCCTTTCTCTCCCCATGCCGTGAGGAAATTTCCTTTTTCATCAAAATGCTGAATGCGATTGTTATAAAAATCTGCAACAAACAAACTTCCGTCCGGGCTGATGGCAAGACCGGATGCAATACGGAACCGTCCACCCCACAGGCCCATTCCACCTATGCTTTGAACGAAGAGGCCTTGTGAATCAAAAATCTGTACACGGTTATTGTATGCATCAGAAACATAAATATGGTCATTAGGGCCAGTTGCGATGCGTGATGGATAGTAGAACTCACCTCTATGTCCATCGGACATGAGGAAATTAAGCGCTGAACGCACAACATTCACTTTGCCCTTCTTCCCCCACGACAATATGAACTTTCCATCATCTGAAAACTTCTGAATCTTATGGTGATATTCATCCACTACGTAAATGAAGCCTTTGGAATCCACTGCAATATCCGCAGGCGAGTCCAGTTCACCCGGCTCATCACCCGCTTTCCCCCAGGAGGCCAGAAGTTTGCCTTTACCATCGAAATGAAAGATTTTATCCTGCTCAAAATCTGTAACCCAGAGACTGTCATCCGGACCGATACCGACTCCTGCCGGTTTTTCGAGCAGACCATGACCAAATGCAAGATAGAAACGGCCTTGTGAATCAAATTTCTGGATACGCCGGTTACGTACATCAGACACATAAATAGATCCTTTTGAGTCCACAGCTATATCAAAGGGCTCCCTGAACTCACCCTGTTCACTTCCTTCACTTCCCCATGTTTGAACATGGGCAGGCAGGTCAGTGCAGGCGCCAAGAGACATTATGCACAGGAACAGCAGTAAATACCGTTTCATTATGGACGAGAAATGTTACGTGCAGTGAAGCCAGCCTTCTCTACAGCCTGACTGAGTGCATTGTCATCAACATAGTGTTGCATCGTAATGATGGCTTTTCCGTCTTTTATATTAATGGATACAGATTCAACCCCATCTACTTTTTTCAGTTGTTTCTCAAGTCCATATGTACAGAAAGGACATGAAAGGCCGTCAACCTGAATCACAGCAGTTGTGGGCTCTTCGGCCCACGCTATTGAGTTTGGAAGAGCGCCAATAATAAAACCTGTTACCAGTAGAAATCGTAATATACGCATTGTGATCCTCCTAAAAATTCCAACGGAAGCCCGTAGTCCATGTCCAGTCAGATTCCAGGGCTGTGCCATTCAGGTTCTGAACAACAGGTATCTGTACAGTAGTCTCCAACACAAGCCGGGCTGTTACATATTGCAGTCCGGGTGCAATGTTCCATGTGAGTCCGCCGCTATTTGGATCAGCGATATTCAGAGATCGATTTTTTCCGTTCCAGATCAGATTTGATTCCAGTACTACGTAAGTAAAACCCGATGAGCTACTTTCAAGTGTCTGCGGCAATACCCGGTATTGATATGATGTATCCAGCCTCGCTTCATCGCCAAATTCAAATCCTGAGGCTTCTGTATTAAGTCGGTAACTGGATGCTATATCAAACTCCCAATCCAGTGTTTGGCGGGTAATGGCAACGCCAGCAAAGAGATCCCATGAGCCTGAGCCGGGTTGTAACGGCCGTGGCAGCAAGCCGAATGCATCCTGTCTGGAGTGTGAGCCTGTAGGTGCCTTCAGACCTGCAAATGGAGCAATGCGAAAAGTATCACCGGGGCGATCTACCTGATATACGGTGTACCGGGCAAAGAACATGGCATCGCCCAACCCCTGTGCGTTGCGGTGAATGCGCGTTGTACCCATTGTGATATCCATACGTTTATCGACATAAGGAAGCACCCCGAAAATGGCCAGCCTGGGGCTCACACCATAGGCCAGCACAACGGGAATGGCCGTAACGGTCATATCGCGGTTCTGAGCCGTAGGATCGCCCGTTTTGCGTACCAGTTTGACCTGGCTGCGTAAAATCCCTACCCCTTCGGACACCGGCAGCGCACTATTAAATGTAATCGGCCCGGCAGTAGAAACGTTGGCAGATGTAATGAAGTTGATGGCAAATGTAACCATCCACAGGCTGCAGATCTGCCATGGCTGAAACTTTCTCAGGTAGCGCAACAGCCTTTTCTCTCCTGTATCGGCGGACAGGGAACATCACCGAAAGAGCAGTAAACACAGCAGTCGCCTTGTTTTGGTTTTAGAAGCACGTGACATGATTCACATTCATAAAACCACTGACACGCATCGGTTGGCATTGTCTCTTTTTTGCTGTGCCCGCACTCAGGACAGGTGATGGTGGAGTCTGGAATAACTTGCTTGTTCATCTGTTCATCACCAATGGATTAGTATGAATAATCAAAGTCGGCATCTCTACGTAACTCCAGCATCTCTTTGAAAGTGACCGGCTTGAATATCTTCTTTACGTAATCCGCAAGCTTACCCATATCCTTATCGGGTTCCGATGCTATCCCAGCCACGATGAGGAACCCCTTGTTGACATAGAACTGCGCACCTTCCTTATGCAGAAGAATGAGATAATCTCCATATGTTTTGGGCACGTCGCCAGGCGGTACGTTCAACTGACGGGCAATGGAGGCTCGCAGGTTGTCCGGAATCTTGTAACCCTGAATAGAGTCAGTATTCGAAAGCAAACCCGTCTTGAAGGTATTGATACCATCGGCATCCACCAACACATTGACAGCCACCCCCTCTTTAAGCGCGGCCCAAATCACATTATAAGCGACACAGATTTGTGCATCGTCATGTTTCAGACTGGTCTTCAGGTGTACAAACATGGTTTCCTGTTCAGCGGCTTGTGCCGGGATTGCCGTGAACACAACTGCAAACAATATGGGGATGATTGCGAGTTTCTTCATATTTTTCTCCTTACTTCAAATACATTTGATATGGCCGTCACCCTGCGCAGCAGGAAAGTTCCTTTACATCTTTGGTGAATGTCTGGGCGCAGAGTTTCATTCCTTCAACCATGGTAAGATACGGGAAGAGTTGATCGGCCAGTTCCTTGATGGTCATCCGGTTCCGTATCGCAAGGACCGCTGTCTGAATGATTTCACCACCTTCTCCCGCCAGCACTTGTGCACCCAGTAATCGTCCCGTTTCCTTCTCGGCCACCAGCTTGATGAAGCCGCGCGTATCGAAATTGGCCAAAGCCCTTGGCACATTCTCTAATGCCAGCGTGCGTGATTCAGCATCGATACCCTGTTTTTCGGCTTCGGCTTCGGTCAGGCCCACGGTTCCAACCTGAGGCTCCGTAAACACGACGGCAGGCATGGCCGACAGATCCAGTGCTGCATCACCACCGGTCATATTGATGGCCGCACGGGTTCCGGCCGCAGCAGCCACATAGACATACTGTGGTTGATTTGTGCAATCACCTGCTGCATAGATATGTTCGACCGATGTGCGCATGTGATCATCAATGATAATGGCACCGTTGCGGCCAGTCTTAACCCCGACCTTATCAAGCATCAATTGCTCTGTGTTGGGGTTACGCCCGGTAGCAACCAGCAATTGATCACAACGAATTTCGCCTGCTTTCGATGGCAGGATGAACGCCTGCCCGTCATGTGATACAGAGTCAGGCAGCGTATGTAGCAACACCCGTGCACCCTCCTCCTCAAACACTTTCACCAGCCCTTCACCAATGGCCGGATCTTCCTTCGACAGGAATATGCTGCGCGCCATAACCGTGACCTTTGATCCCAGCCGCAAAAACGCCTGTGCTAGTTCCAGTGCTACTACTGAAGCACCAATCACCACCAGATGCTCAGGCAAGGCTTCTGCAACCAGCGCTTCGGTCGATGTCCAGTAAGGAGATTCCGCAAGCCTTGGAATGCTCGGAATCACTGGGCTGGCACCCGTCGCCAGCAGTGTTTTATCCGGTGTGAGGTGAAGGTCGTCACCATTAGCCTGTTTCACGACCAATGTATGGGCATCCTCAAAGCTTGCCCAGCCACGAATGAGTTCGATATGAGGGTTGTTGTCCAAAATGTTTTCATACTTGGCATGACGCAACTCTTCAACACGCGCCTGCTGCTGATGAACCATAGCTTTCCGGTTAATAATGGGCTGATAGCATCGTATCCCATCAAAGGCGTGCGAGGATTGCAGATGGGCGATGTGCGCGCTACGAATCATAATCTTGGAAGGCACACAGCCGACATTGACGCAAGTACCGCCAATCACCTCACCACCTTCAATCAGTGTGACCCTGGCACCTTCCTCTACTGCTTTAATGGCAGCCGCGAAGGCACCGGAGCCTGTGCCTACTATGGCGATATGTAGTTTGTTTTCGCAGCAATCACTCATGAGTATCTGCTTGCTGGTCATCACCGCAGCATTCACCTTTTTCTTTCTTCTGCATGGCATATACCGTCAGCCCAACAAAAAAGATCAGCGCCGGCATCA
>JAJRTX010000306.1 GCA_021545665.1 Zetaproteobacteria bacterium
GATCCTTGCGTACGCTAGCGACAACAAGCGCCAGTTCGAAATCACCCCAAACAGTTGAGGCTCGTCCCAGGTAGGAATTCCTAGCTACATCCATACGATTGCTCCAGCCGTTATCGCTCACCGAATCGACCTGATAACCCAAGACTGAAATCAAAGACAATTGCGAAAGATCCGTCAATTGAATATCCGCACGCACAGCATCCACGCCCGGCTTATAATCCCGAAAAAAGGTATGGGCGGCAAAGGGAGCAAAAAAATCGTTGGGGGTAAAATAAAAGGTGGCGGCAAGATTCAATGGCTGGCGACCCATTTTCAGATTCAACCTGCCTGCGTCATACTGGAAATTAAACCGGTCGATTTGCAGGTGGGTCCGTCTGTTATCGAAACTCCAGTCCAGCAGATCACTGCGCTCTACATCACGCACTACGACCAGATTACTGCCGCCTGTTTGCAATTTCAGCGGAATATAATTCTGCACGGCATGGGCCTCGAAACTGAGACCGTTTGCCAGACCCGTATCAATCATCAATCTGCCCGATCCGGCAAGGCCGGAAATGAATCGCCTGTTGTAAAAAACCTGATTATCCGGATTTCTCAACAGCAGTCCGGAACCGCGCACAAAGCCGCGCATTTCCAGCGAGTTGTTTTCATCCTGCCAGGAGATAAATGCATGCGAAGGTTGCAAAAAAACAACCAGAAGTATCAGTACAAATAAAGACTTAAGGGCGAATTTCATCCGATTCGATTTTACCGTCATGCACCTGAATAATACGTCTGGCCCGATCCATCACATGCTGATCATGGGTGGAGAAGAGGAAGGTGACACCCTGCTGCTGATTCAGCTGCTGCATCAGATCGAGTAAGTCTTCGGCTGTATGCGAATCAACATTGGCTGTGGGCTCATCAGCCAGTACAATGGCAGGTTCCGTGACAATGGCTCGGGCTATGGCCACGCGCTGCTGCTGACCACCGGACATTTCATCGGGGCGACGTTTCTCCAGCCCTTCCAGACCCACTGCTTTTAAAGTCTGCATCACCCGATCCCGACACTCTTCTTCACTCACACCCTGCAGGTTGAGTACAAATTCAGCATTCTCATATGCAGTCATCACCGGAATCAGATTATAAGCCTGAAAGACAAAGCCGATCCTGTTTTTACGTACTGTAGAAAGCTCGGTTTTATTCAGCGATGCCAAATTGACGCCTTCGACCCATACTTCACCGGAGCTGGGCACATCAAGACCGCCAATCAGATTGAGCAGGCTGGTTTTCCCCGACCCGGACGGCCCGCACAGGGCAGCAAAATCACCCTTCCTTATCTCCAGCGACACTCCGTTGACCGCATGCACCTCAACCTTGCCCTGCTGGTAGGTCTTGACGATATCCTGCAATCGCACAATATGTTCTGCCGCTGTATTCACACCCATCACCTCAACATAGTTATGTAGACTAGCTGTAACGACTCAGATTACTCCTGGTTTGCCCGAGAACAAAAAAAGCACGCGCAGTTACTCCTGCAAACATAATTATTCAGCATAACCGGCAATAAGCCGTAGCTGCTCAGATTGCCGCTGATTTTTCCGAGGGCAAGGCGAAAAAGCACAGCTTACTGCTGTAAGTGATTCGGGCCTCCATAGCCCCTTCACCCTGCGGGCGGCCTGAAGGCCATCCAAACGGCTATCCTGCCTTTTTGTGAGCATGTTTAACACGGCCATCGGGAAAATCAGTGGTGAGCTGAGTAGTTACCTCCTCAGATTATTTTCAGGCTATCAACAGGCGGTATCCGCCCCGCCCGCCAGGCCGGATAAGCTCCGGCGCACATGGTCAGCGTAAATACACTGGCAAGAATGACCATTATGCTCTCATTGAACAAACGCGCCTTAAACACAGGATCGATCAATACACCGCCATAACTGAAATCATTGCCAAATGCTCCTGACAGATCAATACCTGTATTATACAGGTAATAATACCAGGGCGCTGTGATAATGATGCCCAGAATCAGACCCAGTACGGCCAGCCAGAATGATTCCACGATCACCAGACGAAACAGCATACCCGGCGACATGCCCACAGCCATCATTACACCGAATTCGCGTGTACGTTCCAGCACGCTCATCAGCATGGTGTTGAGTATGCCCGCCGCTATCAACAGGCCAATAAGAAACTGGCTGATATAATTCATACTTTTATCCATGGTAATCACACCGGCCAGATCTAGCTGCGCCTGTTTCCAGCTCAATACTGCGCTCCGACCGAATTGTGGCTGTGATTGAATAGCTGTAGCGATTTTGTCCCGCATATCTTCGGCATAACGCTGATCTTTGATAATCATGGCAATCAAGGTGGCTTCATCAGCTGAATACCCCAGCATTTTCTGCACATCACGCAAGGGCAACAGCGCCATAGCGCCATCCACCATACTTATGCCGGTGGTAAAAATACCGGTCACACGAGCTATATCACTGACAATTTCGCCACTTACATCGGTGGTGGTATAAACAATTTTTTTACTGATTCTGAGATTCAGTTTTTTGGCCAGTTTGCTGCCAATCACTATGCCCCGCCGGGTATCCGCCGCGAACAGACTGCCTTCAACCAAGGAGCGAATCAGCAGATTGTTGGCCGCTGTTTCGGTGGCCGGATCAATGGCAATAAAGGCTCCGCCTATGCTTTTATTGGCAGTGGCAAACATGGCCTGCCCGCTGATCCGGCGAATGGCATCGGTAATCTCCGGCATGGCTAGCATCTGTTGACGTAATACTTCTGTCTGTTTCAAGCGTTTATCCAGTGTCGGTTTCAGGTTGTAACCGGCAGGTTCGATGGTGACATGCCCCATGCCCATGCTGGCACCCATATCAATCATCTTGGTATAACCATAATCGCCGGTGCCGGTAAAGGTAACCGACAGCATGACGCCGAATCCGATGGAAAATGCGGTGATAAACGTGCGCCTCTTACGGCGAAACAGATTGCGCCAGGCCAGTTGATTAAAGTTCATTTATAACGACACAGTATAGGTTGATATAACTGTCCAGATTGCCTCTGATTTGTCCGAGTACAAGGAAAAAACGCGCAGTTTACTCCTGTAAATGAGCATTTTTGACGCCGTAATCGGGCGAATAAGAGGTGAGCTGGGTAGTTATGATTCATCGGAAATGAATCGCTTCTACTGGACGAATCAAGGCAGCTTTGGTGGCCGGATAAATCACTGCAAGCAGGGCAATCAACAATAAGAATGCAGCCGGAACCCACAGCGTTTCAGGCGTGACATAAGCATACCAGACCGGATCAAAAGCGATGCCGCCAAAAGAAATGGAACCGGCAAATGAAGACATATCAATGCCGTTCACGGCATAATAATCAGCCGCCCACCAGCCCAGAACCATCGCCAGCAGGCAGGCCGTGATCGTCTGCATCAGTGTTTCGGCATAAACCAAGCGCACAATCTGCCACGGCGATACGCCAATCGCTTTCATGATGCCGAACTCATGAATACGCTCAAATACATTCATCAACATGGCATTGAGAATCACCGTTGCCACAGCGATATAGGTGATAATCAGCATAATCATGGTTTGCGCATCGGCTGTTTCAAGCATCCGGGCAACTACCGGCATCAATTGCTTCCAGTTCTTTGTTTCATAACCCTGTGCAAGCCTCGCAACCTGTGCTGTAACCTGCTTTAGATCAGATGCCCGATCCGGACGCAAAACAACAATCTCATGGGCGCCATCCGGCACCGCCATCAAATCCCTCAGGCTGGCAATCGGCATAAACATGCCCATGCGATCAATGCCATCGGCAACGGATTTGAGAATGCCGCGCACC
>JAJRTX010000307.1 GCA_021545665.1 Zetaproteobacteria bacterium
CCTGAGCTTCGATGCCTTCGGCAAACCGAGGAATGCCAACGGCACGGATGCGGCAACGCCGGTTACATCGAACCGGACCACGCGCGGCTATACCGGCCACGAAATGGATGCATCCACCGGCCTGATCAATATGAATGCACGGCTGTACGATCCGGTGTTGGGCAGGTTTATCTCGGCGGATACGGTAATACCTGAACCCGGCAACATGCAGGCGTTTAATCGGTATAGCTATGTTGATAACAATCCTCTGGCATATACCGACCCGAGCGGACATAGCTGGTGGACAAACTTTAGAGACAGCGTGCTCAAACCTGTGGCTACAGTAATAGTTGTGGCAGCATTAGCCTATTTTACGGCGGGCTATGCAATGGCTGCATATGCTAATGCTGCGGGTATATCTGTTGCTGGTGCGACTGCCGGAACTGCTTCATTTACTGGCGCTACAGCTTCATTTGGCGCTTTATCGTCAGCATCACTTGGAACAGCTATGGCTGGAGGATTTGTTGGAGGAGCTATATCCAGTGCTTCTTTTACTGCAATTGCTGGAGGAAACCTGAGTCAAATTGGGCATGCTGCATTAATGGGAGGTATTGGCGGAGCAATTGGTGCCGGGGTCGGTTATGGGCTTGGAGGCGAATACTTAGGAAAGATGGCCGGTCAGGCCGCCAATGCGGGAGTTCAAACCCGTGGTGATTTAAAGGCAATGGGTAGAGCATTTGTTATTGCAGGAGGAGCTGCTGCCATGAACTATATCTATAAGAGTATCACGGGAGTCGACCCTACGTGGAATAGAGGGAAAGGACTTGCCAGTCCTAAAGGGAATTATGTTGAGTCTTTACCTTTGAGTAAACAGATAACAAATGCAAATATATTTGGAACTAACCAACGCTTAACGGGAAACTTTTTCTCTGACTTTTTCAAGCAAGGAGGAGCACTCTCGGTTGCAGCGAATAACGTATTGCCAGCAGCGCATGGAATATCTGTTATCCATGATGTTTTCCAGCTTGGGTTCGATGCCGTTGCTGGAAACCAAGATAGCTGGTTGAGAGCAATTGGAAATGTTCCCGCAATGTTGCCAGCAGCTGCCATTACGTATGGAGGGCTTATTGGGAATAGCCCTGTAGTTGTGGATATGTTATGAGGAAGTGCTTCTACGTACTGGTAGTAATTATGGCGGGTGGATGTACATATTTTGGTACATCGCATCAGAAATTTATTGAAGAAATGGATAATGTTGTTGCAGGAAAAGTCATTGGAGCTCGACACGACAAAACAGGGAGTTTTTTTACACTTGATGATATAGAAGGGCCTGATATGCCAGGAGTTGGGGATACTGATAATTTAATTCGGGTGGAAGAGTTTGAGGGGGATAAAGAAAAGTATTTCTACAAAAGGCCAACCCTTTGGGAAGGTCGATTTTGTTATTATTATATCATTGTCGAAAAAAAGACAAGAAGAGTCATTGGGTGGGGATTTGATTATAAAAAGGGTGACCCTAAAAAGAACTGTTGAGGAATTCAGCGTCATGGCGCTAGTTTACGGAGAGTCGGTGCAAAGTTCCGGGGACACATTATTTAATTATTTGATAAGTAAGCTTTTGAGGGTAAAAGGGGTCAGGTCTTGTTTGGCTAAGGCATCAGGTGTATGTTACCGACATGTCAAGACCATTACGCATTGAATTTGAAGGTGCTGTTTATCATGTGACGTCACGTGGTAATGCCCGATCAGATATTTATTTATCGGATGAAGATCGTGAGATGTTTCTGGAGGTGCTGGCGCATGTTGTTGATCGCTTTGGTTGGGAGTGTCATGCCTATTGCCTGATGACGAACCATTACCACCTGATGATCGAGACACCACAGGCAAATCTGAGTCGAGGGATGCGCCAGTTGAATGGTATGTATACCCAGCGGTTTAATCGAGCTCATCGACGGTCTGGTCATGTCTTTCAGGGCAGGTTTAAGTCTATTGTGGTGGATAAAGATGCCTACTTACTGGAGTTAAGCCGCTATATTGTGAGAAACCCTGTTGCAGCAGGTATGGTAGCAGAGGTTTCTGACTGGAAGTGGAGTAGTTTTAATGCAACGACAGGGCGGGAGTCTGCCCCGGCTTTTCTGCAAGTTGATTGGCTACTGTCGCAGTTTGGAGGATCAAGGATGAAGGCCAGGTCGGCCTACGCAAGTTTTGTAAACAAGGACGAAGGCCAGATCGTATGGGATCAACTCAATGGCCCTGATATATTGGGAGATGATGATTTCAGAGAACATTTGCAACAGCAGATTGGAAGTGTGAAAGCTGATGTTCCAAAACGTAAACAGGTGCTTAGGCATTTACCCCTGGTTGAGTTGTCTGGTTCAGGTAAGAGTCGCAGCGAGTGGATGAGTGAGGCATACAGGGATCATGGTTACACGATGCGCGCCATTGCCGAATATGCAGGGCTTCATCATTCTACGGTAAGCCGATTTATAAAGGAGGGAGAAAACAATGCGCCAAACAAGACCTGACCCCGTTTTCCTACATTGGCAATTATTCATGATATTTGGGGAGGCGCAGTCGGAGATACCGCTTTCATGTTTACTAATGTTCCAACGATGTTTGGTGCAGCAGCTGTCACATATGGAGCTTTTGGAAGTTATACACCTTTGGCAGGTTCATTGGCGGTACAGAAGTGAGCTGGTATTGGGTTTTATTAATCCACCTTCTACTGATGGGTTGTGTGGCTGTTTCAAATGTAGTGGTCAGTCACCCATTTTCAGAAAGCTATACGATAAAAGAGAGCGAACAGCATGAATCAGGAAGAGTTCTTTACTTAGCAAATTATTCAATCACATTATATGCAACGAATATGTTTTATATATCTAAAAATGATTCTGGCGAAGATAAAAGGACTTTAGGTTCTTCCTACTATTGGCGGACAGGTATAAGGCCTTGGCTGCCACAAAATCGAGATGCTTTTTTTATTGAATTCATCATCCCAACAAGGAATCAAGATATTCGACTAATCCCAGATGCTTTCTCACTGTTCTTAAATCAACAGAAGTATGCTGGTGTATTGTATAAAGCAGCGGAAGCGAGTCCAATTCCAGAGGGGGATATGTGTGACTTTTATGTTCGAGATGCATATGGTGAAATTATTTGGGGGCACTCAAACCAATTTAACCCAGGAGAAAGCTTAAAAGTAGTTAATCCTATGGTGTTAGCTGCTAATCAAGAATATTGTTTTGCAATTAAGTTTAATATCCCTCCGCCAATGCCTGAGAATGAATTTACATTGTCGTTGAGAGGTCTTGACAATAGGCTGGTAAAAGTTCCTTTTAAAGGCGTTAAATATAAAGAAACACACAATTAAAGAGAAGTTACGGTGACAGTATACTCAGGGGAAGGGGTCTACCATTGGATTTTGCATGGTATCATATCATACCTAGCTTCCGAGTGATTGAAGACGGCTGATTTCATTGAGAAAAGCTTCTCCGTAGCGGGATAGTTTGACTTCACCGACACCGGAGATGTCCAGCATCTGGCTCTCGCCAACAGGTTTGACGGTTGCCATTTCGCTAAGCGTTTTATCCGGAAAGATGACGTAGGGCGGCACATTCTGTTCCCTGGCCAGGCGGCTGCGCAGTTCGCGTAATCTCTCGAACAGAGCCTGATCCTGAGTCGACAACGTTTGCAATACTACCCGGGTTGCTGCGGCAGTTTTCCTTTTTTTCGTTTTCGATACCTTGCGCAGCTTTCTCAGCATCACCGTTTGCGGTGTTTCACTGCGTTTGAGCATCGGCCAGGCTTTGGGTGTCAGTTTGAGCACACCATAGCCTTCTGTATCGGTAGCCAGATAGCCGTGAGCAATCAGTTGGCGGAATATGCCACGCCATTCCACACCGGTATGTTCCCCACCAATATCAAACGTGGACAGTTGATCATGGCCATTGCGCTGAATGCGCTCATCATCCTTACCTGTGATAATATCAATAATGTAGTGGGCGCCAAATCGCTCATGGGTACGATAGATGCACGATAATGCTTTC
>JAJRTX010000308.1 GCA_021545665.1 Zetaproteobacteria bacterium
CTGGTAGGTTCTCAAAAGCCGACTGGAAGTCGGCTTTATTTAAGGAGACGTTCTCCGCACGCACTTTTATTTTTGATCCCCCCACATGGAATGTAGGGGTTTTAACCGGGACTGGCCTTTGGTCAGTCATAGGACAATAAAGAGCTTCATCGGAACCAGTATAAATGCGGTGATCACTCAGACCATGGTGGCACTATGCGTTTACCTTATTATTGAAGTGAATGAAATTTACGTTTTAACTCAAGCAAAGCCCAATGCAGATCATTCGTCTACTTCAGATAAATTTGTTTGTTGATCAGAACTTGATGGCGTTATTCAAATCGCTAAAACCAGGATTGATAGATGCCGATCAATTGAGTCTGGCACTATGAATAATAATAAGTGGGACAGCAGTGACCTGAATCCCATTGATCTTAGACCAGAAACAACTATAATGCCTCTGACCTTCTAAAGGAGTAGCAAGCAATGGCTAAATGCAGACGATTTTCTGACGCTTCTGTCAGTGAAAAAATGCTGGATACTATATTTTTGATTACCATTGGCGTGGGCTATCTATTTGCTCTGGCACATACATTCTACTCACATTCCGGGCGTGACGGGGAACCAGGATTATCAGTAGAGGATATAAAAATCGCCTATTACGGCAAAAGCCAGGTCACCAGGCTTGGTGCCGCTCTGGATGGGGGTATGGCTGACAATCTGGAATACCCACTACAAAAACAGATTATCTTTGACTGGATTGAAAAAGGTGCGGATGAAGATCAGTTTCATGCCAAGATCGCTCCAATTTTGAATGATAATTGTATTGCCTGCCATTCTGTCGAGGCTGATATGGGACTACCGCCATTAACCTCATATAATGAGGTCATGAAACTAACCCATGTAGATACAGGAATGTCGATTAAAAGCCTTGTTCGCGTCTCACACATTCATATGTTTGGCATTGCCTTCATCTTGTTTTTTGTAGGGCGTATCTTTGTTCTGTGTGAAATATCCGTCGTATTCAAACGGACTATGGTGATCATTCCATTTCTGGCGATTCTACTTGATATTCTTTCATGGTACCTGACAAAATTGATTCCCGGTTTTGCCATTATGGTTATATTATCTGGTGGACTAATGGGAATATCACTTTGTGCTCAGATACTGATATCAATGTACCAGATGTGGTTTTATACACCCAAGCGCAAACGCAAACATTTTGAAATGTAACAAGCCATGGGGTAAACTTTATTACCTGTGTGCAATCATTCCACTCGCAGGCAATCCACTCTGCGATTAATATCGCCAGGCAGCAGCAGGGTATAAAAGGGGAATTCAAATGAAAAGAACAATCACTATGATAGTTGCTACCGCTTGTTTTTGTCTGAATATACAGTCCGCATGGGCCAACGCAGATACGGAAAAACTGTTTAAAGAGATGTATTATTTGCTATAAAATAGACAAGAAAGGTATGGGGCCGACAGTGACAAAAATGACGCTGGATGCTACTGTACTCAAATTTGCAATTACTTATGGACGCGGCTCAATGCCTACATTCGAGAAAAAACTGAGTACTGAAAAAATGTGATGCCCTGGTCGCCTTCATTCAGAGCAAACAACCAGCATCTACCCCTTGCGCTAAGAATACGAGTGGTAAATAGTTGGCATATCGGCTTCAGGAGGAATGAGAGTATGCAAATGAAATATTGGATTGGGCCCTTGCTTGCCATATTAATGCTGCCGTTCACTACATTGGCTGGTGAGCCAGATGTCTCAGATGATTTTATTGATGGCAAGCAACTTTATAATCAGTTTTGTACTAAATGCCATGCTGAAGATGGCACTGGCAGCAAATTCGGAAAGGAGCTTAAGCCATTCCCGGCCCGCAATCATAGAGCCATTGCACATCTGGTCGGGCGAGATGAACTGCGTCGGATTATCACTTACGGGGTAGTCGGAACCGGCATGACACCCAAAAAATATTCTCTGGACGGGCTGGAGATTGAGGCCGTTATTGATTACATTAAAACATTTGAATACAAGCCAGATTTAAATAATGGCAAACAACGTTTTGCAGATATTTGCTCTAAATGCCATGGTATGGATGGCAGAGCCAATACAGGTATGGGTGCCAAGGACCTCGTTTATACCAAACTGGATTTACAGGGTATCACACACACTATTCGCTATGGTCGTCCCGGTACCAAAATGAAAGGTAAACGCCACCAGATGAGCAACACAGATATTGCCGATGTTGCCAACTATGTTTACACCTTACGATATCTGTCCAATCCTGCCAATGGCAAGAAACTATATAAAGGTAACTGCATCAGTTGCCATGCAACACCTGCATCCATCAAACTACAAGGCAATGCAGCCAACAGGCCTTCTCTCGCTGATCTGGATGATCACCTGCTGGATTTGCGAATCCGCCATGGCCGTCATATCAGAAAAGCAGGCAAACATATTACCAAGCTTTCCGCCGATGATGTCCAGGATATCATGGCCTATATGAGGAAGAGCATTAAATAATGACAGATTTGACAGCTAAAGGCGCCTCCCAACTGGGGGGCGCCGATCTTTTTGATCTGGAAATGATCAGGAAATATGACAAGGCAGGTCCGCGTTATACATCTTATCCCACTGCACCGATGTTTCATTCCGGAATAGGTGATGCAGATTACGTATCTACTCTGGCGCAGGTTGCGAAAAATGAAACGCCACTTTCACTTTATATCCACATTCCTTTCTGCAATACCGTTTGCTATTACTGCGGTTGCAATAAGATTGTCACCAAACAATATGATCGTGCTGCCCCCTATCTGGAACTGCTGCTCAAGGAAATCGATTTGGTTGCCGATGCCATGGGTGGCTGCAACAGGCCTGTAACCCAGCTGCATTTTGGTGGCGGCACGCCTACTTTCATGAGCAACGACCAGATGCGCATCTTGATGGCTAAATTCAGGGAGCGCTTTAACTTCGTAACTAAAGATGAAGGTGAATTCAGTATTGAAATCGATCCTCGTGAATGCGATAAGGATACTGTGCGCGTTCTGCAGGAGATCGGTCTGAACCGTATGAGTATGGGTGTGCAGGATTTTGATCCGATCGTGCAGAAAGCTGTCAATCGCATCCAGAGCAAGGAAGAAACTATGCGTGTTCTGCTGGAAGCACGCCAACATGGGTTTGAATCCATGAATATCGACTTGATGTATGGCCTCCCACATCAGACGGTGGAAACCTTTGATCGCACACTCGATACTATTATCGATTTCAGCCCGGATCGCATTGCCCTGTTCAATTATGCCCACCTGCCCCATATGTTCATGCCACAACGCCGCATTGATGAAGCATCCATTCCAACACCGCAGGAAAAGCTCAACATCCTCGAACACAGCATCAACAAACTGCTGAAAGCCGGTTATGTGTTTATTGGTATGGATCATTTTGCCAAACCAGATGATGAGCTCACTATCGCCCAGCAGGAAGGTAAACTGTATCGGAATTTTCAGGGATACAGCACCCAGGCCGATTGTGATCTGATTGGTTTCGGGGTGACTTCTATCGGTTATGTCGGTGGTGGTTTCTTCCAGAATCGCAGGGAAATGGAAGCTTACACCCAGTCGATTGAAAGTGGTGAGTTTCCGGTATTCCGGGGTTATGTGTTATCGGATGAAGACCATCTCAGACGTCAGGTAATTATGCGCCTGATGTGTGATTTTGCACTGGATTACACTATGTTTGAAACTAAATTCGATATTGACTTCAAGGAGCATTTCGCAAATGGCCTGGCAGACCTGAAAGAAATGAGTGAAGACAATCTGGTTGAGTTACGTGAAGACGGTTTAACCGTGCTGCCAGCTGGACGCCTGCTGATTCGAAATGTTGCCATGACCTTCGATGAATACCTGCAAAAGAAAAAAGAAGGAACCAACTTCTCAAAAGTCATTTAACCTGGCGGCAGAAGTGCAAGACAGGGGCCGACCCTAACGTGTTAATCACAGCGAGCTTCACCGGAATCCGGCCGTCGATTACAAAAAAACAGCTGTTAAACGCAATGCGCCACACTGGATCAAAGCGCTGAGAAAATCGGCTACATACCTCGACTGGCCTGAGCTATATTACATAGCCCAGCCTGTGTAGCAGCTTTTAATGGTTGAGGAATGAACACATCATAAATCAGGATCATTTCTATATCAAGTCTGACAGGCTCTCAGGCAATGGCTCGAAGTACACTGCGTAGCTGTAAGAGATAAGCCAACAGTGAAGGTGCCGGGCGCAGGCTCTGGCGCATAACTTCGCCGGGCCAGCGGGCACAGGCCGATACTGCCGCATATAGTTTTTCCTGCAGTTCAAATGATTCCTGTGAACATGGGCGCGCTAAAGCCGGGAACACAGCACGCAGCAGTACGAGAGCGATCAGATTATGGGGAATCAGTTTCACATGTTTCTGAAGCCAGCCTTCTATTGCCCCAATATCAGCCTCAGCCATATTACCAACCAGATTACGCCATGCCGCCAGCGAATCAGACATACTTTTATCCTGCATACATTCAACTGCGCCGGGGCAACCATCAGCCAATTCAATTGCCATGTTCAGGTGTTGATCAGGTACGGATAATCGCTGTAATACAGTCCGAACATCAGCCTCCTGCAAGGGTGCGCAATGTTGTAGCATACAACGGGAACGAACCGTAGCTGGCAATCTCATCATATCAGCACAAACAATCAGCAACAAACTCCCCGGAGAAGGCTCTTCCAGCCCTTTAAGCAAGGCATTAGCCGCCTGACCGTTCATACGCTCGGCATCATCAAAAATGACTACACGCCGCTGGCTTTCAGCACCGCTCAGAGAAAGAAAATCCAGCACCTCTCGCACCTGCTCAACATTCAGGTCACGTTTTCCTTCAATCAGACCAAGGCGAAATACATCAGGATGTGAACCGGCAGCCAGCATGTGGCAACCATGACATTCACTGCAGGCTGTATGCGATTCACATACCAGATGCGCTGCCAGTTTTTCAGCCAGAACAGACTTTCCAATCCCCTTCATGCCATGCAGAAGCCATGCATGATGCAGACTGCCCTTCTGCATAGCCTCGGAAAATCGCTGCTCAACAGCCTGGTGACCAAAAAGCTGAATCATGCGGTTAAGTCCTTAAAATGATGGGTAAGAATAGCCTTCACCTGTTTCTCAATATCATCCATGCCCAGCCCCGCATCTATGCGACTGATCCGTTTAGATTCATTATTATACTGCTCAGAAAATGCGACAGCCACACGTTGATGAAAAGAAACAGCTTCATCATCGAGTCGTGTACTCTTCTCACCACTCTCAACGCGCTTTTGCATGCGTTTCATCGTCTCCGAAACCGGCACATCAAACCACAACGTCAATGCAGGGGAAACCGCACATTCAGCAAAAGCCAGCATTTCTTTGAGATTAACCGCACTCTCTCCCAGTTTTCGCGCTGCCAACTGGTAAGCCAGTGTCGAGTCAGAATAACGATCACACAACACCCATGCACCCCGTTCCAGTGCAGGGCAGATCAACTGTTGAACATGTTGTGCCCGATCAGCAAGAAACAATAGCAACTCAGCCTCTGGAACAGGCACAAATTCACCTGCCAGTAACAAATGCCTGATTTCAGCACCCAGAGGCGTATCACCGGGTTCAAATGTGGTAACGACATCCTGTCCCTGTACCAATAGCCAGTCAGCAATGCGCCTGAGTTGCGTACTCTTTCCACAACCATCCACACCTTCAAAACTAATTAATCTGTTCACGTATTGAGTTCCTTAATATGCGAGTGACTATCGCATACAGTACAGACTCCGCTTAATAATCATCCAGGCGATTAAATTCGGCATCTGCAATCCATAAATCAGGCTGCGCAACAAAATCGGCTATATTCCCCATCAGAATCATATGTTTTTTCTCTTCATTCGCTAATTTCAGGAATATTGCTTTCTCAGATTCTTTTTCGGCCTGTTCGCTCTTTTCCATATAAAACTGATAACTTTTTTCTTCATGTTCCTGAGCTTTGCGGTATAAATTAATCTGTTCAGTGTCGGAACCGGTATTAATATTCTTTTCCTGTATCTCGGTAAAAATATTTTTCACATCCTGCAAGGAGTCTGTAGATGCCATGTCAAAATCCAGATCATTTTTACTCATCCGTTTGAGAATTTCAAAATGTTTTGCCTCCTCATCTGCAAGCATCGTTAAAATATTCCGGATTCCTTCACTTTCCGCCTTTTCAGCAAGGCCTCTATAAAAGATTTCGCCATCAACTTCCATTTTCATAGCATATTTATAAATATTCATATTATATCCTTTCACATACTCAGGTTTTGGTAGAAACTGGACAAATACCAGCCTCAGCTTTATCTACACTCACTTATGCCGGTATTATAACCTCAATCATTGCTTTCGTCGTGCGAATTTTCACAAATAATCCTGCCCGAGGAACAAACTACTTATGCTCAATCCAAAACTTTTCACCAAGAACATGAAGTTCCAGACTCTGTGGCAAACTGGCTAACCAACTATACAACAATTCTTTCTGTGACGGACTGGTCCACAGCTGTTGCCTGCTTGTATCCGAATCAAAACTGCGCACTGTCGCCAGACCATCTTCACCCAGCAATATAGACTGCAACAACATTTGCTGTCTTACAGGGATAGCCACCTCAACAATCAATGTCTGTTCAGCGTACACGGGCTGCCTTCCTTTCAATTTTTATCCAGCGATTCACATTGGCCTGATGCTCAGCCAGTGTACTGGCAAAAGCATGTCCGCCACTGCCGTCAGCGACAAAATACAAATAATCGACATCGGCGGGTGCAGCAGCAGCACGCAATGATGCCGCTCCGGCACTGGTAATGGGTGTAGGTGGCAAGCCCTTCCTTGTGTAGGTATTCCACGGCGTATCTGCTGCCAGATCCCGTTTGTGGATATTACCTGAAAAACTGCCCTTGCTTCGCCAGATGCCATAAATTACGGTCGGATCCATTTGTAATGGCATACCCTTTCTTAACCTGTTGTGAATTGCCGCCGACACCAGCGGGCGCTCCTGATCCAGTGCTGTTTCTTTTTCAATAATTGAGGCCACGATACGCAAGCGATCCTGCATTTCCGGTTCGGGACTCAGTTGAGATAAAATTTCCTGCTGCGCCCTGATCATGGTTTTGATGATCTTGGCAGGCTGAATCGGCTTGCTGTACTGATAGGTTTCAGGCAATAAACGGCCTTCTTTCTCTCCCTGTAATTGCTTCTCCAATTCCTTCTGCCAATCACTAAGACTGGTGTCGGTCTTTTCTGCCAGCAATTTTAACATCTCATCAGTGCGCAAGCCTTCGGGCACTGTAACCTGAAAACGCATCACATCACCTTGTTGCAGCCGTGATAAAATCTGTTCCATACTGGCTGGCTGGGAAAAATGATAATATCCACTGCGCAAACTGCTGCCAGCATCCCGCATGCGCACAATCAACCGAAAAACAAGCTCCGAAGTAATCACCTGCTGTTGATATAACAGTCGGGCTATTTTTACTGAAGATGCACCTTTTGGCACCACCAATTCAACTTTTCCGGATGGTGCATGTGCAACAGTGACCTGCTTGTATACCCAGACTGCCACCCCGGCCAGCACTACTATTGAAACAATGATCAGAACAGCAATCAGTTTTTTTATCACTAAATGATTACCCCCGGTTTATTGGTCAGAGCATCTACCAGATCCTCAAACGCAGGATGTATAATATCATAGTTTAGCTCGCCGGCATCCGCTCTCGAAACAGCAATCACCTGTCGCAGGAAAAAACCGCAATTTGTCAATGTCACTGCTTCGCAATCCTCCAGGTAACTCGTAGAACAATCCGTTTCTTTTAACAGACCTGTTTCAAGCAGATATGCACGCACAATTCCCGGCAATACGCCCGGTCCGATTACGGGGGTGTACCAGTGATTTTGTCGATAGATGAGCACATTAGCCGTTGCCGCTCCCAGCAAATATCCGTTATGCGCGAATAAAATATTCGAATCTGCACATCCTTTCAGGGCGCGCAGTGTATCTGAATAATCGGCAGTAAATTTGGCCAGACGCATTTTTGGCGGAAACGGCCATTGTTTTAGTACCAGATGAACCAGATCAGGAACTGGCTGATAAGCCTTGGCCTGCACATATGCTCTGGGAACCCACCTGTCAGCAAACAATCCCCACTTGGCTTCCCCACCTGATACTGAAAGCCTGACCAGAACATCCGATCCGTGCCTGACTGCCGCACTCAGACATGCAGTATGCAGCCCCTCAATTTCCTTTGCAGCAAGCAATATTCCAAATTCATCCAGCCCACTTTGCAATCGCTCCATATGCGCCGACCAGCAGAATATTTCGCCGTGAATAACCCGGAATGTCTCAAAACAAGACTCCGCATAAGCCAGTCCCCTGTCCATTTGGGAAGATAAAATTATCTTCAAACTCGAATCGTTGCCATCTTCGTGGTAGAAGCCATCCATGAGCGATTTCTACCTTGATGCCATCGAACAAGCACGCGTCTATGACGTTGCCATTGAAACTCCACTGGAGTCGGCCCCCAAACTTTCAGCCCGATTACACAATAAAGTGCTGATCAAACGCGAGGATTTGCAACCTGTTTTTTCGTTCAAACTGCGCGGCGCTTATAACAAGATTGTCCAGCTTACCGAGACTGAACGAAAGTCCGGTATCATTTGCGCATCGGCTGGCAATCATGCGCAGGGTGTAGCGCTGGCAAGCCACAAACTGGGTATCAAAGCCACCATTGTTATGCCGCGCACAACCCCTGAAATTAAAGTTCAGGCTGTGCAGCGATGGGGTGCGCATGTTATTCTGGTGGGGGATAATTACTCAGAAGCGAGCGTGCATGCAGACAGGCTATGCGCAGAAAGCAGCATGGTGTTTATTCATCCCTATGACGATCCGCTGGTTATTGCCGGACAAGGTACAGTCGCTGATGAAATGTTACGGCAGGCACCTAACGACATGGATGCCGTATTTGTACCCATCGGTGGCGGTGGCCTGATTGCAGGAATGGCAGTCTATTTCAAACATTTTTCACCTGCGACAAAAATCATTGGTGTTGAACCTGTCGATTCGGCAGCCATGTTTGATTCCATTAAAGCAGATCAAAGGATTACGCTCAAGCATGTCGGCATATTCGCCGATGGCGTGGCGGTGAAAAAAGTGGGCGAACTCACTTTCGATCTCGTGCGCCGCCATGTTGATGATATTCTACTTGTCGATACTGATGAAATCTGTGCAGCCATCAAAGACATCTATGAAGATAACCGAACCATTGTTGAACCGGCCGGTGCCCTGGCTGTAGCCGGAATGAAAAAATATGTCCGCGAAAACAGGATTCGCGGACAGTTACTAGCTGCTGTTAACAGTGGTGCCAATATGAATTTTGACCGCATGCGCCATGTTGCCGAACGGACTGAAATGGGTGAAGGAAAAGAAGCGCTGTTTGCTGTCACCATTCCTGAACGTCCGGGATCATTTCTGAAATTCTGCCGCATTATCGGTGAACACAATATCACTGAATTTAATTATCGCCTCTCCAGTCGCTCAGAAGCACATGTTTTTGTCGGCATCAGTATCACCGAGGCTGAAGAGGCCGTAGTGATTCAGAAGGCACTGGAATCCGCTGAACTGCCTGCTCTAAATCTGCATGATAATGAACTGGCCAAATTGCATATCCGGCACATGGTCGGTGGACGCTCTACGCTGGTGAATAATGAAGTATTATACCGTTTTGAGTTCCCCGAACGCCCCGGCGCATTGCTGGATTTTCTGAGCCGTGCCCATGGTCGCTGGAATATTTCTCTGTTCCATTACCGCAATCATGCCGCTGCATTCGGACGTGTACTCGTCGGCATAGAAGTGCCGACTGAAGAGTTTTCTGAATTTGAGAATTACCTCGACGGCTTAGGCTATCCTTATGTTAATGAAACAGATAATCCTGCCTACTCTATGTTTTTGCAATAAACATTTTCTTGCACCCACTCATTATTATTGAATGCGGCTACCTGAAATTCCATATTCGGTGAGTTTTGTCATTGGCTCATAATTCATGGCGCCAGAGCCAGGAATGTACCGCCATTTTGTTTTGTAACTTCTCTCATGAGAATGGAAAATCGGTTGGTTGCATAATTGGATATAAACCCGATGGCATGAATTTTCGCCAGTCTTTTACCCGTGATCTTATTGGTATTCAGCTTGCCAAGAGTGTTGATCACATCATCATACGATGATCCGGTATAATCATCACCGAAAATATAAATGGAGAGGGAGATATTTGATCTCGCATATTTTTTGAGTGCGACTTCAAGCCCTTCGACCGGACTGCTGTTGGAAGCGCTTTGCCATGATCCGAATACATTCATCACACCTCTCCGCCTCTGTGGCGTGTCGGGAATCCACTTGCCCGAATAGCTGGAAATCAGGTGAATACCGTTATCGTTCATGATCTGGAACCCCTTTACTTTAGGGTGAATCTTCAGCACATTGATCACTTCCCGGGATACCCGATTCCATATGCTGTGCATACTGCCCGAGGTATCGACGATAAAAATGATGTAATCGCTGTCAACCGGAATGCCTCCAACTTCTGCATCCCTTTTCACAGATGAACTTGGCCTGATCGAGGTCCGTTTGAGGGAGGACTCAACGAGGGACAAACCATCCAGATCACCATCAAGTTTTTCAAGCTCTCTGGTTTTATTACCCAGCTGTTTTGCCACAGACTCTTCTGAAGTCTCCAACAGAGCATTAATCTGTTGCAGCCTGGCCAACTCCTGGCGCTGTTTCTCCAGTTCCTGAGCCGATTCGGTAACACGCCCTTCGGCAGAAATCACCTGCTTCAACAACTGTTTGGTCACTTCAACATCCTGGCTATCCAGAAGTGGTTTGGATATCAACACCAGCAGTACCACAGCAGCAAATGCAGATGCGATAATATCGAGAAAAGAAATGGTGAATATTTCCAAATTGCCTCTGTGCGGTTTCATGGCCAACTCATAGCGGGGCTGATCAGCAAGCCCCCGGTTGCAGCAGTCCATGCCCAGTACTGCGGGGCAGCCTGCGGATCACCTTCGATCGGCAATAAGACGACATTTATTTTTGTACCTCTGCCGGGTGCACTCTCGGAAATGGTTTGCCGGAACAGTTTAACACGGCACTCGCCGGAAATATTGTTCGACCTCCCGAGCAGAGAACCACATGCTGCAAACGGATTCAGGCCTGCATATCGCGACTGTCCGTCTGTTGGCAGACCATCGGTCACCAAATAAATATCCGTAGGTTTTAAACCTTTTGCCTTTTGCAATCCACGTTGCAAATTGGTTGAACCTGTCGGCACCAGTTTATCGAATTCACTGTAAATCCTGCCAATTGCAGTGGCATCATGACTACTGAACCAGTCGACCCCGCCAAGTATTTTAACGCTCTTATTGTATGTCACGACAGCGAGCTGGCTGGACTTGGGCGCACGGGCAAGCAGCCAGCGCACAATGCGTTTCGTACGCTGCCATTTAGGCCCTCTTTTCTTCTCGGCATCTGTGGTATTTTTCCGGCGAATGATGTCAATCAGTTTCTCATCAGTCATTGACGCGCTGCTATCAATGAGAAATACGATCCTGCGACCCTCAATCTTGAGTCCCATGATATAATTCTCTTCACCCGCCACATCATTCTGCACAACATCATCTTTTTTTGCTTTGGGTGCATTTTTGATGGTCTCTTTGACTGACGACAGGGCCGACTTCTTTTGCGATATTACCTGACTCTTCTTCGACATTTCGGTTTTCAGGCTAGTGATTTTGGCCTGTACTTTGGCAATTTCGGTGATTTCATCCAGTGCATTCTGATTCAGGTCAGAGGCCGATTTTCTCAGCCCGGTTTGCTGCTGCTCCAGACGTGCCAGGTCGGCCTGCAGGAGATCGGTCTCAGGTAAGCTTTTATCAACATCCTGTTTCACGATAATCAAAACCAGAATAATGGCACCCAGTCCGGAAGCCATGATATCCAGAAAAGCGATATTAAACCCTTCGGTTTTACGATGGCGTTTCAGTTTGGGCCTACTTCCTGGAAATCCGTTTCAGCAGAAACTCTTCACAATACGCCTGCGTATCCACCACCAGCCCATCCTGCAGGCGCAGCAGCTGATGCAGCAGAAACATCAACAGAATGCTGATGAGCAGGGCAACAAAGGTCGAGTTAAACGCCAGACCCAGGCTGTTTGTCATTCCGGTTATATCCCCGGCCAAAGCCTGATCTGCCTGTGCCAGCGCACCACCGATTCCCCTTACCGTTCCAATAAAACCAATCGATGGGATAGCCCAGATAAGATAGCGAATCATTGAGTTTTCAGCATCATGCCGGACAGCCAGTGCTTCGATGCTCGATTCCACTGCATCCGATGTATTCTGGACATCCTTGGTGATCAGATAACGCCGCAGACTCGCCATCAAGGCCACAACCAGAGGCGTTGAGCTGACCTCTGCGGGCAGCTTCTCGAGATTGGAGAACACGGTATTTAGATCCGATCCGTTTTCACCAGTGTCTTCGAGCAGGTCAACTGAGAACAGATACTTGTTTTTGAGGATAGCGAAGCACTTGCTTAAAATCAGGAACCCCGCCCACAGCATCAGGATGATGCATATCTCCTGTTCGTAGTCCTTCAAAACCACAAGGATGTCTCGAGGTGCTGACTGGCCAGCCAGTTGGGAGGCTTGCATAATCAAATCAGCCTGCGGTCGAACAAATCCAATATAAGCCAGATGTACTGTAATGGCACTGACAATCAGCGCAGCCGTACTTTTCATCATCTGGGACATTATATATCCACCGGGAAGCTGGCTGACGAATTCAGCTGAATTGTCTGCCTGGCGGCATAAGCCGCTCCGGCAACCAGGCCCAGCACTGCGATGCCAAGGATTACAATAATCGCGATTGACCGTTTTCTTCTGGACCGTATTTCGCTAACACCTGTTCCTGATAATCTATTATTGTCCATTGCTACCTCCATACACATACCTTGCAACTCTAAAACCTATATCATCACGGCCCTTTTTTTCACCCTCGCGATAGGAAGCTCTGAGCTCAGTGATCCTGCCGGAACGCCAGTTTGAACCTTTGACTGTGTGCGTACCGCCCTGGCTGCCACCCAGAGGGTCGCGTGCCATTGTCCGAGCATCCGGCGGCACCAATGTATAGACATCATGCACCCACTCACTGACGTTTCCCGTCAAATCATACAAGCCTGTGCTCTCAGGCGGGTAACTGCCGACTGGCGCCACACCGGCATATCCATCGGAATAATTCGGCACATAATTCGATGTTTTCCCTTTGGCAAATTCATCCGCAATATTACCGGAATTTGTCGGAATCGTGGTGGCATCACCCCATACGAAGCGGGTCTGTTTAGATTTTCCGGCTTTTCTGGCCAGCCATTCCCATTCTGCTTCACTCGGCAACCTGTAACCATCCGAGCTGATATTCGAACCATACAACTGTCCAGCCCGGATGTTGTAAAAGGGTGTCAGCTTCTCCTTACGACTCAACCAGTTGCAATATAAAGCAGCATCAATCCAGCTGATCGAAGTGACCGGTTCATTACCCGCACCCTGAACCTGCCTGAACAAACGATACTGGGCTCGGCTCACCTCGTGGGTTGCAACGTAAAATGGCATGGTCAATTTTACAGTTCTCAAAAATTCATTAGCACGCTGACCTTTTTCATGGCGGGGAGCCCCCATGACAAACACACCACCGGGCCGGAACTGTTTCAACTCTATACCAGCTGAGTTTTTATACCGTTTCGGTGCTTCTGCCAGTCTGGCTTGCTGTTTTGTCAGCAGCCTCACCCGTATCTGTTGGGCTGACTTGCTGCTGGGGGTGACGGTCTGCTTAATCGAACGATAACCCTTTTTGTACAACTCGAGCCGATGGGGAAGCGCAGGTAAAGTTAACACCAATGGCGTCTGTCCCACATCCCTTCCATCCAACCTCACCGTCGCATTCGGCGTGGAATAAAAACCGACCTTGCCAAACTCAGCTTTTAAATTAAAGGAGGCATTCTGTTCCACACCGGCAGCCAGAGAGATGGTTCGACGTTGCGAAAAATAACCCGCCTTGCGATAAATTAAGGAATGATCTACTCCTGCCTTAAGCGCCAAAGAGCCGGGCTGCACCACCTTACCATTCAACAGCAGCTTTCCACCGGCAGGTGAAACCGTGATATGCAAAGTAGCATTCTTCAGCGCCAGCCTGTAATCCCTTTCGATGACGGTTTCAGCATTGGTAATTACAACATTTTCAGTAATAGGCTGGAAATCACCATGAACCACTTCAATTCGATAGCTGCCACCACCTCTCTTTAGTGCGAGCGGTGATTGGCCAACCAGATCGCCATTAATCTGGATGTCTGCGCCGCCGGGCGTGGTTCTAATATTTAATAAACCAGTGATCTCTTCCAGATTAATCGCAAGCTTTAATGTTTTACCCCGTTGCATCATGACAGAAATTTTCTTTTTCTTGTAGTAAGGGCTATCGATTTCAACAACATGCTCGCCTGCAAACAGATCGTGCTGCAAAAGCTCAGCAATAACAACCATCTGGCCATCAATGAACCAGCGCGTTTTCTCAGAATCCGGCTCTGTTTTGATGCTAAGCAGTCCTGGCAACTCGGAGAGTTCAACCGTCACTGTTCTACCGATTTCTGAACTCCGGATAGTTTTGCGCATACTTCTGAAGCCGGTAGCAGACACTTCCACCGTCGGATTTACATTCAGAGAATAGACAGCATTACCAATCGTCATGCCAAGGCCATCCACCATACTGAAAGTAGCGATGTCCCGAGCATCATCAGGCTGGACATCAATGGCAGTAGCATTGGAAAAACCGATGAACCCGAGAGTGATAAACAGAGCAACAAGTAATGCAAAACCGGCGACAACAAATATCTTCCTCTGCCGCGCTCTGGCGCGCAACAGTGCTGCGCTGATTCTGTCAATATGGAGGGAGTCCACATGTTCCGTTTCGGCCCTGGCAGATATGGGAGCAACTACGGAATCAGGTGATTTAGATTCGTTCATCACAAATCACCTCCACCTGAAATGATCGCTTGCCGACGGGTAGTCGAATCCGAACAAGCTTGGACTTATAACCTTCCCTGCTACCCTCAAAGGTATATTCGCCGGGTTTGAGTTGGATATTTCTGCCATGCGTCACCCCTACTTTGCCAACGCCTCTAACCCGGATATATGTCTGATTATCAGATTTCACAAATACCGGAATTGCCACATTCATGCTGGCAAGAAGATGCTTTAGTTCAGCAACTTTCTGTTTCAGAGATTGACTGTTAGGCACGAAAACTTCTGCCTGGATCGTTGCTTGCTGGGCTGCTGCAAACACATTTCTGGAGGAGAGCCTCTCAGGCCTGTTGATATAATCTGTGACAGACTGTTGCAACTCCACCAGCCTGTTTGACAGCTGCAAACCATCTGCAATGCGCTTCTCTTTGGAGTGACGTTTGGCGGCACTACTATAAATGGACTGCGCTCGTACCCAGTCATCCTGAGCGACAGCCTTTTTGGCCAACGCAATCGATTGCTTTAAATCCAGCGCAGCAGAAGCCTTGATGATAGCTTCATTCAAGATCCGCAGCTCTGAACGCCCGGGAAACAGAGTTCTGGCCTGTTTATATCCGGATCGTGCAGCTCCAAGCTCATTTTTATCTACACTTAACAAACCACTCGATATCAATGCTGCAAAGTTGTTTTCCCTGATTCTTTCAGCCAGTTCGTCCCGCCGCTGTTTCAATTCATCTCTGTGAGGGGCCCGTTTGACGGCTTCGACAAGTGCTGCGAACTCCTTCTCCGGATTATTTTCTATGCCTGCGACTTCTGCTCTCTTCAACAGGGCTAACAATTCAGGCAGAGCATCCAGTTTCTGTTCAATATCCTGAGCCTCCTGATCACCCGGCTTAAGCTGTAAAGCTTTTGTGATATGGAGTTTTCCTGTTGTATGCTTATCCTGATTTAGTGCCTGTCTGGCAGCCGTGATTTCAGTTGAAAACAGGCCATCCCTTTGCTCCAATGTTTGCTTCGCCACCTCTTCTAGTTTGGTTAAATGTTTAAGCGCAGCAGCATAGTCACCCATGCTGAATGCTGAGATCGCAGCTTCCTTAAATGAAATAATTTCAGCATCTTTTTCCAGATTCCAGCCTTTCAGTTTCGCATCAAAAATATCCGGGGCAAGCTCTGTTTCATACATTTGCAATCGCTTCATAAACTGTTCCCGCAACCCAGACTGCTCTACGGAACCAGCAGGGAGAACCGGCACAAGCTCACTGGAATTTGGTTGCGATGTTTTAGAACTAAAGGTCGATATCAGCACGATAATGGCAATGAAAGAGAGCAATACGCCGAAAAACATCATAACCAAACGCTTGTTCTGTCGGGTACTTGCTTCGCTAGCTTGCTCCAGCTTCTTTTCTAACATAAAGCTGTTATCCCGGATTATTCATGAATGCTGGCGCGCCCTCGCTGGTTCATTTATCCGCAACGAATTCTTTCTCAGTTGTCCGTAAGCATAGCTACGGCCTTCATCGAAAAAACCCCTTGCGAACAAATGTCCTACGCGATCATCACACCGATTCATGAATAAGCCGGATTATAACATCAGAGTTGAACATCCGGAGTGGCTTCCTGCTCAAAAATACGTTTGAGAAAAGCTCTCCATTTTGCAAATTGCTCTTTGGCACTGCCGGTAAGTTTGGTTGTCGTTTCTTCAAACTCCACTACCTGAGGGGCCATTTCACCATCAATGGACTGACCAAGTTCATCCAGTGCATCCCTGTGAAACTTCGACTCTTTACTCATTTTTTGACTGTCCCCCAGCATGCCCATGCCAATTTGTCCTGCAACGATAGCTCCCGTCGTACCGGCAACAGAACCTCCTAACGAATCTGATCTGACTCCTGCAACAACAGATAATATGGCAAGGGCGATCAAACCAATCCCTGCAGCGGCAGATTTAATTGATTCGGCTCTTGCCTCGCGAGCAGCTTTCAACTCATCAAAACTCTGTTTCTGCCAAATGGCATAACTATCATCCATATTCTGAATAAACTGCTCGTAGTGTGGCTGCATGCGATCAGTAAACAGTTGATCACGAACCCGAATGGCTTTCACACGTTTGAGCATGCTATCATTTTCATCCGGATAACCCGTTAACACTATTTTCCCTCGCTGAACTTTCATATATTGGGAAAATGCCTGTTCAGAAAAACTGGCTCCAAAACGCAGATCAGTAAGCGCCTGCACTTGAGTCAAATCAGTGTCCTTATGACCCTTGAGTTCTTTTACCAGTTGCTCGGCTGCCTGTTCGAAAACAGGATCGTAAGGGTCTTTGCCCTTGTTCCTGATATTGTCATAAAACCCTTCTGCCACTTCGTGGTCAAATGATTTATCAAACCACTTTCTTCCACTGATATCATAGACTTTAAGATTGATATCCACATTTTCACCATTGGATTTATTAATTTTCCCGATCACGTAGAGATCGCCGGTTGCGGTTTTGTCCGGCATGATGCGAACAGCACCAAAAGCACCTGTCTGTTCAATCGCAAGTTTCATTTTGTAAGCAAAACGCGTTGCTTCAGCCCGGCGCAGTTCCGGCCAGATACCTTCCTCCTTGTATTTTTTCGGATCATCCGGAAGGCCCGGATCGAATACAGGAATAATGATATCCAGCCTGGGCTTTTGCACTTTCGCTACTTTTTCTATTTCTGGCTTTATATATGAAGGGGATGTCGCAGGGCCGACACTCACATTCGATGATCCACCTGAACCCGCAGCGCAACCGCTGAGTAACATCGTAGAGGATATAATAACGGCAATGGCTTTTCTAAAAATAATCATCAGTCACCCCTCTAACGTACCTGGATTTTTGCATGTTAATCTATGGCTTACCGGTAACGGGCAAGCCCTTATACTTCCGGTATTCATTCCACAGTTTTTCCTTAATGACTGGATCGGTTTCATTCATCGCCGCCTGGCGAATCTGTTCTTCAAGCACGCTATCATTATCGGCCGGTGGAATATCATCCGGAATTTTCCCGTTGCCCGCAACACGCATAGCTTTAGTACGCTCTACTGCGTCATTATTTACAGATTGTTTGTCAGCATCGATTTGGCTATCAACTGCAGTGGTATTCTCTTTAGGTGCATCAGTTCCCGACATTTCGGAACTGGCCGTGGATGAAGCCTGTTTGGAACTGTCTGCCCCACCACTTTCGCCAGTCTCGCCAGCTTTGTCCCCACCACCACTGGAGGAAAAAGATCTGGACGTGGCATTTTGGCAGCGTTCATATTTATTCAGGGAATCAAGCAGTGCCTCATCCATCAATGCTGTCTTTTCCTGCCGGGTCAGATTCGGATCATCTTTGAAATCGACTGAAATTTTAGTGCAATCATCAGTAGCCCCAATACTGGAGTTCAACTGCTCCTGTGCCAGGCAAACGCCCGCGCTTAACAGGGCAGGCAACAGGCCAAAAACATGAACATGTTTTACTCTCCTCCTGTTGGCTACGGCTTTAACAGTTGACGCCATCTAACTCTTTCACCTCTCGACTCCATCATCAAAACCAAAACTAAGTACATCGCCTCTCATAAAATGATAGAAAGCCGTAGTTTGTACTGAAAAACAAAATAAACACATCGCAAATTTTACCCGTATTCCTCTCCGGCAGCTGCGCGTCAGGCGTAGGTGCTATCAGAGATGGAGCACATGCACCCATTTGCCTCCGTGTTTGATTTTCAAGCGCCGCCTCACTGGCAAGCCCAGCACCTTCTCACAACTCTGATCAGGTACAATAACAGCGATGCGCCAGCCTGAAAAATACGACCTGAACAGATGCCCGATATCTTTATATAATGCGGTTACATTGCCCTTGATGCGGTCACCATAAGGCGGGTTACAAACAATCAGTCCCGGGCCTGAAATATTTTCGGGAACACGGAGCTTTCGCACATCCAGCTGTTCGATACGGATAACATCCCCTACTCCGGCCTGCTCAGCATTTTCTCTGGCCTGTTTGATTATTCTTGCATCCAGTTCTGTGGCAAAAATTCTGATCTCTGTCCGGGTTTGCATAGCAACAGCCTTGTCCTTAGCCCGCTGCCAGCGCTTTTGTTTAAAGCTCGGCCAGTGCATGAATGGAAAACCATGATTTAATCCGGCGGCACGTTGCCGGGCCATCCATGCTGCTTCAATGGCAAAAGTGCCCGAACCGCACATCGGGGTCATCAGCACTTCATCAGTCTTCCAGTCCATCCAGTGTAATATGGAAGCAGCGATCGTTTCGCGCAGCGGTGCTTTACCTGAAGCCAGACGATATCCACGACGATCCAGCCGTTCACCGGAACAGTCCAGACTCAGAGTACAAATATCCTTGTCCAGCCTCACCAGAATCTGCATACGGAAAGTTTCTTCCGCAGCTGTCAAATCAGGCCTCAACATGGAGTCTGTCGCCCCGTTTCGCTGACACCGATCCCGAATCGCATCAAGGACAGCCTGCTCTACCCGCCCGGAATGCAACAGCCGCGATCCATGACATGCCGCTCTCATCTCAATTTCGGCTTCGCTGTTGACGTACCGCTGCCACGGCACACGACCAGCCTTATTATATAACTCAGGAAAAGACAAGGCTTTAAACTCAGCCAGACGTAACAAAATTCGTGTACAGCAGCGACTGCGCAGACTGATACGAAACAGGCCATCCATGCTACTGGTGAAATGAACGCCACCCGCATCCGGATTTACCTCATGCGCTGATAGTGCAGACAATTCTTCTGCTGCTATCGACTCAAGTCCCGGCACAACTACAGCATAACAAAACAACTTACCCATACGCGAAGCCTAACAGTGAATAACGCATATGACAGATCAGCTTTGCTACTGTCAGCTGCCTTTGCTAGATTCAGCGACTCACAAGCGACAGGATTAATCATCTGGACTAACATATTTTTTTCCTGATTGGATTCAGGGAACCTAAGGAACCTCATTGATGTCTTTTGAACTTCAACCAATTGTAATCTCAGGCAAAGAAGTGCTGCCGCTCATAGAAGGTGGTAAAGGCGTGGCCGTTTCAACAGGAGAATGCACAGGTGCGTGGGCTGCTGCTGGTGGTGTCGGTACTTTTTCAGCCGTTAATGCCGACAGCGTTGACGAAAATGGTGAAATCATACGTACAGTTTACCGTGGTAAAAGCCGCCTGAAGCGCTTTGATGAACTGGTTGCACAGGGTATTGCCGGCGGCATTACCCAAGCAAAAATTGCGCATGAAATTGCTAATGGCGAAGGCCGTATACATATGAATGTTCTGTGGGAAATGGGCGGCTCCGAACGCGTTTTGGAAGGCGTCATGGAAGGCGCCGGAGATCTGATTCACGGCATTACCTGCGGTGCAGGCATGCCTTTCAAGCTGGCCCTGCTGGCAGCAAAATATAATGTCCATTATCATCCGATAATCTCTTCGGGTCGGGCATTTCGCGCGCTCTGGTTGCGTTCATACCGTAAGGTTCCGGATTTGCTGGGCAGTGTGGTTTACGAAGACCCGTGGCTGGCTGGCGGCCATAATGGCTTGTCCAACTCAGAAAACCCTGACAAACCGGAAGACCCGTATCCACGTGTTGCAGCTCTGCGCAAGATTATGAATGAATTCGGCCTGCAAAATACGCCGATTATTATGGCTGGTGGCGTCTGGTTCTTGCGTGAGTGGAAAAACTGGATGGATAATCCTGAAATCGGTCCGGTCGCATTCCAGTTTGGCACTCGCGCCCTGCTCACACAGGAAAGTCCCATCTCCGATTTATGGAGAAAACGCCTGCTCTCATTGAAAGAGGGGGACATCAAACTCAACCCATTCTCGCCAACCGGCTTCTATTCTTCAGCTGCCGATACCACATTCCTGCGTGAACTGTATGCCCGTTCTGAGCGGGAAACTGCTTTTGTTGATCATCCGGCCGGCGATCATACTGAAGCATTCACCTTCGGCGCACGAAACAAGGAAGTATATTTAACCATACATGATCTGGAACGCGTCAAATCCTATATTGAACAAGGTTTTAGCAAAGCTCTGCAAACACCTGATTCAACGCTTGTTTTTGTCACGCCGGAAAAGGCTAAAGAGATCCGCCAGGATCAGCTCGATTGCATGGGCTGTTTGTCGCAATGTAAATTCAGCAACTGGGCGGCCAATGAAAAAGGCAGCACAGGTCGCAAGGCGGATCCGCGCAGTTTCTGCATTCAGAAAACCCTGCAGGACATCGCTCACGGCGGCGATCCGGATAATAATCTGATGTTCTCCGGCCATGCTGCCTACCGTTTTGCTGAAGATCCATTTTATGCCAATGGCTTCGTTCCCACCGTCAGGCAACTGGTTGAGCGAATCTGTACCGGGAATTAACCCTGATCATTCATTAAGGAAGTGCTGATTCATGGCATCCTGCCAAAAATAAGTTCGTCTGTGGACTGCACGGGAGTACTGAATAAATCAGCATTTCCTTAGATATATCACAATCCCTGTTCCTTGTTTTACGGTGTAATATTGTATGACTAAGCTATCAGATCCAAAAATTGCACACGTGGGATTTCTCTGGCTCCGAGGCTTGCAAGGTGCTCCGTATAAAACTGGCAATCAATCAGTTTCCAGCCCTGCTCCCCGGCCTCTTTAACAAGTATAGCCATGGCCATTTTTGAAGTATCCGTTTTGCAACTGAACATTGATTCAGCAAAAAACACATCCCGGTGCAATATGCCATATAAACCACCAATTAAATTGCCACTTTCCCATACCTCGACAGATAAGGCATGACCAAGTTCATGCATTTTCTCATAAGCAGAAATCATTTCCGGCAAAATCCAGCTGCCCGTCTCCCCTTTTCTGGGGATCTGCGCGCAAGCCTGAACTACTGATGAGAAGGCCTCGTTAAAGGAAAATCGATAACGGAACTGATTCAACCTGCGAGTTAAACGTTTTGAACAATAAAACTCATCGGGAAATAACACCATGCGCGGGTCTGGCGACCACCACAGAATTGGCTGATCTTCAGCATACCATGGGAAGATGCCATGCGAATATGCCGCCAACAGCGTTTCCGGCTCCAGATTGCCTCCGGCAGCCAGCAGCCCCTGTTCATTAGCTAGCTCCGGTGCAGGAAACTTCATTATAATATACTCAAGGTTGGCATTTATCGAGTCGAATCTTAAATTGGCACGGAATATTCACAAACACTTTCACATCCCCCTGACCGTGTGAACAACGACTGACTAAAGCCGGATCAATCCAACATCCCGCAGACCAATATCTTGCTGTTTATAATAGCTGTCGCAATCCTGGCCTCAATGCTACACAAAACTAAAAGCAGCGATCACTACATGCCACGGAGTAAACGCCTGATATTATATTCCGGAATTGGTTGCTTTAAATTTTTTCATTTTGGCAAACACTTTATTAGGATACTTCATACGGCCAAGTGAGCCATTGTAAGCTGCCAGTGCACGATCCAGTTTTTTATAGCGGTTGATATAGTAACGGATAATGGCACAGCCATAGCGCACATTGGTTTTGATTTTCAGAAGGTTGTCATCCGGAAAACCCAGCTCTTTTTTCCAGAACGGCATCACCTGCATCAGACCAATCGCTCCTACATTACTGACTGCAAAATGGTCAAATTGTGATTCAACGGCAATGATGCCAAGTATCAGTTCAGGAGAAAGATCAAAGCGCACGCTGTACACATACACCCAATGAGCAATCACTTCCGCTTCTGATTTGTCAGTAACCCATGGATGGATAGTCTGCATAATATCCTGCACCCAAACTATTTCCTCGAAATCAGGTTTCTGTACCTCAATCTTTGGTTTCAGCATCTGGCGCAACTCTTCTTTTTCCTCGGGTTCGATATCCAGAACATCAATATTCTTTTCAACCAACTGCTCGACTGTGTTTTGGGATAAGTGCTGTTTATCCTCCGTATTACTTGTCATCCAAACAGGTATTGACACAAAAAAACCTAAGATCATTACTCCAGCCAGTAAGGATTTGGGAGAGATATCCCCCATCCGCTTTCTTAATTCGGTAGAATTCAGACCTGACTCCCCAGTAGTTGCTTCACCTTCTCAATCACATCTACAATCGGAACCTCATGCCGCTCACCCTGCCTCAGACCGATTTCCACCATCCCCTGATTCAGACTCCGGTCTCCAATCACGATTTGCAGTGGTAAGCCAATCAATTCGGCATCCTTGAATTTTACACCGGGCCGTTCCTTACGATCGTCCCAAAGCACTTCGACGCCGACATTATGCAGACGAAGGTAAAGCCTTTTTGATGCATCAAGCACTGCATCCGATTTGCCCATGGAGATAAGCACCGCCTGAAACGGTGCCAGAGATAGTGGCCATTTTATACCTGAATCATCATGGCATTGTTCAACTACTGCTGCCACCAGACGTGAGACACCGATACCATAACAACCCATCGTTGCCACTGTGCGCTTCCCATCCTGACTCTGGAACTGAACATCCATCGGTTCCGTGTAGCATTTCCCCAGCGCAAACACCTGCCCGACTTCAATACCACGTGAGAGTTCAATATCACCACCACATTTATTACATTTATCCCCGGCACAGGTCTGGCGAAGGTCGGCGAATTCAGGCTCGGTTATATCACGTTCTATATCCAGGCCCTGCACATGCATATCGCATTTGTTAGCTCCGGCCACCAGCCCTGTTGCGCCATTCAGGCTTTCATCGATCAAAACCCTGACTGACAGTTCCTGCGGGCCGACAAAACCTGCGACTCCGCCAATAGCTTTTATTTCTTCATCACTGGCCATTTCCACACTGTCTGCCCCCAAGGCATTGGCCAGCTTGATTTCCTGAAGCTGATCATCGCCACGCACACAGACTGCCACACATGAACCATCATGCTGACCACCAACAGCCTTGTAGACCAGCGTCTTGACCAGCATGACAATATCCATTTGCAGAAAATCAGCCACATCTTCCGCCGATGTCACATTTGGCGTTTCAATCTGAATCAATTCAGTTTCTTCTCCAACCGGAATCCGGCATTTGGAAATAGCCTTTTCGACATTAGCGGCATAATTACAAGCGCTGCAATGCGCAATCAAATCTTCACCTGAATCCGCCAGCACATGAAATTCATGTGAATCACTACCGCCAATCGAACCTGTATCGGCTTCTACAGCACGGAATTTCAAGCCCAGGCGGGAAAAAATACGGCTATAGGTATCAAACATATGCTGATATTCACGCGCCAGACATTCTTCATCAGCGTGAAAAGAATATGCATCTTTCATCAAAAATTCTCGCCCACGCATCAACCCGAAACGAGGCCTGATTTCATCGCGGAACTTGGTCTGAATCTGGTATAGATTCATTGGTAGCTGCTTGTACGAACGCAACTCGCGGCCCACCAGATCACACACGACTTCTTCATGCGTGGGGCCGAGACAGGATTCATGTCCATGCCGATCTTTGAAACGTAACAGTTCCGGGCCATATTTCTCCATACGCCCGGACTTTTCCCACAACTCGCCTGGCTGCACTACTGGCATCAATAATTCCTGCGCTCCGGCATTATCCATTTCTTCACGCACTATGGCTTCAATCTTGCGCAAAACGCGTAAACCCATAGGTAAATAATCATAAACACCGGAAGTTACCCGGCGAATATAGCCTGCCCGCAAGAGTAGTTTATGGGAAACAACCTCGGCATCTGCCGGATCATTCCGAAGGGTGGGTATGAAAACCTTGGAATATCGCATGTCGCAAGCATAACGAGCCAGCCCGCTTTCAGGTAGCCCTTAACTCAAATACTAGGAGGCTACGGTTTTGGATGAGGGTCCAACATGACATTGCAAACGATAATACAGACTCACCAGCACCGTTAGCGATACTATAAACACAATCACCTGCAAACCACTGGGTTGATCGTCATAACCAATAAGTACATGTAGAATCTCACCCAGCAGACTCTCCTGTGACAACACAGAAGATGAATTCCATAATATATCCACAACTGGCGGCAACCATTCAATCGCCACCAGATTCCATGTCGCCTGTGAGGCCATGCCAGCAGCCAGCAGCATCAATAACCAGCCAACGATGTTGAATAACTGTTTCACTGGAACACGAACCAGACCGGAATAAAGTAAAGTGCCGGCCAGCAATGCGGCAATCGCCCCAATCAAACCACCAACAAACAAACTCCAACCACCTTCACTCATACCCTGCGCAGCACCAAAGAGGAAAAAAACTGCTTCAGAGCCTTCACGCATAACTGCTGAGAAGGCGATAATAGCCAAAGCCCTGCCTGGCAAGTCAGCCTGTTTTACTGAATATCCCACCTGTTTCATACGTTCGGACATCTCCCGGCCATGTCTGCTCATCCAGAATACTGTCCATGCAATCAATACTGATGCCGTCAACAATATTACAGCATTGAAAATAAATTCTCCGTTCCCCTCGAAAGCGTTTTCCATCTGTTCCATAAACAGACCAAAAAATACAGCCCCCATCAAACCGCCTACAACACCCAGACTAATCCATTGACGGGAACCACTCATGCCAGATGTTGCCGCCATCAACACACCGACAACCAGCACCATTTCCAGCATCTCTCTGAAAACAATCACCAATGATGAAATCATGTTTTCTCCTTTACACAATTAGTACAAAGACCAAAGATCACCAGCTGGTGACCACTGATGACAAAACCTTTCTTATTTGCAGCAGCATGTTGCAGTGCTTCAATAGTTTCATGAGAAAATTCTTCAATATGCCCACAGTCAGTACACACCATATGATCGTGATGGGATTTATCAGCTCGCTCATAACGTTTTTTATCGGCCAGTTGAATAGATTCAATCAATCCCTCTTCCGCAAGTGCGGATAGCCCCCGATAGATAGTTGCGATGCCCACTGAATGACCGGAATCAGCCAGTGCACGCGCCACAGCTTCTGCATCCCAATGAATACTGGAAGCATTGATTAAATCTAGAATGGCTTGTCTTTGTGCTGTTAATTTCTGCATTAAGAGAATGATAATCATTATCACCATTGATTGCAATTACAATCTGGAGTTAGATCTTAATCTGAACTTGTGAAAAAATTTATAGTACTAATAGGTATAAACTCGAATACAGCCTCTATGTAGATGTAGTATCAGGCTCTTCTATCATCATATTCAGGCTAAATTCTTCACGCCTGATATGAATATCCCGTGGAGCATCTATGCCAATGCGCACCTGGCCACCTTTTACATTGAGCACCTGAACCTGAATATGATCCCCGATTGAAATCACCTCTCCTTTCTTACGTGTCAATATAAGCATGCAAACACCTCTCCATTTATATTAGATAGATGTAAATCAGAGAAAATGCAAGTTTTTTTTATAATCCGTTATCAGGAGAGCTGATTGTAAAACTCGAGAGCGGCGACTGGCTTGCTCTCTTCCCCATTCCCGCACTGGAATTCACTCCATGGAATAATCATGCAGATCATTCCATCCCGAAAATAGACTCAAAGTGGGATCGCCATTCATTCACCCGGGGTTTTTCACTTAACTTGGGAGTCGGGTTAATATTCTACTGTTTCAGTATGATCCAAACCAAAGGCGTTATGCAAAGCCCGTACGGACAGTTCAATATATTTCTCTTCGATCACGACAGTAATTTTTATTTCACTGGTGGTAATCATCTGAATATTCACACCCTCTGCAGCCAATACGTCAAACATCTTTTTCGCTACACCTGCATGTGAACGCATACCCACGCCAATGACCGAAACTTTAGCTACCGTCTCATCACCCTTAACATCCCTTGCAGCCATCTCTTCACACAGACGGGACATAATGACCATTGTCCGACTATAGTCTCCACGTGGCACAGTAAAAGTAATATCGGTAAAGCCCTGCTCACTAACATTCTGTACGATCACATCGACATTAATACCTTCCTCAGCAACCGGACCGAATACATTGGCAGCTATGCCGGGATGATCTGGAATACCCCTGATTGTAATTTTGGCTTCATCCCGATTATAGGCCACACCGGATATCACTGCTCGTTCCATTGTTTTATCCTCTTTACTCACTATTGTACCTGCTACAGGATCAAAGCTTGATCGTAAATGAATTGGCATATTGTAACGCATAGCCAATTCGACACTGCGCGCCTGCAACACCTTTGCCCCCAGCGATGCAAACTCCAGCATTTCCTCATAACTGATGCGATCCATCTTCTTAGCCTGGGCTACAATACGCGGGTCAGTGGTGTAGATTCCATCAACATCAGTATAAATACTACAGACATCAGCTTCTACAGCGACTGCCAGTGCAACTGCTGATGTATCTGATCCGCCACGCCCCAGCGTGGTGATATTTCCATCTTCATCTATACCCTGGAAACCTGTAACAACAGGGACTTCTCCCTTATGCAGGCGCTGCAAGAGATGTTCACATTTAATATGCCTGATGCGAGCTCGGGTAAAAGATCCATCAGTCTGGAAACCCGCCTGGCTGCCATTATATGAATATGCAGCAACACCACGCCGCTGCAGCTCAATAGCCAGCAGTGCAGCACTGACCTGTTCACCCGTAGACAATACAGCATCCAGTTCACGCTCAGCAGGAAATTCTGACATTGCTGTAGCCAGAGCCAGTAGCTTGTTAGTTTCACCACTCATCGCAGAAACAACTACAGCAACCTCATTCCCGCGTTCGAGTTCAGCTTGTACAATATCTGCAGTAGCACGGATTCGCTCAGGATTTCCGACAGAGGTGCCTCCGAATTTTTGTACAATGCGCATCAGCGGCCTTCCTCATTAGTTCCTTCAGTGACTGTGGCAATACCAATTTTAACCAAGTCCAGACCGTGTAGCGTATCAAGTACAAAAACGACCCGTTTATGCCTGGTATCGGCATCAGCACGCAAAACGACGCGCATATTCGAATCACCATGAGAAACATTCAGAATGCGTTTTCGCAAATCCTTATCCGTAACGGCTTCATCCTGAACATACAACTGTCCACTGGCATTAATACTGATGGTGAGTTGTTTGACTTCCGTCTGATCAGTTGTTGCGTGGCTGGATGGAAGTTCCAGTTTTAAGCTGGATGAAACACTAAAGCTTGTCGACACCATAAAGAAAATCAGCATCAGAAAAACGACATCCACCAGTGGCGTAATATCCACCAGAAGATCGCTACGCTTTTTTTGGCGCAGCTTCACTCGCGCTCGCCTTTAAGCAATTCGACAAAGCGCAGTGCATGTTGCTCAATTTCAAGCACAAAACGATCAACCCGTGATTCGTAAAAACGATAAGCGACCAGTGAAGGGATGGCCACAGAAAGACCAAAAGCCGTCGTATTCAGAGCCTTGGAAATACCCCCGGCAAGCACATCCGCCTTGCCTACGCCAACCAGAGAAATCTGCTGAAACACTTCAATCATGCCTATTACCGTCCCGAGCAGCCCCAGTAACGGCGCAGTAGCGGCAATGACACCCAGCACACCGATAAAGCGATCCATGTGCGCCACTTCCTGCCGTCCTTCCTCCTCAAGAATTTCCTTCAGAACAGCACGTTTGACGCCCCGGTTATTCAATGAAATCCATAAAATCCGGCTCATGGCTGTGTTATTTTGCTGACATACCCGCATCGCCTCTTCAACATGACCAGCACGCACTTCAGCTTCTATTTTCTGAACATCAGCCAACGGTATCACAATCGAACGGCGCAAACTCCAGGCTCGCTCGAAAATTATTGTCAGTGCCAGAATAGATGCAGCCAGTATAAGATACATTACTGCGCCACCCTGCTGGATGAATTCAATCACTTATGCCTCCATGCGTAACAGCCAATACCGCCACGTTCCACTATCTACTTTTTTGATCAGTCGGGCGATATTATGGTGATGACTGTAACCAAAGTCATCATCGCACCCTTTCACAGGACATCAAGCCCTGTTGCCATATTGCGACGATTCCCGGTTTCCTCTTGCCATTGCGTAATTTCCGGTGAGCTGCCCGGTTGCTGCCAACGTACTATCACTGCACCATTTGCCGTGTTGTAGACATTAGCTCCGACAGCTTTATAGCGATTCACAACTTCTGTTTTGGGAAAACCATAATGATTGCCAAATCCTGTTTGAGCAACGGCGAGTGCAGGCAACAAACTACGCACAAATTCAGGCTGGCTCGATGTCGTACTGCCATGATGCGGTATCAGCATAGCATTAACGCTTCCAATATCTTTCTTCAGCAACTGTTTCTCTACAACTGCTTCTATGTCACCCGGCCAGAACAGACGAAACTGGTCAGGCAACTTCACGGTCACAACGAGAGATGAATTATTATCATTGGATGGAGCATGGAAACGTAGTGGCCACAGCACAGTTAATTCTACCTGACCTGCATGAGCAGCCAAAAACCGGCGATCTCCCTGTGCAAGCCAATGGATAGCAATATGGTTCTTTTCAGCATAAGACAGAATAGCTTTCACACGGGCATCAGAACGAGCTGAAGGCACATCAGGCAGCCATATCTGGCCGATTTTATTCACATGTTGCAGTAGTGATAGCGCACCGCCCAGATGATCCGATTGCGCATGTGAAAGCACCAGCACATCGACATGTGTGATGCCCATGCTGCGCAGACCCGATGCGACAGTTGTGCCACCGTTGAAGCGGCTACCCCATCGTCCCGGTGCATCCACAACAATCACCTGATTACCAGGTAACAATAATGTTGATGATGCACCCTGACCCACATCCCAGATGATCCAGCCTGGCGTGGCCACATTCCGTTCAGTCATAACCAGGAACAGAAATGCAGCCAGCACCAGTGACAGTCCGCAACCTGCCCTGAACTTTTTCCCCAGCCAGAGTTGCCAGCCTACCCACAGCATGCCGACCATATATAACAAACCCTGCCAAACTGGCGGCTTGATGCTCCATATCTGTCCGGCAGGCAATGCAGTAAACCAGTTCAGAATATTCAAGCCCAGATGAATCGCAGCTCCGCCCCACTGCATCAATATTTCAGCCGCAGTATTCAGACCGCATAAGGCAGCAAGCTCAGCCATTAAACCCAAAGGCATCACCAGCAGGCCATATAAAGGCACAAGAATGAGATTTGCAGGCAAACTGTACACAGGTACACGACCGAAGGTCGAAACAATCATTGGCAATGTTGCCAGCGTGGCCAGACCAGAAACCCATACCAGCACCTTCAATGCAGAAGTCAGGCGCAAGCTGGATGCCTGAGTCTCGCTTATATTCGAGTTCCCACTCCACAAAAGAATGGCTGATGTCGCCGTAAATGAAAGCCATAATGAGAGTGATGCAATAGCCGAAGGATCAAAAATCAGAATCAGTGCCAGAGCTGCCAACATAGTATTGACTGGCTGTGTACGCGAAGCCAGCCACCATGCCAGCACAGCTGCCGCCAACATCAGCGCTGAACGGATGGCAGGTAGCGGCCAGCCGGCCAGCGTAGCGTAAGAAAATGCTGCGGCAAAACCGCCTGCCAGAGCCAGAGTCCACACTGGCAGCCTGACGATCCAGACCTCAAACCGGGTCAACAACCACCAGACCAAAGCAAACACCCAGGCCGCAACCATACCTACATGCATGCCGGAAATGGCCAATAAATGTGCTGTTCCAGTGGCAGAAAATACTGTGTTGACTTCTGCGTTGACCTGGCCTCGTTCCCCCATAAGAACAGCACCCAGAACTGCCGCCTCACCACCCTGAATATTGCCAATGGCATCCCGAATACGCTGGCGCGCCGATTCCAGCCATGACATCGAACTATCCGTGATTTCCACTCTTCCCTTAACACTGCCGATCAAAGCGATATGACGGTCAAAACACCAGGCTTTATAATCGAATGCGCCGGGATTTATATGGTTGCGTGGTTGATGCCATTTTACCAGAGCATGAATACTATTCCCGGCCATCAGTTTTGCCTGTTGCAACTGGCGGGAGCCATGCAGATAAAGCAAGGCCATACCAGGCAGTCTCCGGCTGTTTCCATCAACAATATGACTCAATAATAAACGGGTATATGTGGAGCTATGCTCGACATGCTCAATCTGAGCAGTCACCAATATACTCTGGCCCAGCCAATGTTCATCCACGCGCATCTGCCTTGCATCCAGTAACAGATCAGCACCCCCCCACAGAACTCCCAGAGCCAGTATCAGAGCTACTGCTCTCTGTCGTCGCAACATCAACAAAACAAAGCCTGTGAGGAACACACCAATTGCCGTGCTAATGCCCAGCATATCAGTGCGTGCCAAAGCCAAACCTGCCGTCCACGCCGCCACCGGCCACAACAATGGTAATCGCTGAATATTAAGCGGTTGCATACTCATGGCACTATTGACATGAGTATCTGTCCGGCTCTCAACCGGGATAAACTATGCGACCGCGAATCATGTGATCATCACCCAGTTTTCGCCGTTTGATATCGGCAAGCAGAATGGCCTGTGGTATGGTTTCAGCACCAACTCCGGCCAGCAAAGAAACGGCATCACGCCCGCCGATCAAAATGGGAGCCTGATAGAGCACCAACTCATTGGTAAGTTGGGCCTCAAAGAAAGAAGCATTCAGTTCCCCACCGCCTTCAAGCAGCAACTGCAAATATCCATCACCGGCCAGATGCTGCAAAACTGCAGTCAGGTTGTTAGCGTGCCCGACCTCAACCCCGGCATCAAGCCAGGCTTGTATATGCTTGTTAACGTTGTACACGTAAAAACGTGTCGGTGCTTCATCGGATAATAGGTTGCATTCCGGGAAAAACGGCGGCATTTCAAAACATAAAACAACGCGTAACGGCACATCCCCTTTCTGTCTGGCATCGCGCACGGTTAATGTTGGATTATCATGAGTCAGCGTGCCTGCACCAATAATAATCGCATCACTTTCGGCCCGCAGGCCGTGCGCATGCTGCCGTGATTCCACACCGGAAATCCATTGTGAATGGCCCGTGCGGGTGGCCAGCTTGCCATCCAGCGAAATCGCCGCCTTGCCTATGACATAGGGGTATCCGGTTCGGACATAATGGAAAAACGGCACATTCAGAGCATCCGCCTGTTCAGCCAGCACACCGGCAGTCACTTCCAGTCCGCTGTGATCGGACAATACTTTGCCGCCACCAGCCATCTGCGGATTGGGATCGGATGAAGCATAAACAACAGTGCGAATACCCGCCTGTAAAATCGCTTCGGTACAGGCCGGAGTACGACCTTGTGCGGCACACGGTTCCAGCGTCACATAAAGAGTGGCGCCTTTCGCCTGATCTCCGGCATTTTCCAGGGCAATGACTTCGGCATGAGCCTCACCAGCCCGCTTATGCCAGCCTTCACCAACCACTACATCGTCTTTCACTACCACCGCACCCACACGCGGATTCGGGTGTGTCGTGCCAATGCCCTTTTTCGCCAGCTTGATGGCCAGCTTCATCCATATTTCGTGTTCTTCGCCCACAGTGTCCTCTCTACCAAATTCAGAGATTTAAAGCTGGCAATTTCCTTCCTGCAAATCAAGGCATAATCCTTGTTGGTCATGAAGAGTTTGTCAGAAGGCCAGACGGGCCAAAGGGTTGCGGCATGCGCCATATATCAATGCCGGACCTTGGGATACACTTCGGCCATGCTTATTGTCATCTCGCCAGCTAAAAAACTGGATTACAAAACCCCAGCCCCGGTTTCTGATTACACACAGCCGGATCATCTGGACAGAGCTTCCGAACTGATCGACGTGATGTCTCAGAAAGACAGCTTCGAGATTGCCGATCTAATGAAGTTATCCATGAACCTGGCCGACCTGAATATGCAGCGTTATCAGGATTGGCACACCCCGTTCACCCCCGATAATGCCAAACAGGCGCTGTTCGCCTTCACCGGTGATGTCTTTCAGGGCATGGATACAGGTTCGCTAAACCCTGACGATCTAAGCTTTGCCCAGCATCACCTGCGTATCATGTCCGGTCTTTACGGCATTCTGCGTCCACTCGATCTGATGCAAGCCTACCGCCTGGAAATGGGCACCAGGCTAACCACCGATTATGGCCGCAACCTCTACGAATTCTGGGGCAATACGATCACCCATACGATCAACGATGCCCTGACCGCGCAGGACGATGATATCCTAATCAATCTGGCCTCAAACGAATATTTCAAATCCATCAACCTCGGCGAACTCAAAGGCCGCATCGTCACGCCGGTTTTCAAAGAATACCGCAAAGGTGCCTACCGCATCATCAGCTTCAACGCCAAAAAAGCCCGTGGCTACATGAGCCGCTTTATCATCAAAAATCGCCTGACCAATCCCGAAGAGATCAAAACCTTCGATGTCGCCGACTATGCCTTCAACCCTGACCTTTCCTCATCCACTGAGTTCGTTTTTACCCGATAAACCAGTAGATGCCGACCCTACAGGCTCAAGAATAAATATTATCCATAGCCTGTTTGCATACTTTGTATTACAATGCATGCATATGTATTAAGGAGAATGCCCATGGGTATCACCAGCGTTCGCATCCAGCCAAATCTTTCAGATCGCCTTGAAAAGGTGGCAAGCTCACTTCACCGATCTAAAAGTTCCATTATCAATCAGGCCGTTGAGGAGTTTCTTGACCATCAACAGCAGGAGCAACAGCGCTGGCAGGAGACGCTTGAAGCGCTTGAGTCTGTTCGCCATGGACAGGTTGTGTCGGGAGAAGCCACTCATGAATGGCTCGAAAGCTGGGGAACGGATCAGGAATTATCTGCACCCAAAGCAGGACAATGACTCAGCTCATCTATACGCAGGAAGCCATCGCTGATTTACAGCGCCTGCGTGAATTCATCGCTGAGAAGAACCCGTCATCGGCACAGCGGATTGCACGGGAACTGATTCACCGTATCAGACAACTAGAACAAATGCCCATGATGGGAAAACCTGTCACCTCGGCACCTGACCCTGAAGTTATTCGTGAAATGGTGTTTGGAAATTACACCGTTCGCTACGCAAGTCACAGCAACACCATCGCTATCCTGAGAATCTGGCACCACTACGAAAACCGCATCTAACCTGTTCAGCCCAATAGCACATCATCAGCTTCAACGCCAAAAAAGCACGCGCTTACATGAGCCGCTTCATCATCGAAAATCGCCTGTCCAACCCCGAAGAAATCAAAGCCTTCGATGTCGCCGACTATACCTTCAATCCTGACCTTTCATCATCCACCGAGTTCGTTTTCACCCGCTAACCCCCAGCTTCATAAGAGTTCAGAGCCGAGTTTTCCTTGTGATAGCCTCAATATCCAATATCATGGAATCCAAGGGTGAAAAAAGGAGAGTAATGCATGGAAAATCATTCGCACGTATTACCAAGATATATTCACTATCCATGAAGCCAAGAGAGTTTTTTCCAAATATGCCTAATGAGGTCTTTGACACATGGCTCAATCCAATTATTGAAGAAAAAGGGTGGCCTTATTCATCCCTAAATGATGATTTGCAGGCTACAGAATGGAAATATATATTAGGCATCAATACATCCCTTATGAGTTGGTTTAAGTGCAGATGGGTCTTTATGGAACTTATAGCAGAGAGTCTTAAACTCGACAAAAGCAATCTCGCTATGATTGAGGCGATTGTCCGTCATTCCGCCTTTGGTGAAACGACAATGGCTGCAAATATCATGGACACTCAAGAGAGGTTCAGAGCATGTACAGCCTTCTTCACGGAACAAGGGCTTATACCCCGCCCTGTTGTTCTTAAAAGGATTGATAGTGGTTTTTATATCCTCGACGGGCATCATCGTCTTGCTGCTGTGGCTCATGTTGGGCTCTCCAATAATCTACTCATTCCTTCGTGGGTAACTGAACATTGAAAAAACAACCAGAATCATTGAAATGGATACGTCCCGCGCCCCTCATGCAACACTTTAGAAGGAAACGTTCATGGGTGTGATTTCCAAGCTATTCTGTCACGGAGATTCCTTACAGCCTCAAGCTGAACGCCTTGTTTCAGCAGCGAAGGTGGTAGCAACAACTTCATTTGTTCCGCTCTTAAATGATTTCCCGTGTTTACGTAAGTGCAATGTAGAAAACTGGGATTTTTTTGCTACCGCTGCGGCGACATGTGTGGGAATCAATAATCTATTGGAGAAAATTTCCGCCGACCAATTCAGGTCACTATACAATGCAGCAATATTGCCTGAACTTCAACGCTGGAGCCCACAAGGCCAAGACGCCGTCCTAGATTGTCAGACATTTATAAAGCGAATAGAAGATGCTAACCAATTGGACGGAGAAGAAAATAACACTACTCTTCTTGCTACGGACGCCTTAGGCATGTGGGTTTTTTGGAATCTGTTTCAGAGGCAGCCAGCGGACGAAGAGTCAAATGCCGCTCGTGCAATTGGCCAAATTATAGCGTCACAGTTTCAAGACTGGTGGAATGCTGACAAATGACTGTAGCATCTAACCAAGCCATTTACTCGACCACCTACATCGGCACCGATACTCCGGCATCAGATGATGGTAGCTGTTAGAGCTTACGTTGCTATGGTAACTCACGCATACGTTGATCTTGAAATGGAAGAAGCTCGCTATTTGGCAAATCTTGTTGGTATTGAATATGACCTGATGACAGCAATTGAGTGGTGCAATCAATTTGGGGAACTAATGTCAGATCGGGATAAATGTTGGCTAGTTGAACCATTAACGACAGCGATTCTAATACGGTTTATGAGAGCTTTTGGTGGCGGAAAAAGATATCCGAACACAAAACATATTTTATCTATCTTGAGTAGAGAAAAAAAAGAACAGTACGAATATTTTAAGGCCGTACGAAGCAAGCATGTTGCACATTCGGCTAACGAATTTGAAAATAATCAAGTTAAAGCATACTACATTGAGGGTGATGCCAATAATGGCTTTAATAGCATAGGGTTGAGTTGCGACAGAGTAGTAGGCTTATCTAGTGATGAAATAGATAATATTCGCAATATTTGCCAGACCTTAATGGCTAAAGTGAAATCGGAAATAGAAGCTGAGAAAAAGAAGCTTTTGGAACTTACGTCGGCATATGCCGCTGAAGATATTCTAAGTTTAAAAATGAAGGTTCCCAAACACTCAAATAAAATAGATGCTTCTAAAGACAGGTGATAAAGTTGCTTCTAGCAAGATAAATTCTCTCGGATGGTAAAAAGTACCCGCTCATTCTGCGCTACCGCTGAAGCGTGTCGTTATGTATTGTGAACGACCACCGGCTAAAAGCCAGTGGCTTCCTTTTACGGCTAGAAGCCGGTGATTGGTCGGCCATCCGGCCGACTGACTACACCACTTC
>JAJRTX010000309.1 GCA_021545665.1 Zetaproteobacteria bacterium
GAAATGGACGATGCCCATACATAACTGGAAAGCTGCTCTCAACCGGTTCATGATTGAGTTTCCAGATAGGATGCCTAAAAAGTTTTAGGTAATGAATTTACACAGACGGATTTACAGGCTCTATGTTTTTTCCAGCATACACAAAAAAGGAGCGCCCGGCGGGCGCTCCTTTTTTGTGTATCTCATTTGTTTGCTATTCAGACAACCATGTCGGGGCCGCTGGCAGTATTTCGGTGACTCACAGCCTTGGTCACCACTGCAATCAATTTCTCTTTCTCAACCGGCTTGACCAGATATTCGTCAACACCGTCCTTCAAAAACTCCGTTGCCAGTTTCACATCTGGAAATCCGGTCAAAACAATCACCGGAATGGCCGGATACTCCTGACGAAAATAGTGAACAGCCTCTACGCCGTTGATCTTGGGCATGCGCACATCACATATTATTGCATCAACAATGAGCGCATTCTCATTGTCCAGCATCGCAATTCCCTGCTCTCCGTCTTCCGCCTCTATAATTTCAAAACCGGTATCCTTGAGTTGCAAACGAATTGTCCTGCGCACCTGCTCTTCATCATCCACTATCATTATTTTATGTTTCATGATCAATCTCCCTGAAACTATCTCGCCTACTTCTCGCTGCACCTATGGCAAATATAGCAGCTCCTATAGCAATAAGAACAAGATACTGTTCGCTGGGCAATCCGCCACGCAATGTTAGCAAGCTGTCCAGAAATCCCAGTACAATCAAAACCACACCTATTATTCTGGTCTTGACACCCCGTCGTTCATGCTGAATTTCTTCATCGTAGTGCATATCCTCCTGACAATAACTACGCATTGCTGTTCTTGCGACTTGCACCACGCGCCCACCAGACCAGACCGCCGAATAACAAACCTGCTACCAGCAGAGCCAGTAACAATGGTTGAGAAGATGGTGCCGGCTTCATCAATAACCAGTACCAGGTTGTCATGGTGTGTTTAGACCCGGCCTCGCTATTAGAGCCATCCCATGCTGCAAAGGCGACCGGGATAAACTTGCCGCCTTCAAATTGAATATCATTCTCGACATCGCCAGTGGTTAGCACGCGCGTGAATAATACACGCCAGGTGCCATTATCATAAGATGACTTGGCCGACAGACCAGTATCACCAATTTCGCGCTTAACAATATCAGCAAATCCCTTGGCATTAGCCAGCGTAACCGTTTCGGCTGCTTTTGTCGTGCCACTCTTCCAGTGCCAGATATTAACCGGATGTGTCGCATCGCCCATGCCCCAGTATGGCTTCTCCATTTCAGTCGGAATCACCACCGGCAGTTGCACCGCCACACCATCTTCAGACATCGGTTGATCAGCAATCTTTTCGGCTAACTCATCACCTGGAATGCTCTTGCTGCGATCATCCCACTCCAGCAACATGGCAATCGACTTTTCATTATACAGGGCCCTGACTGTAATCGTATCATCAGATGGCTTGAAGAAACGCGTCTTGCCAATGATCTGTGGAACCAGCAGGAAGGTAGTAGAAACGGTCTGACTCCAGCGCTCATCATCAGGCGTTGCAGGCAACTCACCCTGCGCATTTTCTGCCTTGATCACCGTATTGGCGGCATTCACCACTTCTTCGGTCTTGGCCAAACTGTGAACATAGTTGGCTACATGCCAGCGCTCTTCAATGCTCAGTTTTTTCTTACTCTTCGGATCAGCAAACGACGGCATCTGCGTGCCGGGAATACCCACTGAAATGCGCGTGAAAATGTCTTTCTGATCATTACTGGCGCGGAATGTCCATGGCTTGGTCAAATTGCGCGGCCATGTTCTCTCTTTCAGATCGCCCTTGAGCGCCTTGATAGCACTGCCTTTGCCCTTTTTGCCATGACATTCAACACAGCGATCACCATCTTCAAACAGGGCCTTGCCCTTGGCAATGCTTTCAGGCGAACTGACCACCTGCGTGCCATAATCAACCTGAGGGCCGGCTGTCTCCTGATCATATTCAGCAAAGACTTTAATATAGGCTATGACATCCCACATATCCTGCTCGGAAAGCAACTCTTTCCAGCTTGGCATAGCTGTGCCCGGCATGCCGTCACGCACCATGCGCATCAGATCATCATCAGTTGGCACCATATCTTCGAATTGGGTAGTTTTAATCTTATATTGCCCATCTTCAAAGCTGCGCGGTGGTGGATTAAGAAACTTTTCAGCTGCACCCAGACCATCGCCATCAACGCCATGACACCAAATACAGCGTTTCTCGTAAATAACCTTGCCCTTGGCGGCATCACCGCCAGCCGCCAGCGCCGGCATAGTCAGAAACAGCGAGACCAGCAGCGCAGCAGGGATTAGTTTGATCAGTGGATTCATATATCTCATTATTCTTCCCGAATGATTATTATTCATGAGCCCAGGACCTCGGACGTTTGCCTGTATAGTCATACAGGTACAGAATGACCTTCCACACCTCATCCTCGCTCAGGAAATTCTGCCATACCGGCATAGCTGAAATCCATGGTGCGGCCTCTTTAGGCAGACCCGGCCCACCGGTTGTAATGCGCCAGAACACGAATGATTCCTGTAATTGCGCAATTGTACCGACATCCTGAAAATTTAATGGCGTGGGATTCAGGCCAGCTGCATAAGGCCCTTTGCCATCGAGCCTGTCACCATGACAGTACTGGCAGTTTTTGATATATACCTCACCGCCTTCATTGACCAGTTTCTTGAATTTCGCCGGATCTTCCTTCTCAAACTTGCGATAAGGATTTTCCAGCGTAGCTAGATCAAAACGCTTGCCATATACTTTGACCGATGACGGAGGCGCGGGATGGATACTGCGCAACTCCACCGGCGCCTCAAAGCTGGGTTGCATACTGGTGTACATATATGTGCCGGCAGCCAGAGGCAGGATCAGGAAAACAATATTGCGTATCATTTTCTTCGACGGGTCTTCGACCAGAGCCTTGATGGGATCGACCAGTTCCTTGGTGCTTTCCTCGTTACAGGTAAACACCATAAACACGCCGGCAATGACGAAGAACATATACATGGTCAGCAGACTTTTCGGTATCAGCTGGCCCAGATAAATATCGAAAAACCCGACAAAACCGCCATAAACAATAGCGATGACCAAAACAAATTGTAATAAGCGTGGAATCATACGTTTCTTAGCCATGATTATTTCAACCCGGCCAGATAGTCTATTAGCATCTCCATCTCCTTCGCACTCAGGTCATCACCGAACGTATCGGGCATAATATCCGCATCAAAGCCTTCTGCTATGACAGCATTGGGATCCATTAACGATTGCCGCAGATACTCCCTGTCCCGCATTGCGCCGATGCTGGTGAGGTCAGGGCCCATTTCGCCCTCTTCTTCACCAATTTTATGGCACATGCCGCAGGTTAGTTCTCCGATAATGGCCTCCGCTGATTCGTATGGCGCACGACCAGCGTCTCCTTCCTCATCCGCGCTTACTTCAGGCACATCGGTGGGAATTTCAACAGTCACTTCGGAGCCGCTGCTATCCTGTAAATAGGCGATCACCGCCTTGATCACAGTATCAGATAACCCAATACTGCCACCCGACACATCAGGCATTGGACTTTCTGTATCATTGCTGCCTGCCTTGCCAAATCCGGCTACCACATAAGCCGACGGCTTGACCATAGATTCATAGATATAACCCTCCAGGTCTTTGGCTTCACCCTTATAACGCGAATCGGCCAGGCGTTCAGATGCATTGGAGCCAATTTTATCCAGCATCGGTGCTCTGCCCATGGAATTGTGACACAGTGTACAAGTGCCCTTGCCATTGAATGTTTTGTCGCCGAGGGCAATAAACTGATCCATGGTCATCGCACCCAGATCGATTTTCTCCTCGACAGGTGGCGGCGCAGGTTTGATGCGGGGAATGCCAAAGGTTGCATAGGCCCCGAATGAGCAGGCAATCACTATGCTGAATATAACAACATTGAGAAAAGTCCTCATGACTGCCCTCCCATCCAGTACTTGGATGCATCCGCCTTGCGGCCACTCACCGAAGCCAGCCAGAAGACAAAGATAACCATGGACATAAACAGAATCGTCGCAGCCGAAACCGTATTGGCGGCAAAGGACAGGTCCGGCGTATAGGCATCGACCGAATTATCCCGGAAAATACCGTAGACATGCCAGTGCTGACGGATACCAGATCGAATATAACCCATCAAACCCATCAGCCAGGTAAATGCCACGGCCAGCAGGAACAGCGCATATTGGGAGCGATTGGATACCCGTCCCCAATGCAGCGGCGCCACCTCTTTGGCGCCCTTATAAATAAATGCATCAAACGTCAGGGCGATAATTATAACGGTAAGCGTGGTCAGCACCTGAGGAATGGAAGCAGCCACCTTGTACACTGTATTGGTGAAATAACCGTAATACACACCCAGTGTCAGGATATTAGCAACACCAGCCATAAACAACGCAATAACTGCGGCATTGCCAGCCTTGGCCCAGGCAACTGTGGCAATCTTGTTGGCCCGTCGGTAAAAAATAAAACTCAGGGCGGTAAACAGAATCATCAGATTCACAGCCGTGTTCTTGGCCGGCATAATACCGAATTTACCCAGGAACTCATGGTATGGGCCACCAAGACTCTTTAACTCCGCATTGGTCAGCACCAGCGTATGCGGTGTAAACCAGACTAGAAAAGCCCCAACAATGACAATGGCCAGATATTTGAGATAGGGGTAATAGCGATGCGCGCCATCACTGCGACCCATGCCGCACCAGAGATAGTAGTTGGCTGACAGAAACAGGGCGCCAATCAATACCGCCTGAATAATGAAAAGCCAGGCGAATACGCCGCCCATCAGCGTGATGCCCATCTGCTGGCTATAGGCATAAATTTCAGCCGTCAGATAATAACCGGCGAAAGGCAGCGGCAGCAGAGCGCATATTGCAACCAGATTCGCATTATAACCCATCCAGTCGTAATGGGCGCGCTGCTCTTTATTGGTTGCACTGAGGAACTTGAAGGCGGCATAAGCGCCAACAATTGAGCCGCCGTAGGCGATGTTGGCAACAAAACGGTGAATATTGATAGGCATCCAGAGGAAATTGTGAATCGCCTCCCAGGTGTTACCGTTAAAAACACCGGCTGCATCCACCGCTGCCGGACTCATGGTAAAAGTAATCCAGGCACTGGTCTGGAACATCATCATGGTGCCAACCGCATTGAGCAGCAGACCCAGCGTCAAATGCACCCACTTTTTGTTACCACCCTGTAGCCAGTCCCAGCCATAGTAATAAATATACAGCACTGCACTTTCAGCAAAGAACAGTAGAGCATAATAGAACATACTATCCTTAAATATCGTCGTCAGATAGGTAAACAGATGAGGATAGAACAGAATCAGGCAGAAAGACAGCAAGCCTCCGAGAATAGCAGTCAGCGAGTAGGCCGTGATACTGACCTTGATAAACTCATGTGCCATATTGTCATAACGCTGATCCCGTGTTTTCATGCCGATGCATTCAATAATAAATACGAAAATAGGCACTGCCAGCACGAATGCAGCAAACCAGAGGTGCAACTGAGCAACAATCCAGACAACCATTCGACTATTGAAACCCGCAACAGTTGGATAATCAGCTGCAGTTAATTTCGGCGCTGGCGGGAATGCCGGCGCTGCCGCCGCATCTGCCTCTGTAGCAACTTCAGCTACTGCACCAGCTACAGGCGCTGCCGCCTCACTCGCCATAGCCAGACCGGTATCCACGCCTGGTAAAATACCGGGCATGAGCAGTATGGCAAACAGCGCCAGCAACAACGCACTGTAAGTAATTCTCTTATAGCATATTTTCAAAGCTTGACTCCCCTGTTTATCCCTGTAAATACCTGATTAAAGCCTGTGTATCCGTTGAATTAATACCTGTAGAAGGTTTTATTGATGAAAGATCAGAGATAATCCCTGAAGTTTCATAATCATATAATCCAGAGCCAGAAACAGAAGACCAAAGACAATAAGTGCGCCACTGAACGGTAAAATAGATTTCATAACGTCATCACTCCTGAATCATCCATCTGAATGCTAAAATTATTGCAATCAGGACTACCGTAAATATGGTAGGCCCCAGCCATGTTGCTTCCTGATCTTCCGTACTCATATCCATATGCCCCTTTTTGATTATTCCCCACAGTCAATATTTAAATTACTGTTTATTCATCCCGACATGTAGCTATACCACATACACATAAAGAATCAGCACAATAAAAATGACATTCACCAACATGCCGGATAAAATGACACCATTACAAATTTTTCCCCTTGTTGAATATTTCATAATGGTGCCTCCTTATTTTTTTCCGCTTCTTATTTTGAAAAATGCCGAACGTAGGTCAGCAACATTTCGATCTGATCCGCACTAAGGGTCTTACCCCAAGGTGGCATCAATGCCGACTTGCTGATCGAAGGGCCGCCATCCTTAATCACCGTTCTGATATCATCATCAGAACGCTTGGCCATATCCACCTTGTTAGTGAAATCTCGTGGCGTGGTGGCCATATCCTTATTGACATTCACCCCTTTGCCGGTGCCATTGGTTCCATGACACTGTGCGCAGTAAAACTCAAAGGTCTGTTTTGCATCCTCCGCCTGGGCTGCACCTGCGGTCAGCATAAACAGCGCAGCTGCGGTAAATAATATTCTCAACATAGCCAATCCCCCCTATTTAAAGTTGGCCACATAGGCCGATACTTTCTTCATGTTCGAATCCGAAAGAGGGCCTGCAAAGTCAGGCATATCTCTGAATGGCTTGAACACTTTTATATTTGCAAGGTAGGCATAAATCCAGTCGGGATTGAGCCTCGTTGAAGCGCCAACCAGTGTCGGGCCGGACACGCCACCGGAGATATTTCCTCTTTTGTCAGGGAATTTATGACAGCCGCTACAAGGCATCTTCTTCTTGAAAACCAGCTTTGCCTTGGGACTATACTTGGCTGTAATAATGCCCGCCTTGACCACATCAGATGTCAGACCCATCAAAAAACCGGCAACCTCGCCAGCTTCGCCAGCCGACAACTTGGGATGATCTCCTGCATTTTTCTCGGTCAGGGAGTTGTACTTCAGCTCACGAATGGGCTTGGGATCTTGTAACCAGGCCACAAGCCAGTCCTTCTGAAATTTACTGCCTGCATACCATAATTCAGGCCCCTTCTTCGCCAACTGATCGGCAATGGATTTCTCCTGAGCTGGCCCCGTTGTATAATGGCAGGCTATACAGCCTTTATCTTTAAATACTGCATCTCCGGCTGCAAAACCGGTTGCTGTGGACATCACCAGCATGGCTGCACCAATGGAAACGCCAAGCGCAAATCGTTTCATACTCCCCTCCTTCATCTGTTTTATTGTTTGTATTAAACTAATATCTATAAGGCTTATTGTTCCTTTCGCAGACTTCTTCAATCATATCTACAAAAAATTCTTCTCAGCCATAACCACAATTATCTTACGGGAAGGAATTTGTCTCTTTTCCCCCCTGTTAACATTGACTTAAATCAAATTAACCATTATTTAATTATACCTTTCTAAGTAATTGTACGCAGTCCCCTATAATCAGTGAAAAGAATGTCTTTCAGCCAGCAGTTCCTGCTTGTCCGCACTCATCTGTTTGAGAGAAAATTGTTTTCTTTCAGACATGATCTGACTGGCCAGAATCTGACCTCTGGCCAAGCGGTCTCGAACTGATACACCACATTTATAATTGGCCTCCAAATACAACCCCGGTAGTAATTTAAGCTGCATATCAATATTTTGCAAACGACTCTGGTAGGCTCCATGATAGAGTGGCAGAGCCTGCCTGTGTCTGTTTATATGGATCATTTCCGGATCTCCCCTCAAACCCAGCAAGGGTTTTAATGAATTTAGCGTTTCGTCCAGTAAACGCTCATCATTCCAATCCAGTGCCTGAGGGACACGTGAACCACCTAAATATGAAGTCAGCAGGACTTTTCCTGCCGGAGCCCGGCCTGAAAACAGGCTGCTCATCCACAGATTCCCGCTAAGTGCCGTGCCATGTTTTTTCGGAGCAAGAAACCCTGTGCCATCCAGTGGATGGTTAATGGCGCTTCGAGCCAGGCCTGTATGCACGACGGCAATTGATGCATATGTGATTCCGCCCAACAACTCGGCCAGACTACTATTCAGAGGCTTGACCAGTGCAGCAGCTACCGGCGCAGGTGTTGCCACAATAACATGCTGAGCACTGAACATACGCTGACCCTGAGGTGTCTTTGCCGAAACGCACCAGCCATCATTTTTCCGAACCAGTTCTTCAGCAATATGGCCGCAACGTACTGTTATTCCCGCTGATCGCGCCAGGGTATCTACAAGTGTTCCGATGCCGCCGTTAAAAGAGAATGCCTCCGTAACACTGGCTGTGCGACGACGTAACAGACGGTTAACCAGAATCCCGGCAGCAATACTGCCATAACGCTTTTCCAATGCAGTCAATCGTGGCAACGCAGCAGTGGCACTGGTTTGATCCGGATTTGCCGCCAATGTGCCTGCAACAAAAGGCTCCATGGCTTTCTCCAGCATTTCGCGGCCCAGCCGCCGACTGATAAAATCACTGACCGATTCATCCATCGCTCCACTGGTCAGAATGAATGGCTCAAGCAAAAGTCGCAACTTGCCCAGCGGGCTCCATAAGGGAGAGGTCAGCATAGCACCCAACCGCATGGGCAAAGCTTTAAGCTCTCCCTGATGCAGTAAATAGCGATGGGATTCTGCCTCTGGCATGCGAGCATTTTTTACTTCATCCAACCCCGTTTCATGCATGAGCTCTGTAACTTCCGGACGAAAATTCATCACCATGGCAGCAGCACGTTCGGTCAGATAACCACCTTGCCGGGTGCTTTTTATCTTGCCCCCGGGGTACTCACTCGCCTCCCACACTTCCACCGACAAGCCTTCCCGAGCCAGCCACCAGGCATTGGCCAATCCCGAAATCCCGCCGCCGATGACAAGTACATCGCAATCGTATCCACTCACCGGTTTTGCTCCGCCTGATCAGGATTGAAAGTGTTATTCATTATAAGAATTGAAACATGTTTGGTTATTGTTGACAGAAAAATCTGTAATAGAGAGGTCACTCAGGGTGGCTGCTTTTATAAGGTAAGAGAAATCTGGCATGGTCAATATATGGTATGGATGGGATTTAGTTTGAAGGGTCATCCGTGACGGCCATTTGTTCGGACCGTCACGAATTTCACCTGTTATTACTTATTAAAGTTAAAACTTAACTTTAATATCCTGCTGAAACCTTCTTTGCAATATCTTCAGGTTTCTTCCTGAGGCCGCCTTCAACATAGCCGCCACCAACCAGGTTTCCACCATCACGACCGGATACGCTTGCTTCCAGCAATTCCTGTGCATCTGCAAAATCATCACTCTTAGCAGCATTCAGCGGGTTAACATCACCGGCAATTGGCTTGAATGTTGATTTAGGCGCCAGATAATCATCCACGCTCTTCGGTGGTTTAACATCCTGCATGGCGCGAATAAAGGCGATCACATTCCAGATATCCTGATCCTGCAAAACATTGCCCCAATCCGGCATGGATGAAGACAGGTCTACAGATGAACCACCACCCTTGATGACCGTAAACAGTTCAAGATTGGTCTTCTTGCCCATGTAGCTGCCCTTGGTCAGTGTCCTTGGACGTGGATCCAGTTCAATGGCGTTCGGGCCATTACCCTGCAATGTCCAGCCATGACAGGCGATGCAATAGCTGTAATACCACATCTTGCCCTCGTTTGGATCAGCACCCTGTACGAGTGTTGACTTGAATGATGGAGACCAGTTATGCACCCACTGGTTATAAATGCCTTCGCCCTTGGTAGGATTTGCCTTGCGATCCCACAACTCGGTATGCCTGCCGCCGGTATCGCCGGCATGCTTGCTGCCATAGCCACTTTCACCGGCAGTTGCACTGCCTTTTGAAGCGCGTTTGCCAACACCGGTCAGGTAATCAAATACGGAAATACCATAGGTACTGCCTGATTTACCTGCTGCCATGTCATTGGCTTCCTTTTCAAATGCATCAGCGGCTTTCTTCGCCTCCGCCTCACTCTGGGTGGGGCATTCCACCTTCACCCCTCCAGCTTTGCATCGTTTTTCGGCAGCGACAGCGGATGTGCTTGCCATCATGACGACGCCTAATCCCGCTATAGCGGCCAAGCAAATTTTAAGCTTGTTATTCTTCATATAATTCTACCTCCCTGCGTATTCTTTGAGGCATCCCCCCTCCCCTTGTCGGGGAGGGAGCAATGACCCTGTTATTTCGTGTATGTAAAGGCTTAATCCTTAAAGCCTTTAACGCGTTCAGCTATGGTCAGCAGACCCTCTTCAAGTAAACCAGGGAGCTGTTGTGCTTCTTCGTAATCACCTTGCGCAAGGTTAGATGCGCCCTTGGCTGGATCATCCACAAAGAATGTAGCCCGCATCTCCAGATGCAGTGGTCCGCAGAAGTGCTGACAGAAGACTTCATACTCGCCTGCAATATCCGCTGTAAACTCGGATACAGTAGTAGTGCCGCGAGGCATGGACATATTGGTTCTCAGACCATAAGCACCATAGATAGTGAAGCCCATGGTAACATCCGGGTTCTTGGTGATGCCGGCAGCCCTGTCGATATTGGTCACGAACAGACGTACTTTATCGCCTTTGTTTACACGGATCTGGCGTGGAATATAACCGTAGCTGAATGCCTTGACGTGAATTTCTTTAACGCCGTTAACTTCCCTGATACCTGGCTTCTCATGCTCTTTAGGAATGAAGTACTGAACAACTTTAGCCTTATGTGCAGGTTCAAGCTGCATAGCTTTACCGCCCTTTCCAAGCAAGCCAGCAGAACTTTTTTCAGCCTGACCCATGGTCCAGTCTTTAACCAGATAGGACATGATGCTCTTGGCATTATGCGGCTCGCCATCCACAGGCATGATCTTCAGAGTCTTGCCGTAGGTCGGGCTGCTTTCACGCGCATCCCACAGTTCGAAGTTCACAGGATAGACAACGCCAGTTGGGCTGAACAGGCCGGTAGAGAACTTGTTCAGAGCCATAACATAAGAGTTGTCCGCACTAATTGCGATATGACCAGTACGATAGTGCGTTGGAATTTCGTCAACCACTGTAAGCTTTTTCAGATCAATCTTCACGTTCGCATCTGCCACAAAGCAGCTCTGATAAGCGTACTTGGAGGTCAGACCATCAGGACTGTCAATGCCAGCCCTATATGAGCCACCATCTTTATTATATACATCCATAACATTGTGCAGCGGGCCGGCACAGGTTGGAAACACCTTCATTACAGCCATTTTCTTGGTGTCGATGACACTCATGGTTGCTGACAGCTTGTCAGCTACAAGGACCTTGGTGCCCTCAGGAATGACATTCGTACCATGCGGGTTCTTACCAACCGGGATTTCTTTAATCAGTTTAAATGGATTGGCTGAGAACACACCCACTGTGGAGTGGTAATAGTTACCTGCGTAGATATATCCTTCACTTGGGGAGTTTGCCTTACCCACATCCAAGTAATCCGGAGCAGATGGAGACGGGCCCCAATCGATCACCTGAGTTTTACCTGTGGCAATTTCAGTCTTGGCCATCTTGCCGGTATACTCACCTGTAGAGTACAGGTACTTACCATACGGACTCAGTGCAATATGGTGAATGCCGAACGGGAATGGCATCGCGATTAATCTTTGTAGCATACCAGTCTGTAAATTGATTTCACCAATAGTATTGGCACCCTTGTCATTGACATAGAGGAACTTGCCATCGGGGGTTCCGTTTACGTTACCATGCGCCAGGCCGCCATACACAACCTCATGCAAATCAACACCGATAGCGATGTGCCGATAAGTTCTAAAGCTGGGGATACCGATTACGGCTACCCGGCCATCCAGCCCGCCCGCGTTGTATAACAACATCGGATCATGAAGAGGGGAATCTTTCGCCCCTTCCTGCGCTCCCACAGCATGCTGCCATGGTGGAACAACTTCGTCTGCGGCGTTGGCGATACCAAGCATCGCAAACGCAGATGAAAGAAGTCCCAATATGCAAATCATATGTTTACTTTTCATTTTGCCTCCCGTTATTTTCTTCTGCATGTTAATACTTTACGTGCTGTTCAGCTGTTGCTGCGTCACTTACTGTAATTCGCGCAATAAAAACGCCCTTATAATAAGTGCGGATATTCGTTATTTAGCATTTCTTATTCCTTGATTTCGGTCAAGTTTTAACAATTTGATGAAATATCTTTAATGATTCGGGTAAGTATTTATACGGATCTGATCAATATGTCGACAAAAGGTAGAAGTATAGATGCAATATAGTTAATATAATTAGTATGTTACATAACTATTAACCAGGTTTCACGTCTGCTTTAGGCATGGGTTTTCAGAGACACCATCATCATATTGCTGGTTTCAAGAACACTGATTTCTACTACTGGCGTTAACAAACTTTAATGTATGATTCATCTGGATTAGAGCATGATGCGGCAGTTCATGCTGGATTAATAACCTTGGTAGATTGGCACGGATATGGATAAACAAACGAAACAGCATTTCGGTTCAGCCTGGTCAGATGGGTAAATGGTATTAAATAGCAGCTTCATATGGCATTGTACGCCAAACAAAGCTGACATCTTATGCCATCGAAATGAACCAATAAAACTAAAAAGGAGCGCGCCCAGGACATGAGCCCGGCAAACTACAGTAAATATTTGATAGCTCTTTTTATTTCTCTAACTCTGATTACAGGTTGTGACCAGGAAGCCGACAAAGTGGCTGGAATCAGCAATGATACGCAGGGTCTACCCATAGGTCGCATGAGGGTATCCATTTGGCCGGAATATGATGAATCCAGTATCCTGGCAATCTATGATGGCAGGTTTGAGGAAGGTTCGACTTACCCCATCAAGACCAGCTTTCTGTTGCCGAAAGGCTCTGTGATCAGCGATGCATGCAGCCTCTCACATGAGGGCCAGCATTTCTGCCAACTGTATAAAACAACCAGCAAAGGTGAATATGATGAAGTAAGCCTCATGCTGCCCTACCCCAATTTTTATCTCAGTTTTCACACCCCGCAATTTGACGCCAGACACGAGAAACGAACGTTTGACTACCGTATCAAGGCGAACCATCCGATTAAAACCATGAAAGTAGATATCCAACAACCTTTGCGAAGCACGGCTTTCAATATCTCAGCCGATAAAAATGCTGTCAGGGTCGAAAATGATGGCACAATAAGCATCGTCGAGGGATTTAATCATTTCACCTATGCCCTGCATGATCTTTCCGAAGGTCAGGAAAGTCTGTTTACACTTGATTACAACAAAAAAGACCCGAAACCATCTGTTGATATCAAATACACCTCCATGAGTGGATCACAAGTTTCGGCATCAACGCCTTATGAAACCCAGAGAAATATTCGAACATTTATCTATGTCCTGTTTGGCGCAGGTCTGCTGGCTGTTATTGCGCTGGTCACCCGGCTCCTGCGTTCCAGAAAAAACAGGCCGTGATATAAAACATGAAAAGACTTACGGGCTGCGATAGATTTCTATTTCCCTGCTTATTACTGACTATGGCCTGCGTCATAATGATCCCGACCAGTGCCCGGGCACTGACTGTGAATGAAGTGGTGGTGGATCTTGCCTGCCCCTGTGAATGCCCGCTCGTGCTGGCGGATTGCAATATGAGCTGCGGCCTGAAATGGAAAAATGATGTCGGCAAGCTTATCAATCAAGGCATGAACAAGCAGGAAATTATCGACTATTTTGTCGCTAAACATGGTGATGCCGCCCGCATCACGCCCCTGCAAAGGATTCAGGGGAAGATATTTCAATATACCAGAAGCTTTGGCACTCTGGACTGGATCCTGCTGTGGGCCGGGTTTGCAATATGGATTTTGCTGATGTTTATTGGTATCTATATGGGTATTAAAAAGGTTTTTTTTAGTAAACCGCAGACATCCTGAAAGAACCCTCTTGAAAACATTCAAACCCTGCAACTGCGATAAAGGACGCACGTGAAAACCCTGCTGATCAGCATAGGCGCATTTATCGTGATGGCTGCTACAATCACCATGCTTGCATTTATATTTCTGTTTGATATGGCGCCCGCAGAAATTATCAACACCCTGCAAAGCAGAGGGAAGTTGTTCCTCTATAAGCATGAACTGATTGCCAAACTGTCCTCTGCTGAAACAAAGCAGCTCTATCAAAACACCTGCACCAGGAGATGCCACAGCAGCGGCCTGATCGAGAAAAAACCAAGAACAGCGGCGGAATGGAACAGGGTGATCAATCGTATGAAAGCACCGGATCGGGCTGATATCCCGGATCATGCTGCAGCAGCCATCAGGAAATATCTTCAAAATAATTTTCTCAGCAATATTCCAACAGTGCTGCCTGAAAAAACCATGCGCTTTGTCAAACGGCATCTGTGGAAGAGTGATTTTGGCGAAAGCGATTTGTATCTGGATATTATCTATATTCCACGCCAACAAATTAACCTGTTGCCCTATATGGTGGCCAGTAATGAAAAACCACAGAAACAGGGAGCGGTTTTTATTGTGTACCTGAATACCCATCAGGGAGTGATCCCGCCGTGGAATCTTGTGAAAATGGCCACATTGAACAATAATAACGAAGCGTTGCAAGCAATAAGCTGGAAAGTCATATATGAGGATGGTCAGTACCATCACAGGCAGGGTTTGTTAATATTCCCTGATATCGATGAGAAAAGCCAGTCAGATATGGAAGTTTCCATTCATCTTCCGGGCATGCGAAAGCGAGTCTTTCAGTGGCAACTTCCCATTCCAGCCATGTGAAAAAATATAGCACACAAAGGCGCAAAGAAAGATATTTCTTTGCTTGTTACAATTTTTCTTTGCGCCCTTTGCGTCTTTACCTGAGTCGATTCTTCTCTGTCTGGTTCCGGCTTTGCCAGCTTAGCCTGCATGGATTGTATGAAAGCTGGATATGGTTCAGTGTTTCGCACCATGATCGGCAATCTTTTTGCTATACCCTTGGAGTAAATATTGAAGCAAAAATCATATAAACTGCTACTTACCCTATCCATTACCGGTTTAGCGCTTGCTTTTGTGGTCGTATCCATACTGCTTACAAAGGAAGACTCACACCCTGAAAACAGGGTTGCTCCCGATTTATCACTGGTGCTGCTTGATGGCAACACCTTTCAGCTCAGTGACTATAAAACAAAGCCTGTGATGATTAATTTCTTCGCCTCCTGGTGCCTGCCGTGCAGAGAGGAAATTCCGGCTCTCGTCAAAATGCAAAAAGAATACGAACCCAGGGGCGTAACTTTCCTGGCCATCGCCATTGACGATACTGAAAAGGATGTGAAGAAATTTATACAGAAACTGGGATTCACCTTTCCGGTCGGGATGGATGAAACAGGGGCAATTAAAGAAGCTTTCGGCGTTTATGGTCTGCCAACCAGCTTTTTTATCAGTAAAGATGCCAAAATCAACTATTTCCATCCCGGAGGCGTGAATGAAGCACTATTGCGACATGAACTCGATAAACTACTCTAACAGGCTGCTGTTGGTCGCCTTTATTGCAGTCGTGCTCGGCGGCTGCAGTGAAAGTGGGCCACCCTTGCTGCAGGTGGGTGAAAAAGCACCTCCTTTCAAGCTTCAGTTACTCAGTGGAGAACAGGTCAGTCTGGAGCAATATGCAGGCAAGGGACTGGTAGTCACATTCATGGCCTCCTGGTGCCCCTGCTCCAATGACTCTATGCCCATGATGAAAAAAGCCTATCAAAAACATAAGGGCGATATAAACTTCCTTATGATTGGCACCCAGGATGCCCGATCAAAATTTGAGCAATACACCCAAAAATGGTCTGTGCCATTTTCAGCCGGTTATGATGAAGATGATCAAATCACCAGATCTTTTGGCGTCAGTTCGCCGCCAACCACCTTTTTTATTGATCAGACAGGCATTGTAAAACGGGCCTTTTACGGCAATATCAAAGACAAATCCGAAGCTTTTCCAGACTGGATCGAGGCATTGCTGTAATGGTCTGCGCTGCGACTTTATTGTTCGGATTGTCCTCATTTTTTTCCATCTGGCAGATATGCATACTCCAGATCAGCCCCTTTTTTATCGCCTATATGATCGGCATATATCTACTCACGCTGGATCAAAGAAATAATCCCGGCCTCTGGAACTGGGTAATTTTGCCCAGCATAAGCTATGGCATTGGTTTCACAGTTCTCTACTCGCTGCTCATCGCATCCGGATTAAATATCAGTCGAATTTTAATTTACAATATTGGCAATCTGAGAGTTGCTGCCGGCTTCATTATTATGCTTGCAGCTCTATACATACTACTGAATGCCCGGATAAGCTTTTTGAGCAGAAGACACAGTCCACAGTTATTGAGTATGCTATCGCTGTTTATCGGCATCAGCTTTGCCATCATGTACTCCCCCTGCATTACGCCAACCCTGTCTGATATTATGGGTCTGGCCTCTCAAAAGGTAACTGCAATCGAAGGATGGTATCTGGCTTTTTGTTATGGACTGGGAATAAGCATCGCCCTTGTTTTATCAACATTAGCCATCATTCTACTGCTGGGAAAACATACCTTTGTTCTCAACAATATCAGCAAGATAAAAATTATTTGTACTATCATTCTACTGGTTCCTGCCCTGTTAAATATCTTCGGCCTGATGCGACACTATAAGGCAATGGTTCTCGGGTTTCTGGTTTAGCCCGGATGACTCATAAATGCCACCAGCCGGAATAAAAAAACAGGTTTTTGGCCTCGTACTTCTCGCTTTGGGACTGGTCACTGCCCTGTTATCTGAAACTATTGGTTTTAAACTCGATGGTTTCTATATTGTTATTATTGTTATCGGGCTGTGCCTCTTTATCTATGGCCGAAGACAAAATAAAGGGGCATAGAATCAATACTTAAGCGTAACAATAACAGTCAGGCAGGCATGATTCGTCCTTTCTCTTTTATGCCAACTACAACATCAATCTTGCCTTTACTGATGATCGAACGTGGAATGAGGCAATGGTTATGGTTCTAGAAAATACTGGAGAACTACCAGAATCACTGCTCATTGTTTGCCAGCATATCGCCAGTGGCGGTGGCAAAGCATGGCTGGTCGGAGGCTGCGTACGTGATCTGCTGCTTGGAATCAGACCAAAAGACTTCGACATTGAAGTGTATGGATTAAATCCTGAACAACTGGAAAAAAAACTTACATTACTGGGTAAAACAGAGCATGTTGGAAAACACTTCGGTGTCATCAAATTATGGATGAACAACCTTGAACTGGATATCGCCCTACCCAGAACTGAACGCAAAACAGCAGATGGTCATCGCGGTTTTTCAGTTGAAAGCAACCCCGGTCTATCTCCTGAAACAGCTACTTTACGCCGCGATTTCACCATCAATGCGATGATGTTTGATCCCCTTGACCACAAACTACTGGATTTCCATGGCGGACAGGATGATCTCGGCAATAAAAAGTTGCGACATGTAAGTCCCGCATTTACCGAAGACCCACTTCGCCCTCTCAGGGCGGTACAATTTGCAGCCCGTTTCCAACTTCGGCTCGACAAAAAAACTGCCAGGCTTTGTCATTTATTACTGACAGAAGCAGGAACGCTACCTGAATCCCGTATCTGGAGAGAATGGCAAAAATGGAGCCACGCCCCTTATCCATCTTTCGGCTTGAAGGCGCTTCAAGAGTGTGGCTGGTTGAGTTTATACCCTGAACTGGCTACGCTGGCTAGTTGCAAACAAGATGGCCGATGGCACCCCGAGGGTGATGCCTGGGTTCACACATTACAGGTGTGTGATATGGCAGCGGTTATCGCAGATCGAAATAATCTATCTATTCAGACCCGTGAGCAACTGCTGTTTGCGGCTCTTTGTCATGACTTTGGAAAACCATCATGCACATTTGCCGACGAACATAAAAACCTGCGTTCTCCCGGCCATTGCGAAGCAGGCGTCAAACCTTCAGAGCAGTTCCTGAAACAAATCGGCGCGCCCAAATCAATGGCTCAGTTTGTACTGCCTCTGGTGCGGGAACACATGGCCCATATGCATGGAAAACCTTCAGACCGTGCCGTACGTCGACTCTCGCATCGCCTTGAGCCAACACATATTGAATTATGGGAAATGCTGGTAGAGGCCGATGCTTCTGGTCGCACCCCTGCACCAGCCTCACGGCCAGCCTTCATCTGGCTGGAAAAGGCCAGAGAACTCAAACATCAGCATACAAGCCCCATTCCCCTGATAACAGGAAAATTGCTGATGAAGTTTGGCATGAAGCCAGGCCCTGAAATGGGCAAGCTGATCCAACAGGCTTACGAAGCACAACTCAATGGATATATTTGCGATAATGAAACAGCCAATAACTGGTGCAGGGAAAACATCGAATAACACAGGTCGCGGGTAATAGCGCCGCTATTGCCAAGAATTATAACGTAAAATGCGTTGGTTTTGGACTAAAAGTTGACGCACATGCTTTGATCAGCGCTCCATTAACTGATCCGTAACATCAGGAAAACCCAGTTTTGTATCATTGCGTGTGGTACGCTCAATGCGGAAATCGGACATATCCAGTTTTGGCTGTTCTCCGAGTATCCAGCGGCTCATGATTTCTGCTGTGCCAGGTGCCAGGGCTACGCCATTGCGGTAGTGGCCACTGGCTACCCACAAGCCGGGGCGGTTTTGTACCGGGCCCAAAAAAGGTAAACCATCGGCGGTTCCGGGGCGGAAACCCATCCATTGCTGTTCAACTTCGGCATCCTTTAAGCCCGGTGTGATTCGATACGTCGCAGCCAGCAGTGAATTGACGATTTCCTCAGTATTACCGCGTTGGAAACCCACCCGCTCCATGCTGGCACCGACGAGAATGCGACCATCTGAACGGGGGACAAAATAGGCATCATCATGTTTGATGATGCTGTGCATTTTTCCGGGTTTATCCCTGAGCAAAACAATTTGCCCTTTCACCGGTTCAACTGATAAACCCAGTCCCATCTGATTTGCCAACTCACCACTCCAGCTGCCTGCTGCCAGCAATACAGCATCTGCATCATACTGCTTTCCATTGGCCAGTTGAAGGCCTGACACATGACCGTTGGCATCTTCCATTAAACCAGTAACTTCAGTCTGTTCGTGAATCCGCACACCTGACTGATCCAGCACCTTTCTTACTGCCCGCAACATACGCGGGTTGCGAACCTGACCTACCTGCGGCCACAGCAGAGCCTCAAAAACATCAGTAGCCAGTGATGGTTCTGCTGATCGGGCCTCACGGCCATCCAGATGCTCAACCTGCCATCCGAAACGCTGTGACCATGCCAGAGCCTGCTGTTTGTGGTTCAAACGATCATCGGCGAATATGGGAATCATCAGGCCGCACTGGTTCCACTGGATCGACAAACCAGTATCGGACTGCAGTTGTTCGGCTAATTGTGGATACAGGGCAAGACTGTAATCAACCAACCGGGTGAAACTGTCGGGATATAGCCAGGGATGAATCGGACATAAAATACCTGCCCCGGCCCAGGAAGACTCCTGCCCGGCTTGTCCCTTCTCCACAATGAATGGCCGGGCACCAAGGCGATGCAAATACAGCGCTGTCAGGCAACCAATAATACCGCCACCGATCACTGCAACCCGTTTGCCATAACCCTGATTTATTTCAGCCACCGTTTTTCCCCCTTCATAGCTTGCAGAATTCACCTGGTATCGCCACCATGCGTTGCCATGCAGGCCTCAACCCAAACCGCGATGCAGTTACCGCAAGCATATCAGCATTGCCTCGCCATCGCACAGCAACATTATGAAAATTTTCCAACTGCTTCAAAGCTGCTGCGCAGTGATTTGCGTCCGGCTGTTGCGGCCATTTATGCTTTTGCACGTCATGCTGATGATCTCGCTGATGAGGGAGATGCTGATGCTAAAACCCGTCTGAAACAAATCGATGCGTGGGAAACACTGCTGGAGAGAAGCGAAGTCGACGAACAGATTAGCCATCCTGTTTTTATGGCACTGGGTGACAGTATCAGAACACACCAGCTGCCCATTGATGAACTGCACAATTTACTGATCGCCTTTCGCATGGATGTCAGCCTGCATGTGTATGCCAGTCAGGATGAGCTGATGTTCTACTGTAAACACTCTGCCAATCCAATCGGGCGTCTGCTGCTGGCCTTGCATAAGATCAATGATCCGCAGGCACTGTTTTATTCGGATAAAATCTGTACAGCTCTGCAACTGATTAATTTCTGGCAGGATCTGAGCATTGATCTGCCAAACGGGCGATGTTATTTGCCGGAAACATGGTTGCAGACAGCGGGCTTGAGTAGCCAGCAGTTGTTACAGCAGAACATGGATGATAAAAAACCTGTTTTAGCCGCTCTGCAACAGGCAGTTTCAGCAACACGGGAAATGTTGCAACAGGGATCAGCACTGCTGCCTATACTGCCGTTTCGACTTCGCATTCAAATTGCAGCAACCATGCGGGCTGGCCATTTGATGCTGGATAAAACAAGACTTCTGGAACAGCCACTTAGTCAGCGCGTTGTTGTGAGCAAGCGTGAATGGAGAAAACTGGCCTTCCCGATTCTAATAGATGCGCTATTCCCTTCACGCGTAATCAAACAGAGTAGTTCATGACACCTGAAACTTACTGCAGAGATAAAACCCGTGCTTCGGGTTCTTCATTCTTTTATGCCTTTCTATTCCTGCCGGAACGTAAGCGCCGTGCTATCATCGCTCTGTATGCATTTTGCCGTGAAGTGGATGATATTGCCGATGAAGTCAGCGATCAGCAGACTGCTATGGTCAAGCTGGCTTTCTGGAGAGATGAAGTCAGTAATGTTTTTTTTGCCCGGCCTCAACATCCTGTTGGCAAAGAACTGAACTGGGCCAGACAGCATTACCCTCTGGATGAGGAATTGCTGGTAGAAATTCTCGATGGCATGCAAATGGACGTCATGCATCAGGCTATTCGAAATCCAGCCGATTTAGCATTGTACTCATACCGTGTTGCAGGCGCCGTTGGACTGCTATCTATTGAGATATTCGGTTACAAACAGCGGCACAGTCGTGATTTTGCAACTTCTCTGGGCGAGGCCCTGCAACTGACTAACATCCTGCGTGATCTGGCTGAAGATGCCCGCATGGGACGCATATATCTCCCTCAATCGGACCGGATTCATTATAAGATTGGCAATCGGGAATTCACGGACGGTCTGATGAGTAAAGGTATGCAGCAACTACTGAGTGAATATGGTGAAAAAGCAGAAGCTGCATTTCAGAAGGCACTGGCCTACCTGCCCAATGAAGATCGTGAAAGCTTGCGCCCTTCCCTGCTCATGGCTTCAATTTATTATGCTTATCTGAAACAGCTTCAGCGCGTGCATTATGATGTCTGGAAAAACCCGGTACAGATTCTGCCTGCACGAAAAATATGGATTGCCTGTCGGGCATGGTATTATGAACGCAACGCCTGCAGGAATAATGCACCATTGCGCTTAGAATTCTGATTCCAGCGAAAGCCCGACAGTTGATTGCCGTAATCGGAGCCGGACTAACCGGACTGACTGCTGCCATACGTCTGGCTGAGCAGGGTATTAAGGTCGAACTGTTCGAAGCTTCAGCCCAACCTGGCGGGCGTACAAAGTCGTTTTATGAACCCGTGGTTGAGCAGCTATGTGATAACGGACCTCATTTACTGATTGGTGCATATTCGGCCACGAAAAAGCTACTCGATGATTGTGGAGCTTCGGCTAATGTGCATTGGCAGCCGTCATTACAACTACCCTTATGGGATAAGAAACGCGGCTTCTTTAACTTCCAGCCACCTGGTTACTTACCCTTTCCTTTGGCTCTGCTACTGGCTACAGCCAGGCTTCCTGGACACAGTATTGCATCTGCACTGGCAATGTTGCGTCTGGGTAATGATTTACAATCCGGTAGAATTGTAAATGAAATAACAGTTCAGAGCTGGATGGAAAAATTAAACATTCCCGATAGATTTAACTTTGATCTGATCGAACCTCTATGTCTGGGAGCCATGAATGAGAAGCTTGAGAACGCAAACGCCGCATCTTTTCAATCTGTACTGAGAGAGAGCTTCGCCAGCCACCAGCATGCCAGACTTGGCTGGTTTACGCAGCCGATGTCTGAAGCATTGATCAAGCCCCTTGTCTACACAGCAGAAAAACTTGGTGTAAATATTCACAGCCGCCATCGCGTCCGCTCACTGCTTGAAAAGCACAATGGAGTCTGCATTGATGGTCAGCAATTCGATGCAGCCATTTTGGCCATGCCCGCTTATGCTACTGACCGTCTGCTTAAACGGGAGAGCACATGCGAAACACACGCAATCACCAATGTTCATTTCTGGTTCGACAAAAAGATTCAACTTCCGACACCGATTATCGGCGGGATTGGAACAAAAGGTCAGTGGTTTTTCGATGTCTCACAGCAAATGTCTGAAGACAGGAGCCTCAACCATCTGTGCGCAGTAATCAGTGCTGATGATGACCCTTCATCCACTCCCGATCTATTGCATCAGATTACTGCTGAAATTCAGGTCATCTCTGGTCTGAAGCAGCCACTAACGCCATCGCATACACGCATTATCCGGGAGAAACGAGCTACCGTACTTGTGCGCCCGCAAGAAAATAAGAACGTACCACTGACATATACCATTGATGCGTCTGAGCAGCCCTTGCCGGGCGAATTACCGGCAACCATTGAATCTGCCGTACGCAGAGGTGGGTTAGCAGCTAAGTTATGTAGAAAAACATTGATTTAGTGTATTTATCCACTTCATGATTTTGCATATGACGCTACAACTTGAAAATTGGAAGATGTAAAACATTAGATAAGATAAATCATGTAACTCATTGTTATACAACAATAATATTAATTGCCTATTTTTTAATCATGAACATACATCTCTTTTTTCTCACTATGATAACAAGGCATGGAGACTTTCTATCCACAAAGTTATCCACAGCTTCTGTGGATACATTTGTAACCCCTTGCAAACAAAGACTTAGCCGCTGTTCTGTCAATACTTGAAGGGTCTGTCGAAAAATCATTTTTGATACGTTAAGTTGAGATCTTGGCTAAAGGAACTTGATTCTGGTTATGATTTGTGAGTCTTTTGTATTTTTTCTATCTCATTTCTGCAATCAAGGCAAAGCTATTATTTCTACACAGGCACAAGA
>JAJRTX010000310.1 GCA_021545665.1 Zetaproteobacteria bacterium
ACCTTACACAGATCATTGGCCATAAACCCGTCGGCACTCTGGCCGACAAAAACCAGCTCATCGCCAATGCCAATACCCAGTGTCGCTGCCAGTTTTTTGCCCAGTACCACGCCGTAAGCATCATCTGCCGCCAGCCATGAACCCTGGCTGACATGTTCATACAATCGGGTCACATCCATTTCCCGATTCAGATCAATACCGCGCAGTTGTACACCGGCCGAAGCCATATTGGCAGCCGCCAGCCCGTACCCATAAACACGCGGGGCCGCTTTCAAACCCTGTTTTTGCAGGGAATTGATCAATTTATCGACATTGTTGATGCGCGTATAAAGGTCGGGATCATCCCGATAACCCTCGGCATGAATCTGGATATCACCCATATTCATCGACACCACATTGCGTTCACTGCCCTGTATCATGCCCTCCATCAAGGCGGAAAACAGAATCATGATAAAGCAGGCAAAAGCCATGGCCAGCATGGTCACCAGCGAACGGTGCCAGTTGCGCAGCACATTGCGTGAGGCGAGCTGGATTACGCGCATTTTCCCGGCATCAGAGCACTATCTTCGTTTCAGACTGGATTTTGAAAACATCCGGTCGTTGACGTCCACATTAAACTCCAGTCTTTCATAAACAAACTCAGTGTATTCATCCGGTTTATCAGCCGGCACCACGCGCAACACAGCCGGACGCTCACGGCTTCCCAGCATTTTCATATCGGTAAAGGTAAACGTGCGGGCCAGTTGCATGTCTTCATCATAATAAAGCTCAATCAGAGGCGTATAGCTGTCAGCCAGTATTGTCAGCGTTAATTTACCCCAGACCACCGGAGCATCCGGTTTTGGAGTAAGCGTAAATTCAATGATGTTGCGCCCGTCCCGCTCACCTTCAAAACTGATCGAAGCATCATAATCCTCTTCCAGCCGCGCTTCCTTAACCAGATCATCATTGGTCAGATGGCTGCCCATCCATGCGCCCATCATCATGCCGCTGGTCAGACGAATAGTGCGATCTGTTTTGGGTAGATAGGTGTATATATGGTTGCCTGACTTTAAAGTTACGGTGCCTTTTTCGCGCAATGGCTCCAGCACCTTGAACAAGGTTTTTTCCTTGCCCTTGGACCAGCCCTCCATACGCATCGTGCGTGTATAATGTTCGGTTTTCACGCGCATAGTGGTGACCGCATAGGAAGATTTGCCTCGCCACAAATCATCCACAGTGTTAAGGATTTCTGAAATTCGATCTTTTTCACTGCTACTCTCAGCCCATATGGCAGCAGGGGCCAGCAATAGAATCAAAATATAAAGAAGCATCCGCATGCTTATAACTTTAATGCACTCATCTGTTTTGTCCATGCCTCAAACAAGGCGAGAGACACTTACCACGAAGTACTTCAGGTGAATTTCACTTGCGAAAGAGAGTATGCCCCAGAACACCCTCTCTGCCGCAAGCGGCATTCACCTTGTTCTATGGGAGACGAAGAAAAGACTGAGTTACAGTCCTTCCCTTCGTGAGCTTCGTGGTTCAATCTTTTCCTGTTTGTTCGCTCACTCGCCAAATTGAAAAAATGGCGCCAGCGACACATAGAAAATAAACAGTGACAGGAAAAATAATAGGATAGCCTGCACAGGGTTTTCACCAAGCTTATCCATAACTGTTTTTTGTTTTCCTTCCTTTTTCAGTTGCTCATGTACAGACCTTGCCTGTGCCGTTCGTTCTTTCTGATACTTATCAATAAGAACTTTAGCCTGTGCCAGATGACTGGCATCCTGCAACCAGATAGCTGGCATGGATATACCCCAGCCACCTGCATAGGTCTCATAGAAATCAATATCATGATCTACCAATAACTGGCGCACATCTTCCGCCTCATCATCGGGAACATTCCTTAGCTTAAACAATTTGACCGACATAGCTCTATCTTCCTCTACATAAAATAAATATATATCTGTATGATATGGATGAATCCTTTCATATAAAATATATAAAACCATGTTTAAATTAAGCTGATAAACTGCCATTTTTTGGCACCATATTGTGACAATATATGTCACCTTTGTAAGTCATTTCTGTTAAAATTGAGTAATTTGTCTGGCACAGACCTTGCTTTATTACTATTGTAACCACACCACAGATGATAAATAAATAATATACAACGGAGAACACACAATGACTAACATAAATAAAATCGAAAAAGGTTTCACACTGATCGAGTTGATGATCGTAGTCGCCATTATCGGCATCCTGGCTGCAATCGCCATCCCGCAGTTTGCATCCTACCGTATTGCAGCATTCAATACGGCGGCAAAAGCTGACCTACACTCCGCACAAACCACATTTGAAGTATTCTTCAATAATCATAACGCATACCCTACCGCCGTTGCAATTACAGCAACAAGTCCGATCACCTTGGGTGGGGGTTCTTCAGAGACAATGAACCTGTCCAGCGGCGTATCCTTCGGCACCTTGCTTGGCACCGGTGGAGCAACCTATAGTGGTTCTACAAAACATGTTGCAGGCGATAAAGTTTACCAAACGACTAGTTCAGCACCCACTATTGTTGAAGTAACTGGTACAGCCGGTACTGCGCTGGCAAAAGGCGACATTCTAGCCGCACCAAAATAACCAGTAATATAGATCATCCTAAAAGAGGGCTAAACAGCCCTCTTTTTTTGTGCCTCGACAAGCGACTTGTACTATCCAGATATTCATTAATAATCCGTTGCATGAGCGTAACACTGACCATCACCAATCTAAGCAAACGATACAACCATAGTTTCGTAGTAGAAAATGTCAGTTTCTCTCTGCATGCAAACGAAGCTATCGGCCTGCTTGGTGCAAATGGGGCAGGAAAAAGCACCATGATCAAATGTATACTCGGTCTGGTGCATGCAACCCAGGGCAGCATTACACACCCGGGTTTATCACCCGCCTATCTTCCGGAACTGCCTCAACTGCCCACATCGTTATCAGCTCTTGCCCTGCTCCGTTTCAAATGCAAGGCCTCGAAACTGAATCCGGAGTTGGCCAGAAAGAGTCTGATAGCAGTTAACCTGGCGACAGATGCACACAATCAGCCAATCAGTCAGTATTCCAAAGGCATGCGCCAACGGACAGCGCTGGCTTTAACCCTGTGCGGCAACCCTAAACTGGTTTGCCTGGATGAGCCGATGTCCGGCCTGGATGCACTGGGGCGTGCAGAAGTGTTAGAACTGCTGAAAAAGAAAAAAGAACTGGGCGCAGCGTATCTGATGTCCAGCCATATTGTTTCCGACATGGTTCAGCTATGTGACCGGGTATTGATTATGGCGCATGGTAAAATATGTGAAGATGTTCCCATACGAGACCATTCTCTGACAGAAGCATCCATCCTGGAAGATAAACTGGCTCAATGGACAACAAAATGAATCAACTGTTCTCATTGATATGGTTCACGTTGAAAGAGATGGCGGGTCAGCGCATATACAAAATCTTACTGTTATCATTGGTCATCATTCCCTGGCTGCTGCTGATTCCAACCTCGTTGTTTATGCTTGATCTGGGAAAAGTGTTTATGGACATGCTGTTTACAACCCAGCACGCATGGCTGGCAGCTTACCTTTTCTTTCTCGCCGTGCCATTGCTTGCCAGAGATATTGAACAAGGCATATGTAGTATATTCCTGACACTGCCCATGTCCCGCGGACTGTACCTGTGGGGACGTTTCATCGGGGTTGTTTACGGCATTCTACCTCTTCTTTTTTGCTATATTGTTTCGGCAGTTGCTGCATTTCTCTGGGCTGAAAACACTTGGCCCGGTTATGTTGCTGCCAGCTCAGAGCTTTCTTTCACCTATGGCGCCATGCTGATTCTTATGCCCTATCTGGCACTGGCAGCAGTGCTATTTCTAATCGCCGCCGGATCAAGCGGGTCAGCTGAGATTACCGTATTTCTATTCTCCGTGTGGCTGATCTGTTGGGCTCTGCCACCAGTGCTTGATGCATTGCAGAATATTGAAGTGGCCGAAAAAACGCCCGCATGGACGGGAATGCTGCTGCACGGAATCAACCAACTCCTGCCCGATCTTTCGAGCAGCCAGATTTCACTCAGGTTAGCTCATCAGCTGCCTTTGCATCCAGCTTCTGTACTTGGCTACTGTATCCAGCATGCAGCCTATGCCGTGCTTGCCATGATCGCTGCCACAGCAGTTTTTAAACGCCGCGACCTGACATGATCATTCGCCTGATACTCATTGTTACATTAATTTTTGCTATCGGATGGG
>JAJRTX010000311.1 GCA_021545665.1 Zetaproteobacteria bacterium
CATTCAGAAAATAACAGACCAGTTTGTCGCCGAAATAGACAAGATTATTGAGCATAAAGAAAGCGATATTCTGACAATCTGATGTCTGACCCTGTACCATCTTCTCAGTCGGGGTTTCCATATCACGTTGGCATCATCATGGATGGCAATGGCCGTTGGGCCAAATCCCGGGGGAAGATTCGACTTGAAGGTCACCGTCAGGGGGCGGTGCGAGCACGGGATGTGGTGGAATGGGCACAGGAAATGGGGATTCGTCAACTTTCATTGTATGCGTTTTCAACAGAAAACTGGGATCGTCCCAAGCTTGAAGTACGTGGGTTGATGGGATTGCTGGCTAATCTTTTGCCCAAGAATCTGCCCGCCATGCAAGAAAATGGCGTCCGTCTCAGGGTGCTTGGTGATATTTCAGTGCTGCCGGGAAGTGCGCGCAGAGCGGTAAAGAAAGCATGCGAAGAAACCAGAAACAATACCGTGATTGATCTTATTTTATGTCTGAATTATGGTGGTCAACAGGAAATTCTTGCCGGCGTCAAAGAGGTTCTGTCCTGGATTCAGTCTCAACCAGACCTGGGTGAGGCTGTTGATGCACTGGATCTGAAAAAATTTCGTTCGATGATGTGGAGCCATGATATAGCTCCTTTGGACTTGTTAATCCGTACAGGTGGCGAAAAACGTATATCTAATTTCCTCCTCTGGGATGCGGCCTATGCGGAATTATATTTTACTGATATTTTTTGGCCGGATTTTTCCAGAGAGGAATTTCAGGCAGCGCTGGATGATTTTTCAGCCCGTGAACGCCGCTTTGGTTTGACCAGTGAGCAAGTTGTTGAATGAATGAACTTGGTAAGCGGATTCTGACATCGCTGATATTATTGTTATTGGTCTGGGCCTGGTATTTCCAAACACCTCCGCTATGGTTTAATCGTATTCTGGCTTTACTGGCCTGGGGGGCAACCTGTGAACTGGTGCTGCTGGTCAAGTTGAGGAATCCTGTCATATATATACTTGCCGCTTTGCCAGTGTGGTTATTATTTTCAATATCACCAGATTTTTTGCAACTGCTATTTCTTGCCTTTATCTGGTTTGCTTTATTTGTTGTGTTTTCCCGGTACAAGCAGCATAACTTTGCTGATTTGTTTGCTGCCATCTGGTTATTAGGCTGGTTGTTTGTTTTTGCTTTTGCTGTATCACAGACACATGGTTCTGAAAGTGGACAGATACTGATTATAGGAGCATGTCTGGCTGTATGGACTTCAGATACTGCGGCCTATTTTGTTGGCAGGGCGTGGGGCAAACGAAAACTTTGCCCTGCTATCAGTCCGGGTAAGTCGATTGAAGGCTTGCTGGGTGGTTTGCTGTTCGCTGTACCTGTTGCGGTGTTGTTCTGGCTACAGTGGCATCTTTTGCCTCTGCCAGCAGCGCTTGCACTGGCCATAATCTGCGTGCTTGCCGGCGTTTTAGGGGATTTGTCTGAATCAGCCGTTAAGCGCATGGTGGGGGCCAAGGATAGTGGATACTGGTTGCCAGGGCATGGTGGCATACTGGATCGCATTGATGCCATTATCATGGCTGTGCCTGTAACCTGGGCTGTATGGAGTGTGATGTGAAGCGAGTGACCGTGCTCGGCGCGACCGGGTCAATCGGCTGCAGTACTGCGGCCATTATGCTACGACATCCTGAGAAATTTTCAGCCCACGCACTCGTTGGCCATCAAAACCATGAAAAAATGCTCCAGCTTGTGCAAACATTGCATCCTGACTGGGTGGTGATGACTGATGCCGATGCTGCGGCAATATTAAAAGGAAAATTGCCAGTTGGTACACGTCTGGCATCAGGTATGGACGCGGCGATTGATCTTTGTACAACATCTGAAACAGATATGGTGATGGCGGCTATGGTCGGTTCAGCAGGTGTGCCAGCCACATTAGCGGCAGTCAAAGCTGGAAAACATGTTTGTTTGGCCAACAAGGAATGTCTGGTGACTGCAGGCCGAATTATTATGGCAGAAGCCAGACGGTCGGGAGCTCTGTTATTGCCTGTAGATTCAGAGCATGCTGCTGTGCATCAGTGTTTAAAAGGACAGCATGACGGTTCTGTTTCACGGGTGATTCTGACTGCATCCGGCGGCCCTTTCTGGCAGCGTGATCCTTCAACACTCCATTCAATTACGCCGGAAGAGGCTATTGCCCACCCCAATTGGAACATGGGAGCTAAAATCAGCGTGGATTCAGCTACTATGATGAATAAGGCTCTTGAGTTGATTGAAGCACGCTGGTTGTTTTCTTTAGCACCGGAAAAATTATCTGCCATTATTCATCCTGAAAGTGTTATCCATGCGATGGTTGAATATACTGATGGCTCATTACTGGCACAATTGGCTATGCCTGACATGCGTATGCCTGTTGCCTATGCCATGCAAATGGAACCGAGACTTGATACAGGAATTCCATGGCTGGATATGGCAAAGACTGCATCATTACATTTTCAGGCTATCGATACTGGGCGTTTTCCAGCTATGCGACTGGTACAGGATGTCATGAATGGTGAGGATTCACTGGCTATTGCATTCAATGCCGCGAACGAGATGGCCAATGCTGCTTTTCTGCAGGGGCGTATTAGTTTTACAGATATTGTAGTTACTACTGAAGAGGTGCTGAGCAGGGTTGAAAATGCCCCTGCAGGTAGTCTTGATGATGTGTGGTTGTATGACAAGGAAGCAAGAATATTGGCGAATGAGGTAATGTCTGCATGATTGAAATCTTACATACGACTCTGGCTTTTATTCTGGCCATTGCCTTGCTCGTTACCGTACATGAATACGGTCATTTTATTGTGGCGCGCAAACTTGGCATTAAGGTTGAGAAATTTTCTATCGGTTTTGGCCCGGCGCTATATTCATGGCGGAGCAGGGATGGCGAAGTGTTGTATGTTATTGCTGCAATTCCGATGGGCGGTTACATCAAAATGCTGGGAGAGAACTCTGATGAAGAGGGGGAAACTGCCAGAATAGATTTGAGTGAGGAGGATAAATTAAGAGCTTTCGATGTTCAGCCTGTGTGGAAACGTGCCTGTGTAGCATTTGCCGGCCCTGGGTTCAATTTCATATTTGCAATAATGGCATACATGCTGGTTGCCTGGCTTGGCCAACCTGTATTGCCAACTATGATAGGGCATGTTGCTCCGGCATCTATTGCTGAGCAGGTGGGTATACAACAGGGTGACAGGGTAGTGACAGTGCAAAATCATAATGTTCATTCATGGCAACAGATGGAAGAACTGTTAAAAAAGAGGGCAGGAGAAAGTGCCCGGATCATAGTAAAACGTGATGAGCAGGAGATTGTTTTTCAATTGGATATACCGCAACCGGAAAAGGATCCGCTGTTGCTTGATGTGGCGAATGAATTGCTTGGGTTTACTCCGGGCCTGATGGTTAAAGTGGATGATGTGGTGGCATCGTCACCTGCAGAAAAGGCAGGGGTGCAGAAAGGGGATGAAATCAGGAAAATTAATGGAAGTTCTGTTTCAGATGTTCATCAGTTTATTGAGCAGGTCAAGGCCAATGCAGGTAAAGTGGTAACTGTTGTTGTCAAGCGCGAACAGACATTGCTGGAATTAAATATTGTTCCTGAGGTTGATAGAAATCAGCAGGTTCGTATTGGTGTGCGATTACAATCACAAACAGTACATGGTACTGAATTATATCGTATGGGACTGTGGGACGGTGCAATCTATGGTTTTACCCGCACGTGGGAAATGGCATGGATGACTATGCAGGTGTTTGGTAAGATGGTGACAGCGGCAATCTCCCCCGATAACCTCGGCGGACCGATCGCGATTGCACAATTGGCTGGAAAGACGGCAGAATTGGGTCTGGTATATTTTTTAAGCTTTCTGGCTCTGATTTCTGTTAATCTTGGCGTGCTTAATTTGTTGCCAATACCTATATTAGATGGTGGACTTCTGGTTTATTTGGGCTTGGAAAAATTGAGGGGTAAACCATTGTCATCCAAAATACTGGAAATTTCACAGATGGTGGGTTTATCGCTAATTATCGCATTGATGGTTTTTGCTTTTTATAATGATCTTTCACGTTTATTCAGGGGTTAAGATGTTTAGCGTCTCCAGATTGTTGGTGTTTTCTTTCGGGCTGTTGCTTGGCACGTATGTCGGTACTGATGAAGCTATGGCAGAACAACAAAAACAGCTTGCCGTTCCTGTCATCCTTTCTATAGATGTAGAAGGCAATCGCTATGTGGAAAAAGAAACGATACTGGCCAAGTTGCACACTGTTGTTGGTCAGAAGCTGGATAAGCGCTTGCTCAGTCAGGATGTCCGTCGTTTGTATAAAACCGGATTCTTCGCTGACGTTCAGATGACAGGTATCCGGGAGGCAAGAGGTGTTCATCTGGTCTGTCAGGTAAAAGAATATCCCTTAATCGCAAAACTGGAATTAAAAGGAAACTCTGAAGTTACAACCAAAGATTTAAAGATGCGCATGAAATTGAAATCAGGCCGAATTTTCAGCCCGGTCAATCAGGCATCAGAGCGTAACAGTATTCGAAAGAAATATTTGAAGAAAGGTTATTATCAGATTGATGTCAGGTTTAAGGCAACGCCCAGGAAAGATGGCAGAGTCGATCTTGTTATTAATATTGATGAAGGTGAAATTACGCGTATCAAGCGTATTCGATTTATCGGCAATGAGCAGTTCTCAGATGCGGATTTACGTGGAGAGATTGCTTCCAGACAGTCAAATACGATTACCTGGATTACGGACAGTGATGTTTTTGACAGGAAAAAATTTACTGCAGATGGTCAGTTATTGCAGCAGTTTTACCTGGAAAATGGCTATCTGGATATCGGTATTGAATCCTCGCGTCTGGCGATGTCCACGGATAAAAAAAGTTTTAATCTTACCCTTAGTATCCATGAAGGCGTGCAATATCGTATTCAAAGTATTGAATTGCTGGGGGATCTGGTGCCGGATAAGGAGACGCTGAAAGATCTGGTTGAGCTACATGAAGGTGATGTCTATTCATTGACTGAATTGCGCAATACGATTAATGCTATCACTGACAGGGTTGGAGATGAAGGATATGCTTTTGCGACAGTCACACCTTTACTGAACCGTGATATAAATGCACATACTGTTGCCATTTCTTTTGATGTGGAAAAAGGGAAGGAAGTCTATATTGAACGGCTGGAAATTAGTGGCAATGAAAAAACTGAAGATCAGACGATTCGCAGGCTCGCCGTGCAGTCTGAAGGGGAACGTTATTCAGGCACTCAGGTGAGAATGAGTAAAGAAGCTATAAGGCGGACTCCATTTGTAAAAGACCTTAGAGTTTCTTTTCCAAAAGGTACTACCAGAGACAAGGTTCGTATGAAAGTTGATATTACTGAGAAAAAATCAGGCTCATTTTCTGCCGGACTGGGTTTTTCACAGACAGAAAAATTTATAATTACAGGTAATGTTGCAGAGAATAATTTGTTCGGCAAGGGTTATCGGGCCAGTTTGAATGGCAGCATTGGTTTTTCCACTCAAAATTACAATGCCAGTTTGACAGATCCATTTTTTCTTGGAAAGAATCTTAGTGCAGTTGTTAGCCTGTTCCGGACACAAACAGACCAGTTCAGTACAGTAACATATAATCTGACATCTACCGGAGGCAGTCTTGGTTTCGGCATTCCTTTACGTGAACATGTCAGTTATGGAATTAACTACCAATATAATGAATCTGAGATGAGCGGTGCTCCCATTGGATCTTCTCTGTTTTTGCTGGCTCAGCAAGGGGTTCAAACAACGGGTGAGTTGCTTCAGTCCCTCACCTGGGATAACCGAAATCGCCTCACAGCCACGCAAGACGGGCATATGGAAACATTGCATTTTGGTGTTGCAGGGCTTGGTGGAAAAAACCGTTTTTGGGAAGCTTCAATATCAAGTAAAGCGTATATACCTTTTGGTGAAGAGAAGAATGTTGTTTTAAATCCCTCTTTTTCTTCAAGCTATATTCGCGGATACGGTGGTAGAGAGTTGCCCCTGTATCGACGTTATTCACTCGGCGGCATTGGTAGTATGCGTGGTTTTAATTCAGTAGGCATTTCGTTGCGAGATCCGGCAACCGGAGAGGCTATCGGTGGCGATAAACAGATCCGTGGAGGAGTAAATTTATTTTTTCCACTACCCTATGTGAATATATCAGGTTTTCGTGCACTGGTATTTGCCGATGCAGGTATGGTATGGGGCTCAGTTTCAACGACTGTTGGCGCAGCATCGATCAATGTTGATGAACAGTTTTCTTTATCTCGCATGCGTTATTCAGCAGGGTTAGGGTTTGAGTGGATATCTCCGGTTGGGCCGGTGGGAATGATCTGGGCGTTCCCGATTCGTTCCTTTACGGGAGATAACGAGAAAAGCTTTGAATTTATGATGGGCTCATCATTCTGATAAGATATTAATAAATAAAGGAGCACGTAATGTATAAAAGAATGAATATTCGAATCACATTTGCATCAATTGTATTGGTGTTTATTTTCGGATTTTCCTCGGCGCATGCCGAAGGCCTTAAGATTGGTTATGTGGATGTGAAAAGCGCATTAGAAAATACCGGTGATCACCAAAAAGGCATGGAAAAGCTTAAGACGATGTCTGCTAAAAGGATTAAAGAATTGACATCTCTTGGTGAACAGATCAGGCAGGCTGAGAAAGGTCTGTTGAGTCAGTCGATGGCTATGTCGCCGGATCGTCTGGCTGTAAAACAGCAGGAGTTGAAGCAAATGCGTAAGGTTTTTCAGCGCAAGCAGCAAGATGCACAGGAAGAAATTGCAGCTGAGAAAAGCCGGTTTGAAAGGAGCATTGGGAAAAAGTTCCAGCAGGTGTTGAGTGACTTTGGTAAAAAAGGAAAATTTGATATGATTCTAGCCAAGCCTGTGTTCCTTTATGTGGATCCCAGGCATGATGTAACTGCTGAAATCACTAAAATGCTGGATGCAAAATAAACTGCTAATATTGTGATGTCGCTATCTCTCATTGAGGCAGCCAATCTGGTTGATGGCTCCGTTGAAGGGGACTTTGATCAGAGGATTACAGGTATAAATACTTTGGTGAAAGCAGGGAGGGATGAACTCTCTTTTCTGTCCAATCAACGTTATAAAAGTGATTTGATTTCATGCCATGCAGCTGCTGTTGTGCTCTCAAAAGATGAGGAAAACACATCCGGCTGTAGTGTAATTCGAGTTGCAGACCCGTATCTTGCCTTTGCTCGCTTACAAAGATATTTTTATCCTGAGCCAAAGACGTCGGGATTCCGTCATAGTTCGGCTATAATTGAACCATCGGCTGAACTGGCGGACGATGTGGATGTTGGAGCTAATGTTGTCATCGGTGCCAAAGTCAGAGTAGGAGCTGGCTCAAAAATTGGCTCCGGCTGTGTACTTGGTGAATTTGTACAGCTTGGCGCGCATTGCCTGCTGCATGCAAATGCAGTTGTAAATCACTCCTGTATCTTAAAAGATGGCGTAATTTTACAATCTGGTGCTGTTATTGGTTCAGATGGTTTTGGTTATGCATGGGACGGACAAAAGCATTTGAAAATACCTCAGGTTGGTCGGGTTGTACTGGAAGAAGATGTTGAGGTAGGTGCCAATGCCTGTGTTGATCGTGGTGCCGTGGGAGACACTGTTATTGAGCGCGGTGTGAAGTTGGATAATCAGGTTCAGATTGCTCATAACGTATGCGTGGGTGCATTTACCATAATGGCCAGTCAGGTTGGTGTTTCAGGATCAACAAATATTGGCTCGGGTTGTCAGTTCGGTGGTCAGACAGGCGTGGCAGGGCACCTGAATATTGGCAATGGATGCAAGCTGGCTGGCCAGACCGGAGTGTTGGGCGATTTAGAAGCTGGCGGGGTTTATGGAGGCAGTCCGGCATTGCCATATCCATTATGGTTGAAAATTTCAGTGCTTACGAAGAAATTACCTGAACTGTGGAAAGCCAGAAACAGGTAGGCATTATGAACTCATATGAGACGGTTTTCGAGGTAATAACATGTGAGAGTCGAGACTGTTAATATCAGTGATTGCAGCAATAATTCAGGGGGTGTGAAATGCCAGAGCTAAATATTGAGAAAATTATGGAACGCCTTCCTCATCGTTATCCATTTCTTCTGATTGACAGGATTTTGAATGTTGAAAAGGGTAAAAGTATTAAGGCTCTGAAAAATATAACGGCAAATGAACCGCAGTTTACCGGTCATTTCCCCGGTCATCCTGTTATGCCCGGTGTATTACTGGTTGAAGCTATGGCTCAAGCAGGAGGCATGCTGGCTTTTCAGTCTGTCGACGATGGCCGTGATTATCTTGTTTATTTTACTGGTATTGACGGCGTTCGATTCCGCAAGCCTGTCGTTCCCGGTGATCAGGTTATTTTTGAGATCAAATGCCTGCATCGGCGGGGGTTTATGTGGAAATTACGAGGTGAGGCATTTGTTGAAGGTAACCTAGTATGTGAAGGTACGCTGATGGCTACGCTGGTTCCACAAGAAGAAATATGAATATATCAATTCATCCAACGGCCATGGTTGATTCAAAGGCTGAGTTGGGTTCAGGTGTCAGCATTGGCCCATACTGTCTGGTGGGACCTGATGTGGTGATGGGTGAGAACAGTGAACTACTTTCGCATGCGGTAGTGACAGGTCACACCACCATGGGTGCAGGAAACAGGGTGTTTCCATTTTCTTCGATTGGTCAGGAACCACAGGATTTGAAATACAAAGGGGAAGATTCGGAAGTCATTATTGGCGATAATAATACATTTCGTGAAAATGTGACTGTCAATTCAGGCACCAAAGGCGGAGGTATGGTGACTCGAATCGGCAACGATAACATGTTGATGGCCTACTCCCATGTGGCGCATGACTGCGTTTTGGGAGACGGTATTGTGCTGGCCAACTGTTCAACACTTGCCGGTCATGTTGAAGTGGCTGATAACGCTATTATCGGTGGCTTGTCTGCTGTTCAGCAGTTTGTCCGTATTGGCCAGCTTGCCATGATAGGTGGCATGTCAGGAGTTACCAAGGATGTGCCCCCGTTTTGTCTTGTTGCCGGAGGTTATCGCGTAGGTTTAAGCGGATTGAATGTAATCGGATTAAAACGCCAGGGTTATAAACTGAAACAAACCAGGCGTTTGAAAGAGGTCTACCGGACGTTATTACAGGAGAGCGGCAAAAGGGATGAGCGCCTGGCTGCAGCCAGGGCATTGGCTGGCGAAGATGAATGTGCTCTCTCTCTAATTGAATTCATAAGTAGTGCCAAACGTGGTCTGACCATGCATGGCCGTGATCCTGAATAGCACAGTTATGGTAACTGAAGCGGAGGTGAAAATTGGCCTCATTGCTGGCTATGGGCACTTTCCTTTAGAGCTGGCGACATCATTGAATGCGGCAGGACTGGAGGTTCATGCTGTTGCCGCACGAGAAGAAACCAACCAGGATATTGAGAACATTGTAGCATCAACCTGTTGGCTGCATGTTGGACAGATTGGCGGCATGATAAAAGCATTCAAAAAAGCGGGGGTTGAAAAAGTTGTCATGGCCGGGAAAGTACGAAAATTGCATCTGTTTAGAAATTTCCGCCCTGATTTAACAGCCGTGAAAGGTTTACTGCGTCTCAAAGACCGCCGTGATGATTCTATTCTCAATACTCTTGCAGGTTTATTGGCGGAAGAGGGTCTCACATTAATTTCTCAGACTTTTTATGCCGGTGAAATGCTCGCCAGAAATGGTCATATTGCCGGGCCATTCGCGAAAAATCGTGTAGATGATATTCAGTTCGGTTTCAGTCAGGCAAAAGAGATTGCCGGTCTGGATATTGGTCAGACCATTGTGGTTCAGAATCAGGCTATCCTGGCGGTTGAAGCTATCGAAGGCACTGATGAAGCCATTCGTCGCGGTGGCAGCTTCGGTAGTGGTAAGGCCGCAGTCATTAAAGTGGCCAAACCGGATCAGGATTTACGTTTTGATGTTCCGGCTGTCGGCCCGGATACACTTGAAACGATGCATGCTTCCGGTTGTACATTTCTGGCTATTGAGAGTGGTAAGACATTGATGATTGAGCGCCAGCGCTTTTTTAATCTGGCTACGCAGTATGGCATTTCTGTTTATGGATATACTGAAAAGTCCTGAAACATCATGAAACAGCTATTTATCAGTGCGGGTGAAACCTCTGGTGATATCCATGCGGCAACCGTAGTTGCTGAAGTTCGGCGGCGTTTTCCTGATATAAAGATGCATGGACTTGCCGGAACCCGGATGAGAAAAGCAGGCTGTTTTATGCTGTGTGATATGCACGAGCTGAATGTAATGGGTCTGACTGATGTTTTCCGAGCCTTGCCACGTATTCGCCGTATTGAAAAGGAGTTACTGTCCTGGTGTAAAGAACATCGACCGGAAGTTGCGGTACTTGTTGATTTTTCAAGTTTTCACATGCGTCTTGGACGAAAGCTACGGGCCATGGGCATCCCCGTATTACATTTTATTGCCCCCAAACTTTGGGCCTGGGGCGCATGGCGAATTTCAAAGCTTAAGAAATCACAAGACAGGTTGGCCTGTATACTTCCGTTTGAGCCTGAGTGGTTTTTAAATCGTGGTATCAGCGCGGTTTATGTGGGTAATCCCAGCATACAAACATGTGCGGGAGGCTGGACTAGGGAAGAACTGAAAGACCAACTTGGTATTGGAACTGATATACGACTTCTAGCACTATTGCCGGGAAGTCGTTCTCAGGAATTGAAAGTACATGTACCAATATTAACAGAGGTATGGAAGCAGATTCACCTGAAATTTCCCGATATAGCCTGTGTAATACCGGTTGCTCCGGGTATACAGATGGATGATATGCAAGAGTTATGGGATGCTGGAGCTATACCTTTGTCACGCACAGAAGCGGATTTTGCATTACGTGCTGATGCTGCCGTTGCCGTTTCCGGTACGGCAACACTTGAACTGGCTTTATGGAATGTACCAAGTGTATTGATTTACCGTGCTTCACCATTGATGGCATTTATGGCCAGGCGACTGGTAAAGCTGAAGTGTGCAGGGTTGGCTAATATCATTCTTGGTGACAAGGATGTAATGCCTGAATTGATACAGGAAGCATGTACAGTGGATAATATCACCGCAGCTATCTTACCCTTGCTCCAAAATGAGGCTCCGGCTCAGTTACAACGAAAAGAGTTTTCGGTGTTGCGTAAAACTCTGGGAGCAAGGCACGCTTCATCCGGCGTGGTCGATATGCTTGCTGATCTGAGCAATCATGATCGAATTAGTGGACTTACTCATTCATCAGGCCTTTAACTGATTGCTGTGGTAGCTTTTGAAGCTTGACCCACTATTGGCATTATTGATAATGCGCGCCTGCGCGCGGTATGGTCGGAGGTAGTTGTGTCTCGGCACTGGTTGGTTACATTGCAGGGGCTTCCGGACTCAGGTAGAGCATGGGATGAAAATGTTTCCAGACATTTACTGGAAGATACAGAGCATGGAACAGTAGATGCTTTATCCGGTCTGTGTAATGATATGCATTGGAAACTGTTACTTGATCATCGGGATAATTTGTTTTATTTGCATGGGCAGTGGCATGGCGTTATTAAACGTAAATGTAGCCGTTGTAATGCTGAGTTTGGTTGTCATATTGAAGGCTGGACAGAGCGGAGTTTTCAAATGGGGTCGTCCCCGGATGAAAATGAGAATGAATGTGAATGCCTGGCAGTGCCTGGCAAAATTGATTTGCTGGACGTTATGCGGGAAGAAGTATGGCTTGCCTGGAAAGCAGATGTAATCTGCAGTGATACGTGTAAAGGTTTATGTTCTGGATGTGGATGTAGTTTAAATATAGAGGCATGTCGGTGCGAGAAAGATGGTAGAGATCATCCACTTGCGGCATTACGCAAGTTAAAGCTGGATGCATAAGGTTTCACTCAAAGCGCTATAGTTGTTTCATGTTAATGAAAGGAGATTAGAAGATGGCAGTTCCAAAGAGAAAAACAAGCACATCAAAGCGCAATATGCGCCGTGCACATGATCGAATCATTCCTGCAGGGATGAGCGAATGCCCTGAATGTGGAGAGATGATGCGCCCGCATCATGCCTGTCCGCACTGTGGTACTTACAAGGGCCGTGAAGTAAAAGCTTCCAACGAGGAATAGATTATTTATTTAATCCGGGTGTTTTCTCTGAAACAGGCACTTTGCCTGGCAGGTTGTAGCCTTGCCCCGTAAGCATATTCGTATTCTGCTTGATGGGCATGGTGGCGATGCAGCACCTGGTATCGTGCTGGATGCTTTGGAAGTTGCTTTAAAGGCAAACTTTTCCGCCCAGTATTCAGGTGCTATAAGGTTGGGTATTGTAGGTCAGGAAGAAGTAATTCAACCATTGCTGCAAGCGCGAGGCATTGAAGAGCGTGTTGAGTTGATTGCAGCAACAGAAGTGGTAGAAATGCATGAATCACCACTTCATGCCATGCGCTGGAAAAAAGATTCTTCCATGCATGTTGGTGCACGCGCAATCAGGGACGGACACTGGGATGCTTTGGTTAGTGCAGGAAATACCGGTGCCTTGATGGCGATTTCAAAATTCATGCTTAAAACATTGCCGGGGATTGATCGTCCGGCTCTGGCTTCAATGATTCCTGCCATGCATGGCAAGCGAACCCTGATGCTGGATGCTGGTGCCAATGCGGAGTGCAATTCAGGCCATCTGGTTCAGTTTGCCATTATGGGTTCCTGTTATATGCAGGACGCAGAAGGTGTTGAATTCCCCCGTGTGGGACTGTTGAATATCGGCAGTGAAGATATCAAGGGAACCGATGTAATCAAACTGACATCAAGTAAACTGGCGGAAACAGAGTTAAATTTTATTGGCAATATTGAAGGTACTGATCTTTCTTCTGGCAATGTCGACGTAGTAGTCTGTGATGGTTTTGTCGGCAATGTGGCGCTGAAAACTATCGAGGGAACAGCCAGATGGCTAATTAGTAATATGAAAGCTGAATTTGCTTCCGGTGTGGCTTCCAAAACAGGAGCTTTGTTGGCTCGTGGTGCGTTAAATCGTTTCCGGGATTCGCTGAATCCCAGTAGATATAACGGGGCACCGCTGCTTGGTCTTAATGGTATTGTAGTGAAAAGCCATGGTGGGACTGATGCAGAAGGTTTTGTTACCGCCATTTCAATGGCTTGCCGCGAAGTGGGTGAGAATCTGACCGATCACATCGCACAATCTGTTCAGGATTTAATGGAAACATGAAGATATCGACAGAGCAGCCGAACATCCATATTGTGGGTATTGGCGGTTATCTGCCAGAACGCATTCTGACCAATGCTGAGCTTGCCGATATGGTCGATACTACAGATCAGTGGATTGTCGAACGTACTGGTATTCACCAGCGGCATATTATTGCTGAACATCAAATGACTTCAGATTTGGCTGTCGAGGCAGCTAAAGCTGCACTGAAAGATGCAGGTTTTGGTATTGATGATATTGATGCGCTGATTGTGGCAACCACAACGCCGGATATGATTTTTCCTGCAACGGCAACAGTTGTGCAATCCAAACTGGGTGGTAAGGGTTTTCCTGCCTGGGATATTCAGGCGGTCTGTTCAGGCTTTGTTTATGCTTTGGCACAAGCCGATGGCATGATGAGATCCGGCATGTTCAGGCGCGTCCTTATCATTGGCGCTGAATCTATGAGCCGCATAGTTAACTGGAAGGATCGCGGTACATGCATTCTGTTCGGCGACGGTGCGGGGGCTGTAGTACTCGAATCACGGCAGCAAGAGGGCGGCATTATCGGTTCAGTGTTGCATGCCGATGGTTCATATCGGGATCTTTTGAAAGCACATCACCCGCATCCGCCATCCAGTCCGGAATTGTACCATGAAGATTGTGATTTTTCTGTTGATTCTGCCGGTGCTGCGGCCGTAGAGATGAAGGGTAACGAAGTGTTTCGTGTTGCGGTTACCAAGCTTGGGCAGGTGGTAATCGAAATTCTTGAAGTCCATGGTTTTTGTAGTGAAGATATTGACTGGCTGGTTCCGCATCAGGCCAATATTCGAATTATTCAGGCTACGGCCAGGAAATTGGGTATGAATATGGATTGTGTTGCACTGACAGTTGCAGAACATGGCAATACGTCGTCAGCCAGTGTGCCGCTGGCACTGAATGACCTGTATCTCAATGGTCGTCTGCAGCAGGGGCAGCTCATACTGCTGGAAGCATTTGCCGGTGGTTTCGCCTGGGGTGCCAATTTATTACGCTGGTCAAAATAAATAATATGCTTACCACAAAGATCATGAAGGTGAAAAAATATTTCTACGACAAGCTTTGCTTTGTTCGAAGAGTTTCGTGCCCTTCGGGGTAAAAAAGGATTTGGAAATGACTGATTTTGCTTTTTTATTTCCCGGACAGGGTTCTCAGTCCAAAGGCATGCTGGATGCCTTCGTTGATTCTGCTGTCGTAAGCAGTACGCTGGAAGAGGCATCGGATGCCCTGGGTTATGATATGGCAACATTGATTCGTGATGATGCGGATCAAAAGCTGGGGTTAACCGAATATACGCAACCAGCATTGTTGACCGCTTCAACTGCAGTATTACGCCTGTGGCGCGAGTTGGGTGGCAGAGAGCCAGATCATGTAGCCGGTCATTCACTGGGTGAGTATAGCGCTCTGGTTGCAGCAGGAGTTCTGGATTTTGCCGATGCTGTGCAGCTGGTTTCTTTTCGTGGCAAGTCGATGACTGAAGCTGTGCCAGCCGGAGTGGGGCGCATGGCGGCTATTCTGGGTCTTGCTGATGATGTTCTGGAAGGATTATGTAAGCAGGTTTCTACGGCGACCAGTCAGGTATGGGCAGTGAATTACAATTGCCCGGGGCAACTGGTGGTTGCAGGGCATGCATCTGCAGTCGATTGTTTGATTGAGACTGCTAAACAGGCAGGTGCCAGACGTGCCTTGCCACTGGCAGTCAGTGCACCATCACATACACCTTTGATGCAGTCCGCAGCAGAAGCCATGTCACTTCATTTACAGGAAGTTGTATTCCATAAACCATCATGTCCAATATGGACAAATGTTGATGCATCAGCCAAACAGGATGTGAATGATATTCGCGCTGCACTTGTCAAACAGCTGGTGGCTCCGGTACGCTGGACTGAAACCATTCAGGGTTTAAAATGTGCCGACATTTTGCTTGCTGTTGAGATGGGGCCGGGTAAAGTATTGGCAGGCCTTGGCAAGCGCATTGAACGGGATATTGTTGTCAGCAATGTGCTGACACCTGCGTTACTTGAAGCCAGCGTGGCTGCTGCAGTGACTGCAAGTGAATAAAGAGAGGAGTGAGATGAGTGATTCTGAGCAGAAAATAGCATTAATTACTGGTGCAGGCAGGGGTATTGGCTATCTGATTGCCATGAAGCTGGCCAATGATGGATTTAATCTGGCCATCTGTGATATTAGTGAGGATTCCATCAATCAGGCTGTGGCTTTGCTGACTGAGGAAACCAGTGTACAAGTGCTTGCGGCAGCTGTAAATGTTGCGAACCGTGAACAGATTCAGTCTTTTGTGGCGGATACGGCAAAGCATTTTGGCCGTCTCGATGTACTTGTAAATAACGCCGGAATCACCCGTGACAATCTTTCTATGCGTATGAAGGTTGATGAATGGCAATCAGTGATTGATGTCAATCTGTCTTCGGTATTTCATGCCTCACAGGCAGCCTTAAAGCCAATGATGCGAGCCAGATCAGGGCGTATTATCAGTATCTCGTCGGTAGTGGCATCCATGGGTAATGCCGGACAGCTCAATTACTGCGCCAGTAAGGGTGGCATTGAAGGTATGACACGCTCTTTGGCCAGAGAAGTGGGATCAAGGGGTATTACAGTGAATGCTGTCGCACCCGGATTTATTGCCACAAGCATGACCGAAAAGCTGAGTGATGATATCCATGCCAAATTAACAGCGCAGATTCCACTTGGCTATCTGGGTCAGCCGGAAGATGTTGCCAATGCAGTTGCCTTTCTTGCCAGTGACCAGGCGGGTTATATTTCCGGTCAGGTTCTGCATGTGAACGGTGGCATGTACATGTAGCCTTTTTTCTGTAATACAGAAAATAGGATAAGACTCAGACTTGTGTGCATCTGAGCCTTATGATAGAAGCCGCACCTAATAAATTTCGGGAGGACATATGTCTGCAGAAATCGAAGCTAAAATTATTAAAATTGTTTCTGATCAACTGAATGTTGATGAGGGTGAGATCAATCCTGATTCTTCATTTGTAGATGATCTTGGCGCTGATTCACTGGATACAGTGGAATTGGTCATGGCCTTTGAAGAAGAGTTTGCTGTCGAAATACCAGATGAAGATGCTGAAGGCATTTTGAGCGTTCAGAACGCAATTGATTATATCGCAGCTAAAGCTGAATAAACCTCTATGACTAGACGAGTTGTCGTTACCGGCATCGGGCTGGTGACCCCACTTGGCACAGGTACAGAGTTGACATGGAATAATCTGATTGCAGGTAAATCCGGTATTCGCCGGATTAGCCAGTTTGATGCAGAGAATAAGGCAATGGCCTGTACCATTGCCGGCGAAGTTCCCGACTTTCAAGTTGATAATTTTATCAATCGTAAAGATGCCCGTAAAATGGACAGATTTATTCAACTTGGCGTTGCGGCAGCATTAATGGCGCTGGATCAATCCGGGCTTGAGATTGAAGAGTCAAATGCAGAGCGTGTGGGTGTGGCTGTTGGCTCCGGTATTGGTGGCCTGACCTCAATCGAGAAAACCATGCGAGCTTATGAACAGGGTGGGGCACGGAAAATTTCTCCATTTTTTATCCCGCAAACCATTATCAATATGACCTCTGGCTGGATTTCCATGCTGACTGGTGCGAAGGGTCCGAATGTGGCAGCAGTGACAGCTTGTGCCACAGGTACGCATTCTGTTGGAGATGCTTTTTCAGTCATTGCGCGTGGCGATGCTGATGCCATGATTGCCGGAGGTTCAGAAGCTTGTATTTGCGAGTTAGGGGTTGGTGGTTTCTCTGCTGCACGTGCATTATCCACGCGTAATGATGAACCGGAACGTGCCTCCCGGCCATGGGATGCGGGCCGCGATGGTTTTGTCATGGGCGAAGGAGCTGGTGTTGTGGTTCTGGAATCCCTTGATTTGGCTAAAGCACGCGGGGCTGAAATTATTGCTGAAGTTATTGGCTATGGCATGTCCGGTGATGCATATCATATGACTTCACCATCTCCAGGTGGAGAGGGTGGAGCACGTTGTATGAAGGCAGCACTGGATTCTGCCGGGCTTAATCCTGATAATGTGGATTATGTTAATGCACACGGCACCTCTACACCGGCCGGTGATATCGCCGAAACACAGGGTATCAAATCTGTATTTGGTAATCATGTTGATAAATTGATGATATCTTCAAGCAAGTCTATGACTGGGCATTTGCTTGGTGCAGCAGGTGGTATTGAGGCGGCATTTTCAATGCTGGCAGTGAAGCACGGGATTGTTCCGCCAACCATCAACCTGGATGATCCTGATCCGGATTGTGATCTGGATTATGTTCCACATACAGCACGTGAAGCAAATATCCGCGTAGCGGTATCCAATTCATTCGGCTTTGGTGGTACCAATGCCACAGTTATCGTACGCAAGTTCGAATAAGATAGTAGATTCAGCGTGTATTTTCGCGCTATAACTATGGAAAAGGGTCGTGAGTTTAATGCTTGCGACCTTTTTAATTGTTTCCCTGATATCTTCTCTGCCCTGTTGGAAGATCCGTCTGGTTCTGGCAGGCAGTTCCTTGTTTCACGCAGTGGTTCACAATATTCAATTGATCAAATAGTAGAGCCTGACATTGCCAATACTTTCTTCCTGAAATGGCAAGCACGTCTGAAAGATAAAGAAGACTCTCCGGCTATTCGCTGCCTGATTTATGCAGCTTATGAGGCTGGGAATCTGATCGAACAGCTTCCTGAACCGAAAACTGCTGTGCCCGGTTCGGTATTGTGGACTTTCTATCCCGACTTTTCGCTCTGTTTCGATCCGCAGGAAGACCAGATATTTCTAGCAGCAGCAGAACAGGAACAACTTGACCTGATGCTTGAAATGCTTGAAGACATACAATATCAGCATGAGCAGCCTCCCGTAAATCCATTTACTTCAGAAAAAGCATTTGAGACTACAGCTGATACTTACAAGCAGGCGGTGGAGAAGGTAAAGGATTATATTGCCGCAGGAGATATTTTTCAGGCTAATATTGCTCGTTTCTGGCATATGCCTTTTGCCGAAAAAGATTTACCGGCTTTGTATAGCAGTTTACGCCATGTTAATGCAGCTCCTTTCTCCGTGTTTGTTCGCATTGAATCAGATCAGGGCCTGTTGCATATCATCTCTGCTTCACCAGAGCGTCTGTTTCGCATTTCCAGTCATGGTGAAGTTGATACGCGCCCGATTGCCGGCACCCGGCGGCGTGCCTTGGGTGAGCGTGATGAGGCTTTGTCAGCCGAGTTGCTATTGTCGGAAAAAGAACGGGCTGAACACATCATGCTGGTTGATCTGGAACGCAATGATCTGGGTCGTGTCTGTGTTCCAGGAACGGTTGAAGTTGATGAATGTATGGTCATTGAGCGTTATGCCACTGTTCAGCACATTGTTTCCAATGTGCGAGGAAAACTGGTTGAAGGAAGAGATGTGGTGGATGTCTTCAAGGCCATGTTTCCCGGTGGTACAATCACTGGCTGCCCTAAAATCCGTTGTATGGAGCTCATTTGTGAATTAGAAAATAATGCCCGTGGACCATATACGGGCGGATTGGGTTATGTGGCATGGGATGGTTCAGCGGATATGAATATCCTGATCCGCACTTTCTGGCATCAAGAGGGTCAATTGTACTGGGCGGCAGGCGCAGGCATTGTAGCGGATTCAGACCCCGACCATGAACTGATGGAAACTGAACACAAGGCGGAAGGCCTGTTAAGAGCCTTATCCACCTGATTCATATGAGCAAATATCTCTTGGCAAAGCCGGGGACTCTATAGATGGCTATCCTTTTTTTCGTGCAAAAATAAAGAATGAAAGAAAAGACAGCCCCCAATCTTTACCCTTCAGGTGCCCAAAGCAGCACTTAAAAAGGCGGTCGTTGCTCCGCATCTCGTTGTCACCTTTTTAAGCGCCACTTTGATAAGTCTGGAAGGGGGGATAAAACCCCCTATCTTTTTTGTTTAGTCTTTACAGGATTTTATGGTGTTGTAATCATAGCCATACACGTCCGTGTACCAGTGCGCTTTGCCGTCAACCATGGCGCCATAAGCAACCTGAATGGCCAGCATCTGGTTGTCATATCCGGCTTTTTCAAGCAGCGCCGGAAAGCTTTCGAATGACACCTCATTGATATCCACCTTGCGGAATTTATTCTCAAACCCCATGGATTGATAAACAAATTCACTCACTTCGCCGACATAAATAAATGCCAGATGGTGACACGGTGGCCTCTGATTGCCTTGTTTGTCCACGCGGTAAGCTGATTCACCACAAATCGGGCAGTGAACTACTGCCGGATCACAACCAAAAGTCTGTTTTACCGATACATACTGAGGAAGTTTTTTGTCAGCCATTTAAGTTTCTCCTGAATAATAATATTAAGCACAAATCCTATTGCAGAATGTACAATATTGGAAAGAGATAAACACAGCATTTTCCTGTATAAAGTGAAACGTCCAATAGAAGCATGTTTTCGAGCCCTGTATATCTACCCGTTTAGAGTCCCCGATAGGGGATCCGTAAACCCCTCGCCTTTAGGCGACGGATAGGTAGTTTTCCATGTTATGCAAGACTATAAGCGTGGCAGCAACACAGTATGGGATTGTAAATATCCTGTAGTGTGGACGACGAAATATCGCTACGAGATATTGGCAGGCGATGTTGGTCACCGCTGTCGAGAGTTGCTGCGCGAGATAGCGCGCAGTAAGGAGATGGTGATCTATGC
>JAJRTX010000312.1 GCA_021545665.1 Zetaproteobacteria bacterium
ATGTATTGAGGCCATACCTCCAGATGAGATGGTGCTACTTCTGATTTGGCGGCAGCATGACGTATCGGGCCACACTGCATGTAGATGATGGGCTGATGGCCGTCCCGGCGAACCGGAGTTGCAGTCAATCCGAGAATATAACGGGCTTTTGCCTGTTTGAGCACTGTCTCGAAAGAGAATGCAGAGATATGATGACATTCATCAATAATGATCTGGCCATAACCATCCAATAGTTCGGAGAGGGTTTCCATGCGAATCAATGATTGCATGACGGCAATATCGACTTTACCCGAAGGTTTCTTTTTACCTGCACCAATCATGCCCAGCCCTCCCTTGGGCAGAGCAAGGAAACTGCTTAACCTTTCCTGCCATTGTCTTAGCAATTCAGCGCGATGTACCAGAACCAGCGTACTGACTTTGCGGCGAGCAATCATGGCCGCGGCGACTACAGTTTTACCAAATGCCGTGGGAGCAGAGAGAATGCCGGTTTCGTGCTTAAACAGAGCCCTTACTGCTGCCTTCTGATCTTTCCGAAGCTTTCCAAGAAACTTGGCCGGGATTTTACCGCCTGAAACGCGTTCATCCTGAATATCAGCTTGAATATTGTTTTTTCCAGCAGTGACAACACATCATCCAGGCATCCTCTGGGCAGCCCGATGTACTGTGGAAAGTTTTCAGCACAACCGATAATGCGAGGCTTGTTCCATACCGGCATGCGCATAGCTTGTGCCTTATAGAACTCAGGATTCTGGAATGCGGCCAGTCGAATCAGACGATTGCTCAGGGGTTGAGGCAACTCCGCCTTGGCAATAAAGATCTGATTGGCCAACACCAAGGTCAGGGATTCAGGCAGTTCACAGGAAATGGCACAGGGACTGGAGGACGAACGCTGCCATGGCTTTTTGTCGCCATCTTCGACATCAAATTCAAAGGCGACATCGAGCGGGTGTTTACCACCGCTGCTGCGCAATATCGCCTTATCCAGCTCGGGTCTAGTCATAGGCTGAATTGATGCCAGGAAACGCCATTGATCCGAATACGGTTCAAACTGGTCATCGACAAACACGCTACACCCGTGTTCACGAGGCAACTTTTGCAACGGAAGGGCGATCAGATTACCAAAGCCGCCCTTTGGCATAGTGTCCTGATTGGGAAATAGCCTGTCATAACTGGCCAGAGACAATTGTCGTGTACGTTCGCATGTGTGGCTTATCAGTGCCGCGCCAAGCAAGCGCGCTTCACGAGCATGCACAGGGGCTGCAAAAAATATCCATACATGCGCGCCATTGCCTGAACGGGATATTTCAAGCGCTGCTGGAATGTCCAGATCCCGGCACGACTGCATGAATGCCCCGGCTTCCTCACGCCACTCCTGTTTGTCGAAATCAACAGCAAGAAAGTAGCAATGATCGTCATTCAATAATGGATACACGCCGATTGTTTGCTTGCCGGACAGGTGATTGAAAATCACTTCATCGGAAACAGGTAGCAGCATTCGCTTACTGCACTCTCCGCATTTTACGCGTGGTTTGTGGCACACGCCCGGTTTCCACTCATTGCTACAGGCAGGAGAATATCCTGCCTTTCCTTTGGCAGACTCCCACCGTTGCGGGTACACATCATCCCGCCCCCGAAATAGTCGTCTGAACAGCGCTATTTTATCTTTCGTTGATAGCGACAACTCGTTGGCAGGCAGGGTGGTTGACGCTTTCGGGGAGGGGGCTTCGGTTTCTTTCTGCCAAATAATGCCGTGTTGATTCAACAATGATTTAAGCCGGTTGTTTTCTTCGCGCAACCGCAATAGCTCTTCCCGGAGGTGGCTATCCTTCTTCATCAAACCTGTATTTCTCCATCAGCGAATCCATAGCACTCGCAACAAAAGGATCCCATGAGCAGCTTTCACGAAAACGCACATGCTCAAGACGCTCGACAAAATCCTCTTGCTGATTTTCTTCCAATTGACGGATGGATTTCAACGCCTGTTCATACATGCGCACCCATGCATCAAAGTAACCCTCATCATCCATACCGCAATAGTCGAGAAAGTCCGCACATGATTCACAGTAAAAAACGGTTAGTTCTGCCATTCCGACGGGGTTCCCAATCGCACGACGATAGTCCGAAATTGCCTTTTTCGCTTTCGATACGGAATAATCCTGATTGCGCATGACATCCGGGCACATCCAACGCCGGATGATCGACTTGTATGGCGTAAGCACATCTGATCCCAAGGAAAACCGGGCATGCAGGAAGGCTTTATTCTCTGTGCTGGCACTATAGAGGTCACGAATCAACCCCAGCAGTTCTTTTTTCTCCAGTTCAATTAAACTGCGTTTGAGTCCGCTCCATGTCGGTTTGCTTGTGTTCCCTTGCTGGTTGGATACCTTGCCCATGATAAATGCGCTAAGCCGTTATATCTTGGACTTATTATCGCTTGCACCGATTGAATCGGCTCCGATCCGAGCCGGCTTGCCATTCTTCCAAACGACGGCGTATTGGCCCAAGCGGCGCTTTTTCTCAAGCGCATGAGCCACTGCTGTTTTCAGCGTTTCAAGCATCACCTGGCTTTCTCTGGACAGTTCAGTCTTTATTGGGGTGCTCATGCATTCGCCTCC
>JAJRTX010000313.1 GCA_021545665.1 Zetaproteobacteria bacterium
CATTGAATCAGCATCCAAAAAATGGACGATGCCCATACATAACTGGAAAGCTGCTCTCAACCGGTTCATGATTGAGTTTCCAGATAGGATGCCTGAAAAGTTTTAGGTAATTAATTTACACAGACGGATTTACAGACTCATATCATTGTATGATAGTAAGAGAGCCAGCCTTCGGGCTGGCTCTCTTTTTGCCCCAATGAGCTATCCAGACAACTTTCCGGCTGATGTCCACCCTTTGCGATAGAATATTATCTGCGCATTAAATCAGTCACAGACTCTGGATATTTAGTTGGTCTGTAATTGAACCTCAACAATGTAGCAGATTTTCTGTTCGCTCTTTCATTTGATATAAACAAATCCCCGTTGGGCATGAAAGCCATACCCTCAGCCTGAACAAAATATTTTTTTGGTAGTTTATAGACAGTCTCCAGACTGCCATCACTGTTCAGAACCACCATACGTCGCTTGACCGAAGAAATAATAAAGAGCTGCTGCGTCAGCGGATGCACAGCCAATGCAGCCGGTTTGATTTGTTTCGCATGTTTCCACCAACTTTTCTTTTTTTTCTTTTTAGAAGGGCTGGCCTGACCACGCGTGACTGCCGCCCTGGCCTGGGTAAGATTAATTTTGAAAACAGGTTCCTGTAACAGACGCTTCTGTTTAAGATCGAACGCATAAATAGCTTTATAGCCCTTTAGCCCCTTGCCAGGGTATTCTTTGCAGGCAATCAGCAGACGATGATTGACGGCATCATAAGCCAGCCCTTCAGTGTCATGCGCTTTGTACAACCCGGTTTCGTATTCCTCTTTAATATACTTATGATTCTCCCAATCCCTTATTTCGTATATGACACCGTTACTGGCCAGCACATAAACTGTATCACCAACCCGCTCAATACCCTCATAATCACGCACCCCCCCCATATCACGACGATCTGTGACCTTGCCGGTTCGGACATCAATGATAAATAATTTACTGCTTTCATCATGAATAGCTCCAAGATGATTATGGTCAAGCAAGGTCAGGCCTGAAATCTCGGCTAACGATTTCGGCAATGTATAAACACTGTCCGGATGATCAAAAACATAGCCGGATTTATTGATGTTTTCTGCACAGGAGGAACTGATAACAACAGTGCCTGAGAGCAGAATCAACAGACACAGAACAGTCGTTCTATTTAACATACAGACCTCTTGAGTTAGCCCGATTAGGATGCCGCCAGGCCGGAATAATTTAGAAAATATGTTTGCTGATTATAACCCGGATTAATCAGGCTGGGAAGGGCTACAATATTGAATCCGGAATCCATCTACGCCATTATTTCGCCCTGGCAGTTATATCAGGGATAAAAATATTATAGATTATGACAGTAGTATGATATATTGATTCCAGTTGAAATTATAACGTAGACGGTGGTAAATATGGTAGCAAATACGCCCTTAGGGACAGAGGCTAAAATAACTGATGTAATAGCAGATGGACGGCCATCTGATTTGGAGATGCAACATGCCAGGCAGGTCAAAAAACTTAAAAAAATAAGAAAAAAAATGGCAAAGAATCAGGATTTACTGGGAACAAGCCGAGGCATAGAAACCATGTTTCGCAATGCATCACGTGCGAACTATCAACTTATCGCCTTTGCTGACAATAAAGCCAGCATCATGATTACCGTCAACGGCTTTATCCTGTCTGTCCTCATGGCTTCAATAGGATCGACCTATAATCAAACCCCATGGCTTGTATTGCCATCATTTGCATTTATGCTGACAAGTATCGCCAGCATTTTCTATTCCGTGCTGGCGGCCTACCCGCGGGTTCCTGATAAGAATATAACTATTCAGGATGTCAGAGAGATGAAACCGGATGCAAATATCCTGTTTTTCGGAACCTCCGCCAACATGAATGAGGAGGATTATCTACAGATCACGGAAGAAATGATGCATGATCAGAATTTCTTATACAGAACAATGGCTTTGGATAACCGCAATATTGGAAAAATGTTATTACGCAAATTTAAAATGCTCAGCCTGGCATACAGAGTATTTCTGTTCGGCCTGACGGTAACACTGATTCTGGCGATCAGCAGCTATATCACGAATACTTAAGACTCCGAGGCAACCATATCAATATAGTGAATCCTGCCAACTGAAGTTTCCAGGATAATTGCAATACTCTGACATAGTGAGTAGTTTCCCACCTCGGTAAACTCTGTATCAGACAATATCAGTCAAGCAGAATACTTGTGAGGGACAACTAGATATGACTTTGATATCAACGGCAGATCTCGCCTTTATTGTCGATAATCTGGGAGAGGGAATTCTATTCCTGGATAAAGATCGGCAAGTCATCACGATCAACAAAGCTGCTTTGAAGATGATCGGACAGAAGGAATCCTTCAATGTCAAAGAAGACATTATTGATCAACTCTGTCCGGATCTGTTTCCGGGAGCTTCTTGTGCCAAAGACTGCGAGATAAGTGGCAACTGTTCGTTAATGAATCAGGGCACAGAAAAAGAAAAGATTGAAGAACTCACTTTCAGTAGCCTGGATGGGAGAAAGGTTACACTAAGAATGCGAGCTATTGCTTTATCATCTGACAGACATCGGGCACGAATTGCTATTCTGCTGTCGGACTGTTCGCAGGAACGTCGACTTGAAGAAGAGGTGAAGGGCGTTAAATCCCGCATTCGCAACCTGCTGGAAAGCACTGGCCTGGTTTCCTCAGATACAACATCTCTGTAGCCTGTGATTTCAGAAATTCTGGTTTATTGAGAGCCACTTGAAAAAGCTTTAGCTATATTATTTTGGCAACATACTCATAGCAGAATCAAGATAATACCACTGCGCACTGAAACTCCTCTGCTCCTTACTGACAGTTTTACATCTTCGTTTGCTGATACGCCGCCGGCCTTCATCATTTAATACCTGAATTTTCCGTTCATGGATTAACAGCGCTTCCGGATAAGACCCTTTTCCATGTTTTAGTTTCCGCAGAAAAACAGGGGAATGATCATGTGTACCATCCCACTTATATAGCTTGAAAGGGCCACCATTCTTGTTTGGTCCGGCAATTATGAGAAAGACCTTTCCTGTCGGATCATACGACATCGATCGCAGACCAAGGCCACCCAGATCAATATAGAAAGGCGCAGAAAACCTGGCCTTTTCTCCATTATGAGCCAACAACGCATCAGGATTTTTCACATGTAAAACCAGCGCTTTGCCCCGCAGAAGGGGATTGCGCAACCCGATCAACAGCCCTCCCTGACCCGGCACTACAGCCAGTGCTTCAATACTCAAGCCCATTTTTTTAGGTTTGAGTTTGCCGACCTTTTTTTTATCCATCTGTGTGGACTGCGCAATCAGATCAATTGTTTCTCCTGTTATTACGCTGCTATCATCATCCCAATTCTGCCTGTCCAGCAAATCCTGAACCAAGTGATCATAATGACCACCCCACTTCAACTGAAGCCTGGGTAGAGCACCCGCGATATCGGTGGCAAACAGGCGATGCCTGTTGGTCCGCCTCTTCCCTTTTTTACTTCTGCTATGAGAAGCAATCCAGTAAATGCGATCTCCCAGACGAGCGGCATCCTCAATATCGATTTCGCGATCAGGGTCACGGCGTAAATCAGAGGTAAAGTTAAAGTTTTGAATAGCAGCCATGGTCGAACCATCTGTATTATATAATGAAAGGATTTCGTCTTCATCATTGCCGACGATAATATGCGAGTCATCTATTACTGCGGCTGCAGAAGCATCACACACACCCTGATATCTGTGCTCATCCGCCAGAGCAGTCAGACTAAAACTCCAGCATAGCAAAGAAAGAGTAATGACATGAGCCGCTTTCCAAGCCCTGCAACATCGCCATGATGCGCGTTTTCGGCTCATAGTTATGACTTATAGAGTGACAGCACTCACGATTGGGGTGGCATCCAGCACCATCACTGCGAATACGGCAAGAAGATAAATAATAGAAAAGCCAAACAGCCGCATATCACAATCCTTTTCAGAACGCAAAAAGCGAATTGCCATAACAAAAAAGGCCATACTGAAAATAATGGCAGTCGCCAGATAAATGTCGCCGGCCATGCCAAATGCATATGGTAGTATGGCAAGTGGAATCAGGGCTACACAATAGATGGCAATCCTCTGTTTGGTTGCAGCCACCCCTTTAGCAACAGGAATCACAGGTACGCCCGCCCTAGCATAATCTTTTCGATATTTCAGTGCCAGACTCAGGGCATGTGGCTGTTGCCAGACCACCATAATAATAAACAATATCCAGGCAGCCGCCCCTAACTCGCCGGTCACTGCAGCATAGCCCACCATGGGTGGAACAGCTCCAGCAATACCACCCAGCTGATTGGCCCAGGGTGTTCTTCTTTTGGCCAGCATGGTATAAACGCCAACATAACCAATGACACCTATACTGGTTATCACGGCGGCCAGAGGATTCACCACCAGCCCCATCCAGAGCACAGAGATGATTGCCAGTAACAAACCTGTAATCATAGCATCTTTAGCTGGAATTCTACCCGCTGCCACGGCTCGGGTACTGGTTCTTTTCATCAGAGCATCAATATCTCTATCATATGCATTATTCATCATGCATGAGCCAGCAGTGGCAAGGCCAAGAGTAAGTAAAGTCAGAAAAATCAGCTGCCAATCAGGCTGGATCCCGGGATTTCCGAAATACACACCTGTCAATGTAGCCATAAGTGTCAACCCGACAATGCCAGGTTTGGCGATACCTATATATTCGAGAAACAACGATTTGTCTGTCGAATTTACTGTCACTGCCTGTCCGTGCATTTGCCCTCCCATCCGGTTTTCTGGATCGCGATGTCTAACGTGTTGGCTGTAAATACACATTGATTCATATCAAGCGCACTTGCCCCATATAATCCCATTCTGATCCGAATAGCAACAGTACGGATGCAACTGGCGACAGAAACAACATCTGTTTATGGACTAAAAAGCAACTTTCGGCATGATTAAGCCATGCCTGAATCTAAAATCATCCGTCTTTCCATTGACGGCATGCATTGCGCCGGTTGTGTAGACAAGGTTGAAACAGCTCTGGCAGAAGTCCCCTGCGTAGTAAAGGCAACAGTGAACCTGGCTGAGCGCAGTGCCATGGTAGAGGGTGAGGCTAGTACAGAATCGTTGATAGAGGCGATTCGCGCCACCGGTCGCAACGCCCGTGAACTTCGCAACCTTGCTGATGAGGAAGAAAAACAGGCTGCTGAAATACAACAGTACCATCGGCTACTCAGGCAATTCCTCTTTGCAGCCATGCTGGGTTTGCCAATGTTTCTGGCTGGCATGTTTAACTGGCTACCTTCGATGGATACAGAAAACGGTCAACTTGCATGGTTAATACTGGGATTGATGACATTGGCAGTACTGTTCATTTCCGGACGCCAGTTTTATCAGGGTGCAGTGAAATCATTTATTCACCACCAGGCCAATATGGATACATTGATTGCTGTAGGAACGGGAACGGCCTGGCTTTATTCAATAATTATCACTTTATCACCAGAGATGGTTCCGGCAGCAGGCCGCCACATTTATTTTGAAGCTGCATTGATCATTATTGCCCTGATTAATCTCGGTCAGGCTCTGGAAATGCGGGCGCGTGGAAAAACATCCGAAGCCATTAAACGTCTGATCGGACTGCAGGCCAAAACTGCGCGTGTATTTCGCGATGGGCAGGAACTGGATATCCCCATTGAGCAGGTAGGTCTGGGTGAACGGATTCGTGTGCGCCCCGGAGAAAAAATTCCAGTCGATGGCATATTGATTGAGGGCCATTCATCAGTAGATGAGTCCATGCTTACCGGTGAAGCCATGCCAGTAAAAAAAGATCCTCAGGATGAAGTGATCGGCGGCACCATCAATACCCGGGACAGCTTTATTTATCAGGCTTCGCGCATTGGAGCAGACACAGTACTGGCACATATTGTTGCCATGGTACAACAGGCACAAAGCAGCAAACCGAAAATTGGGCGGCTGGCCGATAAAATTGCGTCTGTATTTGTGCCGACAATTTTAATCATCGCCATTCTCACCTTTCTGATCTGGTTCAACTTTGGACCTGCTCCGCAAATCAGTTTTGCACTGGTCACCATGATGACCGTACTGATTATCGCCTGCCCATGTGCCCTCGGACTGGCCACACCCATGTCGATTATGGTTGGTATCGGCAAAGCGGCAGAATATGGCGTACTGATCAGAAATGGTGAAGCGCTGGAACGGGCAGGGGAACTGACCACTATCATTCTGGACAAAACGGGGACAGTAACCCTGGGCAAACCGGAAGTTACTGACATTATTACATTCGAAGGCCATGAAGATCAGTTACTTGGACTGGCTGCCAGTCTGGAGGCAGGCAGTGAGCACCCTCTGGCTGCATCAATTATACAGGCTGCTGAAAAGAAAGGCCTGAAAACAGATTCAGTAGAGTCATTCAAAGCTTATTCAGGTCAGGGGATTGAAGGTAAGATAGGTGATAGCCATATACTGATGGGTAATATTCAACTGATGGCAGAGTTCAATATCGAAGTCTCTGATATAGTCCGGCAACAACTGAAAAAATTCTCTAAACAGGCTCGTACGCCTATGTTGCTTTGTGCGGACGGATTGCTGACCGGTTTGATTGCTGTGGCTGATCCGATCCGGGAAGATAGCAAAACCGCCATATCCCTCATGCAGGCGTCAGGTTTACGCGTTGTCATGCTTACCGGAGACAATCGGCACACGGCCGCAGCCGTTGCAGAACAAATTGGTATAAATGACGTATTTTCGGAGCTTATGCCTGCCGATAAAGACACCAGAATTGGCGAATTACAAGATCAGGGTGAAATCGTCGGCATGGTCGGGGATGGCATCAATGATGCAGCTGCACTGGCACGGGCCGATGTCGGTTTTGCCATCGGCGCAGGTACGGATATCGCCATGGAAAGTGCAGACATCACATTAATGAGCTCTTCTCCTCTTGGCGTGCTGAAAGCTATTGAAATCTCCCGCGCCACCATGAAAAACATCAAACAAAATCTGCTTGGTGCTTTTATCTACAACTCACTTGGCATCCCGATTGCAGCAGGCATCCTCTATCCTGCCTTCGGCCTGCTTCTGAATCCCATTTTTGCAGGTGCTGCAATGGCCATGTCCTCAGTTACTGTGGTCAGCAATGCCAACCGCCTGCGTCTGTTCAAGACTAGAGACAGATCATGAGCCTGATCATCAACCTCATTGGCGTTGGTCTGATCATCTTTATTATCTGGTGGTTCTGGCTGTCCGGTTCAAAGTAAATATTCCCTGGCAAAGCCGGAAGCAAACGGAATCCGAAGAAGGCTATCCTTTCTTTTTGCGCAAAAAGAAAGGATCAAAGAAAAGGCGCCCCGCAATCTTTGCCCTACGGGTACCCAAAGCAGCACTGAAAAAGGTGGTCGCTGCTCCGCAGCTCGTTGCCACCTTTTTAAGCACTACTTTGGCAAATCTAGAAGGGGAAAATAACCACTTCTTCATTGGACTCAGGTACTCAATCCCCCGCTAGCAGTCTGCCGAGACAAGCATCCAAAACAGGAGAAAGCGGCAGAGCCGTGGCCTGTTCTGGATGTGCAGGATCGGGAACCCGCATGGGAGCAAGCGGCGCTGTCCCGCCGCGCGATAGGCTCTTTCTGAAATAACCGGAGTGCCTTTCTTTCGTTCTTTCTTGGGCACGCAAGAAAGGACAAAATAGCCATCACGAACACAGCCGCGATGGTTTTAGGTAAGCCGAACAGGGTTACTATTATTGGCAGTTCTTGTTCTCTTCTTTTTTATATAGAAACTACAGGGGCCAGATACCAGCCTGTTTTGTTCTGAGTTCCTCTGCGATAAGGCTACGCAACTGCTTGATACCCATGCCTTTCAAACTCGATGTCGGCAGCGGGGCAAGCATGATGGCATGCTTCATTTCCTTAAGACGCCGAGCCCGTGCATTGCCGGACAATTTATCAGCTTTGGTGGCAACGGGCAGCCAGCGGATACCTGCTTCATTGAGGCATTCGACCAGTTGCAAGTCGGAATCTTTCGGCCCATGGCGAATATCCAGCAATAGCAGAACCAGCTTCAGCTCCAAGGTATGACCAAAATAGTCATCAATCAACCTTGCCCAGCGATTTTTCTCAGCCTTGGGTGCCCGTGCGTAACCATAACCTGGCAAATCAACAACAAGCAGTTCTGCATCCACCTCAAACAGGTTTAACAAACGCGTGCAACCGGGATTCTTGGATGTTTTTACCAGACCTTTACGTCCGAAAAGGGCATTTAACAAAGAGGACTTACCGACATTGGAATGCCCCGCCACGGCAATTTGCGGTAAATCAGACGCTGGAAAATGACTTGTATCAGCAACTGACTGAACGAAGTGAGTATTAGGCCAGTCAATGCACTTATCATCAGCTGCAGTATCCATGCGGCGAGGCTGACAAGACGGCGTGGCACTAGCAAGAGCGCAATTATCGCTACGATTCATGAGTAATGTAGGCTAGTATTGCACATTATTTAGGCAATGGGCTCGGTGTGAATCTAGAATCTGTAAAAACTAAACCTCTGCTTCCCGGTTTTTCGCTGGGAAAATATCAAATAGACGTGCCTCTGGTGCTGGCTCCGATGGCTGGCATCACCGACTTGCCCTTTCGCCGAATATGCAAACGTTTCGGCGTAGGTCTTGTGGTTACCGAAATGATTGCCTCACGAGCCGTGGATATGGGACGTGAGCGCACCGAGCGCATGGCCGAAATCGATGCAAATGAACATCCTGTCGCCATTCAGATCGCTGGTTCTGATCCTGTCTTTGTCAGCGAGGCGGCACGCTGGGCTGTCGACCATGGTGCTGATTTTGTCGATATCAACATGGGTTGTCCGGTGAAGAAAATTTGCAAACAGGTTGCCGGATCCGCCATGCTCAGGGATGAAACACTGGTAGCACATATTCTTGAGGTTGTGGTTGCCGCTGTTGATGTGCCGGTAACATTGAAAATTCGTACCGGCTGGGATGAAAAGAGTAAAAATGTAGAATCCATTGCCAGAATTGCCGAACAATCCGGCATCCAGATGCTCACAGTGCATGGTCGCACTCGCGCCCAGATGTTTCATGGCCATGCCAACCGGGAGGATATTGGCCTTGCCAAGGCAGCCGTTTCTATTCCGGTCATCGGTAATGGCGATATTATTGATGCCGAATCGGCACGTGAAATGATAAATATTTCTCAGTGTGACGGTGTGATGGTTGGTCGAGCAGTACAGGGCAATCCATGGGTGTTGGCAGAAGTGTATGCAGCATTAACAGGAAAGGCGGCACCTATAGCACCGACACCCACTGAACGCTGGGAGATCGTCAGCGAACATATGCAGCATTTAATTGATTTTCATGGCAAGCGTACTGCCTCGAAACTAGCCCGGAAACATGTGATCTGGTACAGCAAAGGCTTGCACGGTTCCGCTGATTTTCGCGGCCATTTTCAAATTATGGCCGACTGGGAACGAATGATGGCCTATGCCGAAAGTTATTTCCTTGCGCCAACCCATCAACCAGATCATAAGGGTAAGGAATTACCACGTGCCGCCTGAGCATATTGGGCTAGGCCAATTGCCCTTGCCTGTGATAATGCTGGATCACGGTTCACGCATCATCCAGGTAAACCTGCTGGCTCAAGAAACTCTGGGACAATCAAGCAAGCGGTTAATTGGCATATTACTGTCGGACATATTTTCCCCTTCATCGGAAATAACCCGCTTACTGATGCAGCTTCAATCCATTGGGGCTGGCACCTCAGATCACCATATCTGTATTCGAAATAGCAATATGCCTGTGTCGATACATTTGGGGATGTTTGATGAAGGAATCACAACAATTTTTATCCCTGAGGCCTTTCGTACTGAAGTGGAAGAGCACGCCAAACGCCATGAAATGGCTGAAGCGGTTGCCCGAATTGCACTGGAAATGGCTCACGAAGTAAAAAATCCACTGGCGGCTTTGCGTGGTGCGTCTCAATGGCTTTCTGAACAGAATTTGTCGGTTCCGGAACAAGAAGCTGTAGCTCAAATACTTAACGGGGTTGATCGCATTCGCGATCGTATTGATGCTTTTTTGCAGGTCGGCCCCAGAGCTGAGGTAGAAATGGAAATGATCAATATCCATACGCTGATTGATGATGTAACTCAATATAAAGATAACATTCAGGTTCGACGGATTTTTGATCCCAGCCTGCCGGAAATCATGGCCCACGCTGCCCGCCTCAGACAAGCAATCGAAAACCTCTGGCAAAACGCAGTCGAGGCGGCTCACAGTTTTATCGAATGGCAAACCCGAATGGCTCCGCTGGTTCACTTGCCCGGTCATGATGGACAGGTTCTCGAAATCCGTATAACCAATGATGGTTCAACCGTACCCGAAGAACTGCGTGAGCGTCTGTTTGAGCCGTACATTACCGGCAAAGTTCGTGGCAGCGGTTTAGGTCTGGCTCTGGTTGAGCGTGTGATGCTTGAGCACGGTGGTCGCGTCGATGCCCGCTGTGAAAAAGGACGAACAACGATGGTTTTGCATTTGCCTATCAAAAAGGAGAGGTAATTAATCAAATTGCCACTGATTTGTTCGCGTACAAGGAGTGAAGATTGATGCATGTACTAATCGTAGATGATGATGAAGGAATCCTCTGGGTACTTGATAAAGTGCTACGCGAGGAAGGATTGGAAGTTTCACAGGCCAGTTCAATTGCTGAAGCACAGAAAGTCATACAGGAAAAAGCCGTAGACATGGTTTTTCTGGATGTGTTTCTACCCGATGGCAACGGCATGGACTTGCTGGTAAGCGGCACGTTAACCATGCCCGTGGTTATGTTGACAGCCGAAACCACCTTTGGACATGCCGCCGAAGCCTATCGCATTGGTGCCATGGAATATTTACCCAAACCATTTGATCTGGACGAAGTCCGGCAACTGGTTCAGAGGATACAACCTGTTCAGAAGAACATTCGGCCCAGGCAAGAAAAGAAGAAAGATTTAATTGTTGGCAGAAGCCCGGCAATGCAGCAGTTATTTCGTACGTTAGGCCGTGTGGCAGCATCAGATCTGACCGTACTCATCACCGGTGAAACCGGCACTGGCAAGGAAATGGTTGCGCACACCCTACATGAACGCAGTCAACGGGCAGAACATCCTTTTATTGCCATTAATACTGCTGCAATACCTGCTGATCTTCTGGAATCTGAACTGTTTGGCCATGAAAAGGGGGCATTCACCGGAGCCGATGCAAACAGGGAGGGGCGATTCAAACAAGCTGATGGAGGCACGCTGTTCCTTGATGAAATTGGAGATATGCCAGCTGCACTACAGGCAAAACTATTGCGTGTGCTGGAAGAAGGTCGCATACAAAGTGTGGGTAGCAGCCAGTCAACAGTTATTAACGTGCGATTACTGGCGGCAACACATCAGTATCTACCAGAAAAAATTGCCGAAGGTTCATTTCGAGAAGATTTGTACTATCGACTGAATGTTATTCCGGTACATATTCCCCCTTTGCGCGAGCGCCGGGATGATATTCATGAACTGGCTCATTATTTACTGGCTCAGGCTGTTGATGAGCTGGGTATGCAAGCACCTGTTCTGCTTGATGAGGCAACCGACCTGCTGAGTCGCCATGACTGGCCCGGTAATGTTCGGGAACTGAAAAACGTCATGCGACGCTTGGCAGTACTGACACCGGGAGCCAGCATTACTTTGTCTGATGTGGCTTTGGCTCTGGGCAATACAAGCAATACGCAACAGAGCGAAGAAACCCTTTCGATGGCTGTCACGCGCTGTACGCGTCAATATCTGCATCAACTGGGTTATGCGCAGGCAATCAATATGCACCAACACCTGCTCGAACAGGTTGAACCACCCTTGCTGGTTCTGGCCATGGAACGCTGCGGCGGCAATCAGCTGAAGGTGTCGGAAATGCTCGGGCTCAACCGCAATACGGTTCGCAAACTGTTGCGCAAATACAAAATCGATCCACAATACTTCCGCAGTTAACCAACCCTTCAAGACAGCTGAAACATGGATCACTTTATTCTGCTTCGTTATTCAGCTCCACATAATCACTCCTTCATGTTGTCATCATTATGCTTTTATAACGTCTAACCCACACTATTCATGAATCGCCGTGATGATTGCGCAGAACCTTTGTTTGCAACACCCCAGGGTGCCTTCTCTCTCGCAAGCTCGATTCACCTTGCCTGATTCCGAGGAAGAAGTGCGTAGCCATGCATACGAACGACTGACAAGGTGAATGCCGCTGGCGGCAGAGAAAGTGCCCTGGGGTACGAGGGGTTCGTTGCGGGCAAAGGGACAAGCAAGGACGCGGCAGCATTTATGAATAATGCGGGCTACAGAATGAGTAGATGCAACCATGGAGATATGGATGAAAAGCCCTGCAATATTAATGTATATCGGAGGTATTTTACTGGTGACGATGGCAACTCAGGCAGATGCCGCATCAAATACTAAAACAGAAACTGCAACCTGCGCCGGCGGCTGTTTCTGGTGCATGCAACATCCCTTTGATGAACTGCCGGGGGTGATTTCGACAACATCCGGTTACACCGGCGGTACAGAAAAAAATCCGA
>JAJRTX010000314.1 GCA_021545665.1 Zetaproteobacteria bacterium
ATCAGCTTGACCTGTTTTTGAAAGAGGCTGCCAACGCCGGTCAGGGAGCGACCTGTGAGTTCATTTTGCGAACAAAAACAGGCGCTCGCGTGCCGACTGAACTGTCCACCGCGCCCATTCAACTGGGCGGGCGCACGCTTATTTTAGCCATGGTGCGTGATATCACAGACCGCAAAAGGGCGCAGAAGCTGGAAAAATTACAAATGCAGGAAAAGGAACGCGCTTCGCGCCTGATGATCCTGGGCAGGATGTCAGCCGAGATTGCACATGAATTGCATCAGCCTCTTTCGGCAATTCTCAGCTATGCGGACACCTGTTCGCGATTGATGAGAAACGGCGAGGTAGAGGCGGATAAACTAGGGGGAATTCTGGAAAAAATATCGGCTCAGGCCAACCGAGCGGGACATGTTGTGCGGCATATTGGCAACTTCACTCGTAGTCAGGAAATGGCGCTTGCATCAGTGGATTTGAATATGCTTATTCTTGAAACTGTGAAACTAGCTGAGCTTGAAACCCAAAAGTACCGGGTAGAAACTGAGACAGAGCTCGCAGCAGCACTGCCGCTGGTGTTTGCCGATCATTTACTCATTCAGCAGGTGTTGCTGAACCTGATCCGCAATGCCTGTCAGGCTATGGAAGACATGGAACCATGTCAAAGGCAACTGACGATCAGCACAGACCGGGCTGATCAGGATAGTATCAAAGTTTCAGTGTGTGATCAGGGAGCGGGACTGGCGCCGGAAGAACTGGAACAGATGTTTGATCCATTCTTTAGCTTGAAGAAAGAGGGTATGGGCCTGGGACTGTCGATGAGTTACTCGATCATCGAGAACCTCGGAGGGCGTTTATGGGCGGAGAGGCTTGCCGAAACAGGATTAAATATTTGCTTTACCCTGCCAATTGCCGGATCATTGTGTGATGGAAAGTGATTTGATTGTCTATATTGTTGATGATGATGAAGCTGTACGCGATTCATTATGCGAACTCCTGGCATCGGAGGGTATGCAGGCGCAGACCTATGCTTCGGCTGCTGCATTTCTTGATGATTGCAATCCTGCCATGCATGGTTGCGCCTTATTCGATGTTCGCATGCCGGAAATGTCCGGCATGGAATTATTACAACATCCAAAGCTGAAACAGATGACTATTCCCGTCATCCTGATGACAGCCTATAGTGATATACCTATGGCTGTGGAAGCCATTAAATTTGGCGCTGTTGATTTTATAGAAAAACCTGTCAACAGTGACATTCTGCTAAAATCCATTCGTCGATATTTCAAGGATCATCAGGCGCAGCGGGTCAAGTACAGACAGCGCATCGAATATACTGAACGCCTGGCAAAATTGACCCCGCGTGAACGGGAAGTGATGGATTTGCTGGTGCATGGTAAAGCAAATAGAGAAGTTGCCGCACATTTGGGACTTAGCCCGAGGACTGTTGAGGTTCACCGTGCATCTATTAATCAAAAATTGGGTGTTAAATCCCTTTCTGACATGGTTCGTCTGGCACTTCTGGAGCAAGGTGGCATTTGATCCACGCTTAACGTGCATGGATTTTCCGCGTCATAAGATAAAACAGATACGACACGCATAAACGTTTCCCATAGCATGAAATTGCTTCATCTCATGGGGCGGAAAAAGGCATTCTCATTAATCGATGCGCAAACCTGGAAAAGGAAACTTCAGGCACATATTTTGAACTCAGAAGTAGATACTGGTGCTTATTTCCATCGGAAAACCAATTCCTCACATCAGAATTCACATTGTAATCAAATTTCATATTCTATATTGCCCTGTCGGTATTGCGTATTAGCCGATTTTTCAGGCAATGCAGATTCAAACAATAGCTATTTATATAAATAATTGACGCAGATCAAAGACGGGTTGAAATCAAATCGCTCTAGTTGCCGGATTACGTATAATTACTTACGTTATATTACTTACATTTGAAAGGACTGTATCAACCATGACAGAAAGAATACTCGATCACAGGGAGGAAATATTATGTTTAGAATCAGCAACACCAGCATTTTTTTAATGGCTTTAGCAATGTCTTTAACACATGTATGGACATGCGCAGCCGCCACATCAAAAGGAGAATCGCTATTCAATGAAAATTGTGCTGCCTGCCATCAGGCGGACGCTATCGGCAAGGCGGGCATTGCGCCCTCATTGATCAGTCCGCAATTCCTTGGCATCGCTTCAGACAAATTTCTTTTTGAAACAATCAGTAAGGGTCGTTCAGGCACGTCCATGCCCGCTTGGAGTGAAGAACTGGGAGAAAAGAAAATCATGGCTATCATCTCTTACCTGCGCACGCATATCATGGAGGCAAACCGTTCAGCAGCAGTGGATGCGCAACGGATATCTATGGGCAATGCAGAACTGGGCAAGGTCTGGTTCCAGGGAATTTGCGCCCACTGTCATGGTGTTTATGGTCAAGGTTATGCAGGCGATGGTTCTGGAACGGCGATCGGCAGCCCGGACTTTTTACGGCTTGCCTCGGATGGATTTATTCGTGAAACCATCAAATTGGGTCGGGACAATACGCGCATGCTGCCCTTTAGCGGTTCTGCGGGAATAGCCAACATGAACGACTCGGAAATTGATGATGTCATCAAATACATGCGCACTCTGCGTATCCCTGAAGATTTATAAATAAAAAAGGAGGAAACGGGTTATGAAAAGAATCAAGGTTAATCGGCGCGACTTTATCAAGGGTAGCGCCTATATTACTGCATCGGCTGCCGGTGTCAGCTTGCTGTCGGGCGGAAATCCTGAACTTGAGGCGGCGCCTGCTGTTGGCGAAGAGAATGATGAAGGACGTAAGGAGTTTCTGTCCGCCTGTCCATATTGTGGTGTGGGTTGTGGTACGCTCATACAAGTGGAGAAAGGGAAAATCGTCTCCATGCGACCGGATCCCAAGCACCCGACCAACTTAGGCCTGCAATGCATCAAGGGGCTGACTGCCGCCGAACCGATCTACACAGATCGCCTGGAAGGAGATTCCTATGTGCGGAAGGATGTCTGGGCGGAATGGAGTAAACCAGACCACGGCAATCTGGAGTATGTCTCCAAAACCAAGGGCTCATTTGATGATGAGCATTTCGTACGTGTTCCGTATGAAAAAGCCTCCGACATGGTCGCTCACAAGATAGCGTATATTCACCAGAAGCATGGTGGCAATTCCATTGCTTTGTATGGTTCCGGGCAGTTGACCGTGGAAGGGCAGTGGCTGGAGAACCTGTTCATGAAGGGCATACTGGGATCGAATACCATTGAGGCCAATGCCCGCATGTGCATGACCTCGGCTGTGACCGCCTATTTCAAGACGCTGGGCTCAGATACGCCGCCGCTGGCTTATGAAGACATTGAACTCTCCGACATGGTGATGCATTTTGGTCATAATGCCCGCGAGTCACATCCGATTATCTATTGGCGCATCGCCGATCACAAGAAGAAAAAAGATATTCCAACCGTGGTTGTTGATCCGCGTTATACCGGCTCCAGTATGGGATATGCGGATATCAACTCAAAAAACCACGTGCATGTGCCCATCCTGAATGGCGACATCAGCTTTTTGAATGCTCTGGCCTACGTCCTGCTCAAGGATCATAAGGATGTGATTGACTGGGAGTTTATGAAGAACCATACCGATGGCTGGAAGGAGTACACCGATGGCGTGCTCAAGGATTACAGCCCCGAGCAGGTGCAGGATCGCATGGGTGGCATCAACCACGACGTAAACCCGGCCTTAATTCGAAGAGTGGCAGGCATGTTCGCCGATGCCACGCGCAAGCGCCAGGCACGCACCAAGGGTAATCATGTGGGACACGGCGGTGTTATCATCATGTGGGGCATCGGTTACAACCAGCACATCCACGGCCAACATAATGTCATTTCCATCATCAATCTGCTAAGCATGACCGGCAATCTGGCCAAGCCGGGCTGTGGACCATTTTCCATGACCGGTCAACCCAATGCCATGGGCGAACGCTTTACTGGAGGCTTGACAGGGCGTCTTCCCTTTAATCAGGGACTTAAAAATGCGCCACACAGGGCCAAGATGGCCAAGGCATGGGGCGTACCCGAAAAGAATCTGATCAATGCCATGAATTCGGACAATTCAGGCATGGCCGTGGGTATGATGGAGCGTGGCCTAGTTGATGACAAGAGGAGAGTCAGGGCGATATTCCTTGTCTATGCCACCCATATTGATCTGCCGGATTCATATAATGTATCCAGGCCGGCGATGACCCGGATGTTTACTATCGCACAGGAAATCTACCGTCATGCGCCTAATAACCTCTATGCCGATGTAATCTTCCCGGCAGCAACCTGGGGCGAAGCGCAGGGAACATATATTCAGTCCGAACGCCGTATCTATGTCACCGATAAGGCAGCCCAGGGACCGAAAGGCTCCCATGCGGATCTGGATATGGTGATCGACAAAGGCAAGGAGATTGGAAAATTGCTCGGGGTTCCGAATGTGGATAAAATCTTCCACTGGAAGAAACTGGCTGACGGTTCCTATGATGCCGAAGAGGTCTTCCGTGATCTCGTCGTAGCATCCAAAGACACCGATACCGATTTGACCGGCATGCTGGATGTGGAGAAGAAGGATGGAATCGGCCTTTATGACCAGCTTCGTGAACTGCGTGGCGTTCAGTGGCCGGCACCAACCTATGCTCTCGCCAGGGCCGGTGGCGCTAAACGGCGCTATATGGCCCAGGAGGGTGTTTGGAAGAATCGGCCCTATGGCTATTTCCGCACCAAGGACGGCAAAATGCATTTCAAACTATGTCAGCAGGATTACAGCAAACGTGAGGAAGTCACGAATCAACTGATGAGATTCGGTGTTGACAAAGATTTCTTAACCATCGACAACAAAAAGTTGCTGGTGCAGGCACGGGATATGGCATTAACGCCTGATCTTCCTGATGAGAAACATCGCGGAAAGTATTGGTCTGAAATTCCAAAAGACAAGTATCCTTACTGGATGGCCTTCGGTGTAGTCTATGAGCATTTTCATACGGCCAAGTGTAACCGTTCCGCCACATTGCGGCGGCTTGTCCCGGAGATGTATGTCGAAATGCATGAGGACGATGCCAAAGACCTCGGTATCAAGGATGGGGATATGGTGCGCCTGATTACCCGGCGCGGTCATATTGAAGCCCGCGCTCAGGTAGGTGGTACCAACAGCCTGATCAAGCCGGCACGCAACTTCGTCCCGCGCGGATTCATGTTCTCGCCATGGAACCTGTCGGTGGCAGACAGTGCCGATCCGAAGTTCAACAAGTGGCTGGTAAACGGTACGACTAATCGTGCTTACGATCCGGTGTCGGGACAGGCGGATTTCAAGAAGTTGGCTGCCCGCATCGAAAAAATCGTCTGACGGATGGACGATCCTGTACGACAGGACAACAGGGCCGGAGCATTAGCTCCGGCCCTGTTTTTCATCAGCCAATGAATCGTAGGCGATTCCTGTGTGCGGCGCTGGGCAGTACGGTCACTGTTTTAACAGTACTCTCATCCATACCTGGCGCAGCTTGGGCAGCGCGCAAGGTTGCAACCATGCGCATGCGCTTTCTCCGTCCGCCAGGGGCATTGGCGGAGGATGAATTTTTAAGCCGCTGTATTCGTTGTGGCAAATGTTCGGAGGTCTGCCCAAACAATTGTATCAAGTATTTCGGGTTTGAAACAGGTGTTTCCGTCATGGGATCACCCTACATCACGCCACGTGAGCAGGCCTGTATCCTGTGTATGAAGTGTGGGGATGCCTGTCCAACCGGTGCGCTGAAGCCTATCAAGCGCACAAGGGAAGATATTCTTGAAAATGTAAAAATGGGGTATGCACATGTTGATGAAAGCATCTGCCTCTCTTTTCAAGGCAAAACCTGTGGCGTATGCGCTCGCGCCTGTCCGCTTGGCCCAGTCGCCATTACGGTAGGCTTTCTGGAACAGCCGCATGTCCAGGATGATTGTATCGGTTGCGGGCTTTGTGAACGGTCTTGTATCCAGATGCCTCAGGCTATTCGAATTATTCCCAATTTAAAGTAACTACTCAGCTCCCCACCCTCAAATGGCTGTATGTAGATTAACCTAAAATCCTCAGTTGGGAGTGCGTGCAGGGTGTAAGATATTGATTTGAAGGGCGTAAGGCAAAAAATCGTCGTCACCTTATTGGTGATAAGAGTTTTTTTTTCGTTTAGCAAAGCGAATCAAGAGCTTGCGCCATGTGGGTGCTTCCAACTGAGGATTCTAGGATTAAAGGAGTGGCAAGTGAGTGAATTCCGCGCAGCGCAGGTTGAATATAGTAATTATTACCAGATGCTGTCCGATACGGTTCGTATGCAGGCATTCCATTCCGCTATCAATCAAACGATTAAGCCCGGAGATGTTGTAGTGGATCTTGGGGCAGGAACCGGGGTTTTGGGAATATGGGCGCTACAGGCAGGGGCGGCCAGAGTCTATGCCATTGAACAGACGGGAGCCATTGATCTGGCGCGGGAAATTGCCCGTGTCAATGGTTGCTCGGATCGTATGGAGTTTATTCAGGACAATTCCCTGAACGTATCTCTTCCACAACAGGCCAACGTCATTATCTCGGAAACACTCGGTAGTTTTGCGGTCGATGAGAATATGCTTCAGTTTATGACGGATGCGCGGGACAGAATGCTTGTGGATGGAGGGGCGATGATTCCCGGCGAGATAGCGTTATTCGCCGCTCCGGTTGATAATAGAGATATTTATGATAAAATCGACTTCTGGCATCAGTTTCCAGGAATTGATTTTTCACCCGCCTTTGATGTTTTCTCGCGCAAAATGATGGTGGAAACCATACTTGCCAGTCAGCTTTTGGCGGAACCGCTAAGACTCGACACGGTGAATTTATACAATTATAAGGGAACATCTTATATGTCCCGTGGTTATTTCCCAATCCTGCGGCCAGGGGTAATTTATGGTATGGCTGGCTGGTTCAACGCAACATTAAGTAAGGGCGTATGCATCAATGCCGCACCGGATCAACCGGGAACGCATTGGCAGCAGGCTTTTTTCCCGTTTCGTGATCCCATCCGGGTTGTGCGCGGGGATGTCCTTGACTGGTCGATTGAGGTCAGCGGCTTAGCTTCTGACAGTGACCATACTAAAATCTCCTATCAATACCGCTGCACCCAGATGCGTAAAGAGATGCAGAATAAGGGGATTGGCAGAAATGCGCCCTGTCCTTGCGGCAGCGGATTAAAGTTTAAAAAATGTTGTGGGTGTTTATGATGTGTGAAAAGGATGGTAACTGATGCAACGACACCTGAATAAACTACGTTGGCTAACGCTTTGGGCTGTATTTGCCATGCTTATCATCCTTCCGCTGGTTAGCGTTTATCAGACTTATGTTGCATCCCATGGGTACCGGCTACTATCGCCCCCGGACAAGTTGTTTTATGATGTAATGCACTTTCTGACCTCGCCATTTACTGATGACCCGGCAAACAGTCTGGATGCGATTAAAGGTACGACGTGGTCCGGCAGTTTCTTTGGTCTGAAACTCAGTGACCCTTTGGCGGTAGTGGGCCAGATGGCCGCGTCAATGGACATTTACTGGCCATTTCTGCTCACAGCATTGATCCCCATTATCTTCACTATTGTGTTCGGGCGCTTCTTTTGTGGCTGGATATGTCCGGCAACACTGCTCTATGAATTGAATACGAATGTCGCCGTCTGGTTGCACAAGTCCGGTCTGTCCACCGGAAAGCTTCACTTCGACCAACGTCTGAAGTATGGCGTGCTGGCCTTGGGGCTCGCACTATCCGCGATAAGCGGTTCAGTATTGGTGGCGAATATTTATCCCCCCGCCATTGTTGGCCGGGAACTGTATTATGGCCTTGCCCTTGGCGGTTTTGGCGCAGGCGCTGTTTTTTTTATACTGACACTGCTGTTTGATATCCTAGTGGCACGCCGGGGTTTCTGCCGTTATCTGTGCCCCGGTGGAGCGCTTTATTCACTCCTGGGGCGCTATCGTTTATTCCGTATCAAACGGACGGTGGAAACCTGCAACGACTGTGCCAAATGCAATGCGGTTTGCGAATTTGCCCTGGATCCGATGCGTGATGATTTTGGCCAGGAATGCAATAATTGCACTGCCTGCATCGCTGTATGTCCAACAGATGCGCTCATGTTCACGACAAGCATCAGGGATATCCCCTATCAGGGTCGGGGACATCTGGGACGAAAATTTGTCAAATCCGGTCAGCACGATGTGCCCGGAACGGCTGATTGATGAACAGGCGCGGATTCCTGCAAATGCTCAGGCGGATTCCGGCCTTGGGCGGCGGCGTGCTCATGATAGCTGGTTTACCCTTCGGGCTTGCCCGGATATTGGCTCCAGCCACTTCCACCGCACCCTATAAACGATTGCGGCCACCGGGCGCATTACAGGATGATGCAGCATTTATTACGGCATGTATCGGCTGCGGACTGTGCGCCGAGGTGTGTCCTCCTCGTTGTATCCAATACTACAAACGTAGCGGCGGAAACAAGGCCAACACCCCCTATATCAACCCGGAAAATAAATCGTGCACCCTGTGCATGAAATGCGGGTTTGCCTGTCCGACCAATGCCATCAAAGAAATTCCTCATGAAAAACGCGCCATGCTGGATCAGGTTGATATGGGGATCGCCCGGATAGACCGGACAGCTTGTTATCCATGGGTCGACAGGGGCATTTGCGGAGCCTGTGCCAGCATATGTCCCCTGGGGGGTGAGGCCATTGGCTTTGCTTTCGCTAATTTTTACAAGCCGGTCATCAAGCATGGCTGTGTCGGCTGCGGGCAATGTGTTGAAGTTTGCCCGCATCCCAGCCTGCCGATCCGTATTGTTGATCGATCCATGGGAACAGTTGCACGGCACGTAAACCATTTGCAGAATTCATAAGTTCATCATCGGTTATAAGGAATAAATATGCGGCTATTCAGGTTGATTTCATTCTTATGTTTGCTGTGCATTCTCTGGTGTAGTCCGGTCTATGCCCATCATGTGATAGGTAGGCCCGCCTACAACTGGAATGAGGATTCCAACACCCCTCCCAGTATGCAGGTCGATATCCAGATGGGAGATTATTTTATAACCTATATGGTTTTCCCCGCATTTCCCAAGCCCAATGAACCGGGCCGGATCAATCTGTACGCAAAACGTCTTGATAATGACAAGCCATTTAATGGCAAGGTCAGTTTCACCGTGAGTGATGACAGTTGGTTCAACAAGCGTAAGGAACGCATTGGCGTACAAACAGTGGATGACAATGTTTTCAGGCAGCGTTTTTTATTTAGTGAGCCGGGAGCCTACATTATTACCGCCGAATTCTCAGATGGCGGCGCACCCTATATTATAGATTTTCCACTTCAAATTGGTCCGCCTTCAAGGATTGGCGTAACTGGAGCACTGATAGGTGGCATGCTCATCGTACTGGTCGGCGTCAATGTTTATCGGCGACGGCGTCTGGTTGAGGAGAAAGTCCGCGATGCCGCGCATGACAGGAAAAAATCTTGACCATGATGCATCCGGGTCTTCCTTTGGTTTGGGCTTTCACCGCATGGGTTTTTGTACTTCTTCTCGCTATCTGGGCCTTGTTTGCACCACGCCCTGACGTAAAGTCTTCCTCAAGGCATGGCTGTATGAAAGGGGCATGGCGACGGCTGACCTCCATGCTCATAACCTCCAGATGGCCCATCCTGACACTTAAACTGGCGATGGTTAGCCTGTTTCTTCTGGTCATTATTGCGGGACTGTATGGCACGCCAATTCCGGCGCGTAATATCGCCACGGTTTTGACATGGAATCTCTGGTGGTCAGGTCTCATTCTTTCCATATTTTTTCTGGGTTCAGCCTGGTGTGCGGTATGTCCCTGGGATGCCCTGGCAACATGGTTGACGCGGCTTAATTTTTCAGGCCGACCCAATCCGGGTGGTAGTCTTGGTCTTCAGGTTCCTAAGTTGTTACGTAATGTATGGCCAGCGCTGCTGCTGTTTATCGGGTTTACCTGGTTGGAACTGGGTGTTGGCATTACTACGAATCCTTATGCCACGGCCCTGATGGCCATGCTGATGCTGGTGCTGGCAACGATTTCGTTCGCACTTTTCGAACGTAAGGCATTCTGCCGTTATTTCTGTCCCGTGGGCCGAACAATCGGAATTTATGCGCAACTGGCGCCTGTTGAATTACGGCATGTTGATGCGGAAGTTTGCAACAACTGCATCACTCTGGACTGTTATCATGGTACGAAAGAGGTTGAGTCCTGTCCTACAGGTCTGTTGATGAAAAATCTTCAGGAAAACACCTATTGTACCTCTTGCGGAAACTGCATCCGGAGTTGTCCTGAGCAGAATATCGCATGGCATCCCCGTCCCATGAGTAAAGAGGCGATCCAGGATGCGAGGCCTCGTCCGGATGAGGCATGGTTTATGCTCAGTCTGCTGGCTCTGACCGGCCTGCATGGCCTGACCATGATGCCCTTTTGGGAACGTTGGATCAGGGCCTTTGCACGTCTGGTCGGTGATTCCGGTCAATTGTTATGGAGTTTTACCACAGGATTGCTGGCGAGCATGGCGCTTATTGTTCTTGTGTACAGTCTGATGGTTGCACTCACCCGCTTTTGTAACAGGCATAAAAGCTCATTCAAACGGCTGTTCTCTGGTATGTCTTTTATCGCCTTGCCGCTCGCCTTTGCCTACCATCTGGCGCACAATCTCAACCACCTTCTGCGTGAAGACGGCGGACTGGGCGCACTGCTTGCAAACCCTTTGGGTATTGGCGCCCAACCTCTCGGTATGATTGAGAGACAAACCCGTGCTATGTCGGCCATGATTCCTCAGGATACCATCTTCGCACTACAGGCTGCGCTCATCATGTTCGGTTTCTGGATCGCCATGCAGGTGTTGCGCTATCGAGGGGAGGCCTTAATACCCGGCTCAGGCTGGAAACTGTTTCCGATGTGTCTTTTCGCTGTCATGATGACAACTTCTCATCTATGGTTATTGACAGAACCTATGATGATGAGGTTTTAACCGTTATGAACCGACGTGATTTTTTTCGTGGTGGTTTTCACAAACTGCAGGAAACAGTGATTGAAGGCATTGATGCGCAAGTGAGCAGTGAAGCGGAGCGCTGGATACGCCCGCCTTATGCCCGACCCGAGATGGATTTTCTGCTCGCCTGTGATCGCTGTGGCGATTGTATCAGAGCCTGTTCCTACAATACCATTTTTTCATTACCCTTGAGTTGTGGCCTGAAAGCAGCCACCACACCAGCACTGGATTTATTACACAAGGCTTGTCATCTGTGCGCAGACTGGCCCTGTGTGAAAGCCTGCAAAACGAGTGCTTTGCAGCTGCCTGAACGTGAAGATGATGAAGCCATTGCCTTGCCCCTGATCGCTATTGCGCGCATGGATACGAGCCACTGTCTGCCCTATGTCGGCCCCGAATGTGGCGCTTGCCGTGGCTCGTGCCCGGTGCCGGGCGCCATGCTGTGGAATCAGGACAAACCAGCTATTGATACCAGCTTGTGTGTGGGTTGCGCTTTGTGTCGCCATGCATGTATTGTGGAGACCAAAGCAATTGATATCCGTTCCATACATAAAGCTGCATAGATGTCGGATGCTGTAGCGGTATTGAAGGCGATTCCGATTGAATGGCACGTTCTGCGTGCCGTCGGGTTCGATTGTCAGTATTGTTGATGTTGCTTTCAAGCAGTGTCGGAGGTGATAAAATGGCGAAGAAAAATGTTGCAGTAGTATTGTCCGGTTGTGGTGTATATGACGGGGCTGAAATTCATGAGTCGGTTCTGGCCCTGTTGGCACTGGATCGCTTTGGTGCTGCTTATCAGTGTTTCGCACCGGATATGAATCAACATCATGTGATCAACCATATTACGGGCGCCGAGATGGATGAATCGAGAAATGTGCTGATTGAAGCGGCCAGAATTGCGCGTGGTCAGATCAGGGCGCTGAGTGAATTTGATGCTGCCAACTATGATGCCCTGCTATTGCCCGGCGGGTTTGGAGTAGCAAAGAATTTATCCAGTCTGGCTTTTGAAGGCCCGGCATGCATCGTCAACGCAGATTTGCAACGAGCCGTCACGGCCATGGTTGAAACAGGCAAACCCATTGGCGCTTTATGCATTTCGCCTGCGGTTATGGCCAGAATTCTTCCCGGCGCCACAGTGACGATTGGTGAAGATGCCGACACGGCAGCAGCAATTGAGGCCATGGGAGGAAAACATCAGAAAACCACGCATGCGGAGATTGTTATTGATGCGTCTCTGAAACTGGTGACTTCTCCATGTTATATGCTGGATGCTTCAATCAGCAAGATAGCGGAGGGCGCTGAAAATACCGTCCGCGCTCTGCTGGAATTGACCGGGTAAGCAAACGTTTTATTCACCTTCTTGCCCGGCGGTTGGCAGTGTTAGCGATTAACGCTAGTTTAACCCACTCAACTCAGATAAATCAGGAGCGATTATGTTTGGATTAGGATTTCCGGAGTTACTTATTATTCTTGTTATTATACTTGTCATTTTCGGGGCGGGAAAGCTGCCGCAGGTTGGCGAGGCGCTGGGCAAGGGCTTAAACAAGTTCCGTGGCGCCATGGATGAGAAGAATACACCGGAAACGCCAGCCGGCGCAGCTTCCAATGTCGGACATGAAGATGCTGTGATCATCAACAAAGAAGAGGCCAAGACCAAAGAAGAAGTGAAGTCCTGATTTTTTCTATCTGATCTCGGGCAATATATTGATTAAGAACTTTTTGGGATAAGCATGTTCGGAATCGGATTCCCTGAAATGATTGTTATTCTGGTCTTGATTGTACTGGTCGTCGGACCGGAGCAACTGCCTGATGTTGCGCGCAAGGGCGTATCTTTTCTCAAAGAAGCCAAAAAACATATTGCCGAGATTAAATCCGAAGTGAACAAGCAGACTGAACCTTTGCGCAAGCCATTTGAAGAAATGACCGAGCAGGCGGAAGAGGGCGCAAATATCGGTATGCAACGGGCGCGCTCCAGATTTGATCATGATAATGAAAATGATGATCCGGGGGATGGCAACAAAAACGGGGAAGAACGGGCGTGAGTGATACAGTAGATGAACGGATGGGCCTGAAGGAACACCTGGTTGAGCTCAAACAGCGTCTGGTTCATGCATTGATCTGCCTGGTTGCCACCTTTGCCGCCTGTTATGGCGTCTCTGAAACCCTGATGGATTTAGTCATGGATCCGTTAAGGGGGCAGCTGGACGCTGATATTCCGATGATTTTCATCAGTCTGCCGGAAGTATTCTTTGCCCGTTTGAAAGTCTCTTTTGTATTTGCGCTGTTTATTTCCAGTCCCTATTTGATGTATCACCTGTGGAGCTTTGTTGCGCCGGGTCTTTATAGTGATGAGCGCCGCCTGTTCCTGCTGTTTCTGATTGGTTCATCAGTGTTATTTATGAGCGGAGGGGTTTTTTCCTATGCTTTTGTCATGCCACTGGCCTTCAAGTTTTTCATTGGTTTTTCAGGCCCCGGCCTGGATGTGCTGCCAGCGGTGCAGCCCTATGTCAGTCTGGTGATTAAACTGGCCTTTGCTTTCGGTCTGGCCTTTGAAATACCACTGGTGTGCATCCTGCTGGTCAAACTGGGAGCCATGTCCACCGATGTCATGAAAAAGCAGCGCCGCTGGGTATTTGTCGGCGCCTTTGTAATGGGCGCGATATTGACGCCGCCGGACATTATTTCTCAGGTGATGCTGGCTATTCCGGTATATATTCTCTTTGAGATTGGCGTCTTTTTTGCCAAACGTTTTGAAAAAGATGAGGTGGCTGAAACTGCAAGAAGCTGAAATCCGCTTCTTATACTGAGTTCCCCTGAAAGAGAAAAAAAGGCAGTATTGGCGCATAAAGAGATGTGCTAAGCCCATAATATATGAATGGTTTTTGTGTAATCCTTAAGAGGTAGCTAAATGCTCAAGTTGAAAATATTGCCGCCGCCGGATTTGTTTTTGCGTCCCATGCCCGGCTTTGTCCAGGCGCAGGTTCTTGAGCATTTAATCAACCGAATGTTTGCCGGTCACGCTTTAGCCCAGCTGCAACCGCTGCTTGGCAGGCATTTATTATTCTGCACGCCCGCTGGCGAACTTGAGCTTATCATGCATATCAGCGAGCAGCGCATTGCAATCAGCCCGCATAAAACCACTAGCCCCGATGTAACGATTCGAGGTGATCTGATGGCTTTGACAGCACTGTGCCTTGGCCTGGAGGATAGTGATTCTTTATTCTTTTCCCGTCGTCTGTTGATGACCGGAGACACTTCAGTCGGCCTGATGTTTAAAAATATCCTGACCAATCTGGATTTTGATGTGCGCATCGAACTGGAAAAGAAGCTGGGGAAAACGATGGCGGATAGCCTCTGGGAAATGGCTCATCAGGCGATCCGGGCCGTTGAATATGTAGATCATCAGCTGGCTGACGTTGCGGTTTCAGCTGGCAAGAGAATTGGTTTATCTTCGGCAGAGGAAGTAAAGTCATTAAAACGCGAACTACGCCGCCTGAATGAAGAAAATGCAGTATTGAAGCGGCGCTCGGAGAGACGATTAAGGTCAGTCAAACAGGCCGCGTCATGACGGCGGTACAACATAAAATGCCGGAGCTGGTCTGCCCGGCAGGCAACCTGCCTGCCCTGAAAGCAGCCGTTGATACCGGTGGCGACACGGTTTATCTGGGTTTCAGAAATGCCACCAATGCACGCAACTTTGAAGGACTGAATTTCAGCCGCGAAGAAGCTGAAGAGGGCATTCGCTATGCCCATCAGAACGGCTCCCGTGTTTTTGTGGCAGTCAATACTTCGCCTGACCCCCGCAATACCACACCGTGGACATCATCCGTTGATATGGCCGGAGAGCTCGGTGCAGACGCCATTATCCTGTCGGATATGGCGCTGCTTGATTATGCCAGAGAGAAGCAGCCGAAATTGCGCCGCCATCTGTCGGTGCAGGCCAGTGCGGGCAATTACGAGGCTTTAAATTACTATCAACGTGAGTTCGGCATACAGCGGGCCGTGTTGCCGCGCGTGCTGACTATGAATGCCATTCGGGATATATGCCGTAAAAGTAACGTGGAAATTGAAATTTTTGTTTCCGGTGGCCTGTGCGTGATGACTGAAGGACGGTGCTGGCTGTCTTCATATATTACCGGTGATTCACCCAATATGAATGGTGTTTGTTCACCCGCTCACGCCGTTCGTTTTGAAGAGGAAGATGGTCGACTGGATGTCAAACTCGATGGTGTGCTAATCAATCAGTTCGACCCGGATGAAGCCGCTGCCTACCCTACTTTGTGTAAAGGCCGCTTTGAGGCCTGCGGCAAACAGGGCCATGTCATGGAAGATCCGTTCAGTCTCAATGCTCTGGAAATGCTGCCTGAGATTTTTACCGCCGGGGTTCACGGCCTGAAAATTGAAGGTCGCCAGCGCAGCAAACATTATGTGCGGCAAGTGGTGTCCACCTGGCGCAGTGCTGTCGATGCCTGCGCCCTGAGTCCCGAAACATATACGGTTCGGGATGAGTGGATGACCAGTCTGGATGCGACCAGTGAAGGCGGCGCTCATACTGCTGGCGCTTATGTGGATGAATGGCGGTGAAAGCCATGAAAATTGCAGTCGGGCCGCTGCTGTTTGGTTGGCCTGAACAAAAAATAAATGAGTTCTATGTTGATCTTGCTGAGCAGACTGAAGCGGATATTTTCTATCTCGGAGAAGTGGTTTGTTCCAAGCGTTCAATTTCAGGTGTGCCGTGGCAGGTCAAACTGGCCGAGCGTTTGCGCCCAAGTGGAAAAGAGATCGTGTTTTCCACATTGGCTATGCCGACGACAGAAGCTGAATTACAGTCTATTCGCGATATTGTGACAGCAGCATCTGAAATGGGATTAATGGTTGAAGCCAACGATTTATCCGCTGTGGCAATCGCCTCAGAGCGAAACGTGAAGTTGGTCGCCGGCCCGCATCTTAATCTGTACAGTCATGGCACCGTGCAACATCTGTGTAAGCAAGGTGCGATGCGTATTGTGCCGCCACTGGAGCTGCCGGCCAGTGAAATACCGACAGTCGTCGGTGATATGGGCGTGCAGGTGGAATACTTCGCCCACGGGCATCTGCCTTTAACTTTTTCGGCCCGTTGTTATGCGGCTCGAGCCCATGGTTTGAGTAAACAGGATTGCCGCCATGTCTGTTTTCTGAATCCGGACGGCATTGAAATGGATACGCTGGATGCGCATGAGTTCGCCACCATTAATGGTACGCAGGTGATGTCGTATCAGCCGTTTTCAACCCTGAATCATCTTGCTGATTTGGCAGATTATGGTGTCGGCATTGTACGCATTTCACCCCAGTCAGAAGGTATGGCGGATGTGATCCGCTTATACAGGGATGTAATAAGCAGCAAAATAGATGCTGCAGAGGCCCTACAGGAGCTGGCGGGTGATCATTCGGTTTCAGAGACATTTTGTAACGGTTATTTTTATGGTAAACAGGGGCGTTTGTGGATTCAGACAGCGAACAATTGATGTATGTCATTTTTAAGGTATAAGCTTGCCCTTACTCTGTCATTTCTTCTGTTCCTGCTGTTTTCTTCTTCGGCCTGTGCGTTGACTGATGGCATGATGGAAAAGTATAGTAATCGTCTGGTTCACGAGAGCAGCCCTTATCTGCTGCAACATGCCCATAATCCGGTTGACTGGTATCCGTGGGGTGAAGAGGCCTTTGCCAAGGCTCGCAAAGAAGATAAACCCATTTTTTTATCAATCGGTTATTCAACCTGTCACTGGTGCCATGTGATGGAGGAAGAAGTCTTCTCCGACCCTGAGGCTGCCGCATTGATCAACCGGATATTCGTACCGATCAAAGTGGATAGAGAAGAGCGTCCGGACATTGATCAGGTGTACATGACCGCCAGCCAGATTGTCACCGGCAGCGGCGGCTGGCCGTTGAATGTATTCATGACACCGGACAAACAACCCTTTCACATTGCCACCTATATTCCCAAGTTATCCAGATATGGCCGCCCCGGTGTGATGCAGTTGTTGCCGAGGATTGAAGAAGCCTGGAAAAAAGACAGGCAGGGCATTACTAAATCGGCCAACAGCATCACCAAAGCATTACAATCGGTGCATGCTGACAAGGATGAAGGAACACTGAACCCGGCCATCTTTGAGGCCACTTTCACTCAGCTTGAGCAGCAGTTTGATCAGCAGCATGGTGGTTTTGGCGAAGGTCAGAAATTCCCGCGCCCGCATAATATGCGCTTTCTGCTGCGTTACTGGCAACGCACCGGTGACGCCAAAGCACTGCGCATGGTCGAAGCCACGCTGGATGCCATGCGCCGGGGCGGCATTTATGATCAGGTCGGTTTCGGTTTTCACCGTTATGCTACCGATCCAAGCTGGAAACTGCCGCACTTTGAGAAAATGCTCTATGACCAGGCGCTGATCGCCATAGCTTATCTGGAGACATACGCAGCCACCGGCAAGTCTGAATATGCTGATACGGCACGAGAGATATTCACCTATGTGCTGCGCGATATGACCTCACCCGAGGGCTTGTTCTATTCCGCCGAGGATGCCGACTCCGAAGGCGAGGAAGGTCTGTTTTATCTGTGGACGGATAAAGAACTGGAAAGCGCACTGGGCAAGCAGGATGCCGAATTGATCAGCAAGGTATTTAATGTTGAGAGAAATGGCAATTTCCACGATGAGGCCAGCGGCAAAAGCAGCGGCAATAATATCTTTCATCGCACTAGCAGCTGGCATGAACTGGCTACGCAAAACAAACTGGAAGAGAAAGTCTTACGCAGCCGCATTGAAGCATCCCGGCAAAAACTGTTTGAGTTGCGCGCGAAGCGCATTCATCCGTTCAAGGATAAGAAGGTGTTGGTGGACTGGAACGGACTGATGATTGCCGCCCTTGCCATGGGTGGCCGCTTATTGGATGAACCCGCATATCTCAGAGCAGCAGAAACAGCAGCCAAACGTATCCTGCAACAGATGCGTTTAGAAGATGGACGTTTATTACACCGCTGGCACAAGGGCAATGCGGGCATCACGGCCACTCTGGATGATTACGCATTTCTGGTTTGGGGTTTGACTGAACTCTATCAGGCCGGGCAGGACAGCACTTACCTGAGTGCAGCAATGGAACTGAACAGCATTATGTTAAAGGGCTTTGAGGATAAGAACGGTGGTTTGTTCTTTACCGCTGAAGATGCCGAAGGTCTGCTGATCAGGCCCAAAGAAATCTATGATGGCGCTATCCCCTCGGGCAATTCGGTTGCGCTGCTCAATAATCTGCGCCTGTCCCGTCTGACAGGTGATGCTGAGCTGGATAAAAAGGGGCAGGCCATTGCCGATGCCTTCAGCCGCACGATTGAGCGAGCCCCATCCGGTTATACCCAGTTTATCTCGTCACTGGATTTTGCCATGAGCGATGGTTATGAAGTTGTCATTGCCGGGGACGCCGATAGTGCCGACACAAAAGCCATGCTGCACAGCCTGAACAGTCAGTTCCTGCCCAATGCCGTAGTTATTCTGCGTACAAAGGACAATGCTGCTGTGATCAGCAAGCTTGCGCCTTACAGTCGTTTTCATGCTTCTATAGACGGCAAGGCGACAGCTTATGTCTGCCGAAACTTCAGCTGCAATCTGCCTACCACGGATATTAAACAGATGCTGCAATATATGAATCAGGGCGACTGATATGCCCGGCCCGATTTACAGTTTTGGTGATTATCTGAAACAACGATTTGATTATCAGGTGCACAAAGTGACCGTGAATGCGGATATGGGCTGCCCTAACAGAGATGGTAGCAAAGCCACCGGCGGCTGTATTTATTGCAATAACAAGAGTTTTAATCCCAACCGAATTCGTAGTACGCCGGATATTGAGTCGCAGATTGAAGCGGGCAAACGGGTGGTCAGAAAACGTACTGGAGCCAGGAAAGTGCTGGCCTATTTTCAGGCTTACTCCAATACCTATGCAGCGCTTGAATATCTTGAAGAGCTATATGAAAGGGCATTGAGACATCCGGGCGTGGTTGGTCTGGTGATCGGCACCCGACCGGACTGTGTCAGTCAGAAAGTATTGGAACTGCTGCTTTCCTACCAGCAGCGCGGCTTTGAAGTCTGGCTTGAATATGGTCTGCAATCAGCACATGACTCGACCCTTGAGCGCATCAATCGCGGCCATGGTTTTGCTGAATATGCGGAAACGGTGTGCAAAACGCGTGCTCTGGGGCTGCCCGTGTGCACGCATCTGATTCTGGGGCTGCCTGGTGAAGATGAGGCCATGATGATGCAGAGTTTAAAGCGCACGCTTGAAGTGGGCACAGACGGACTCAAATTTCATCCTCTGCATGTCGTGCGGCAGACCAAGCTGGCATTTGAATGGAAAAACGGGCACGTGCCACTGCTGGACCAGCGGGCTTATGTCTCTCTGGTTTGTGATATGCTTGAGACAGTGCCTGTCGATTGTGCCATCCATCGTCTCACCGGTACAGCATCAACGGATATTCTGCTGGCACCTGACTGGTGCAGTAGAAAATGGCAGGTGATTAATGCCATTTATGCAGAAATGAAGCAGCGAAGCAGTACTCAGGGATGCGGATTTAAAAACAGCTTCAGCGAACTGCAAAAATATAAATTACAGCGAGAGCTGCCCCCTGGCTCAATACAAACAGGATCAACACAAGTGGGGAGCGAAGTAAGTTTGCTGGCGGTTTGATATTCTGATCCAGGCTGTCTGCTTTGATGACAACACATTCAGACTGAACTGTATTGCAATGATGGCAGATGGAAGCTGGTTTCTGAATATATTTCCCACAGAATGCACAGCGTTTTTCAAAAAATATACGCCTGTGAAGCCTGTATAGAATATAAATAACGGCCAAGATTAACACTGTCTTGATTATTCTGGCCTCCGGGAAATACAGTTTATAATGAGCATGTAGCTCTCCCTGTGAAGTGTGAGCTGATTTTTATCAATAATTTTTTTATGGCAGCCCCTTTTATTATCTATCTTCAGGAGTAAAACCACCGGCTTTGAGCCGGTCAGCTTCAGCTTGATGTTCATAATCTCTCCTCCTGTTTTGGCTCGCCCATTGGGTGAAAGCCAAAACAGGAGGAGAGATTATGAACTATAGTACA
>JAJRTX010000315.1 GCA_021545665.1 Zetaproteobacteria bacterium
CCAAACTGATCTCGGATCACCTGGCGAATCATGCCTAATGTCCATAGCGCATAAACAAAATTCAGTTGCAATGGGTTCTTGTCATTCACTGTTGTCGCCAACCACTGCATTTGCTCTCCGCTGAGCTTCGGCGGCCGACCAGATATGCTACTAGACTTCAGCGCTTCCCATCCACCGTAGTGATACGCCGTAAGCTATTTGTAAACAGTCCGGACATTCATCTCAAAGGATTTGGTAACTATTTCTGGTGTCTTGCCGTTCAGAATCTGCTGGACGCCTCAAAGCCTTGAAGGTTAATTATAGCAGAAGTAGGGCGTCAGTGAAATTGCAGTTCTGAATAATCAGTTTGAAATAAGAACGTTACGTTTTTTATGGGTGGCTCAAATTTTTCCCCAGCCAGTCTTCGATTAAATCGCGTATTTGCAGCAGGCGTTGCTCGTTTGGGGCTTCAAAGCGTAGGACGAGGCTGGGTTGGGTGTTGGAGGCGCGTAACAGTGCCCATCCATCATCGAATTGTATGCGCATGCCATCAATATCAATGATCTTATAACCAAGGCTGTCAAAATGAGCTTTGGCTTCTTCTACCAGATCAAATTTGCACTCATCACTGCAATGCATGCGAATTTCGGGTGTGGATACAGTGTGGGGAACATCGTTCAACAGGGTTGAAAGTGGGGTTTTGGCATCGGCCAGTAATTGCATCAGGCGGGCACCGGCATAAATGGCATCATCAAAACCGAAGAAGCGGTCGGCGAAGAACATGTGGCCGGACATTTCACCGGCCAGCATGGCGCCGGTCTCCTGCATTTTCGCCTTAATCGGTGAATGACCGGTGCACCACATGATTGGGTTGCCGCCTGCTTGCCGGATACCATCAAACAGCTTGTTCGAGCAATTGACTACGGAGATGATGGTTGCCCCCGGACTGCGCTTTAACAGCTGGCGGGACAGCAACAGCAGCAACATATCGCCCCAGATCATTTCGCCGTGTTCATCAACAATGCCGATGCGGTCGCCGTCACCATCGTAGGCTATCCCTAAGTCTGCGCCTTCTGCTTTAACAGCTGCGGCCATATCAGCGACGTTTGCCTCGACGGTCGGGTCGGGATGATGATTAGGGTATGTGCCATCCGGTTCACAGTAGAGCTCAATTACTTCACAACCCAGTCGGCGGTAGAGTGGGGCGGCAATGAAACCTGAGGGGCCGTTGCCGGCATCAATCACAACTTTCAGTGGCCGGGAGAGAACACAATCGCTGACAACAAAGTTGATATAACTGGTTACAATATCCTGTTCTGTGCAAATACCTGGCTGAGCCGCTTTGCCCGGATTTTGTTGGATCATATTTTTCAATTGTTGAATATCATCACCGTGCAGGCTTTCTTCACCTCGCATTATTTTAAAACCATTATAATCCAAGGGGTTATGGCTGGCCGTTATCATGATACATCCGGCCATATCCAGCGTGTAAACGGCATAATAAGCCAATGGTGTTGGCACCATGCCAATATCGATGACATCGCGACCGGCATCGGTCAGGCCACGAATAACTGCAGCCTGAATGGCAGGCCCGGAGAGACGCACATCGCGGCCTATAACCACTTCACGCATCTCATCTTCAGGTAGCATGGCTGCATAAGCCAAACCCAGCCGATAAGCCAGATCCTCAGTAATCTCTATTCCGGCAATGCCACGAATGTCGTATTCTCGAAAGGAATGATGTGGGAATGTACTACTCACGCGTTGGCATCCTTATACTTCTTATTTGGGTTGCTAGCATCCTTAAGTGGCAAGTTTAAACCTTGCACTTGCGATACGAAAGGGGCGCTCTATGCTCCGCTTCCATGTCCGCGTCACCCCCGTCCAGTCCACTTAACGATGAACAATATCGCGCTGTTTATCACCGGGGCGGACCGTTGCTGGTGCTGGCCGGGGCTGGTTCCGGAAAAACGCGTGTGATTACCGAACGTATTGCCGTTCTGGTTGAACGTGATGTGCCCGAAGACGCCATTACAGCCGTGACCTTTACCAATAAGGCGGCACGCGAAATGCGCCAGCGTTTGCAGGCTCGGCTTGGCGAAAAAGCAAAGCGTCTGCGCATCTGTACTTTCCATGCGCTGGGTCTGGCTATGGTGCGTGAACATGCCCATCTGTTGGGCCGGCGCGCCAATGTTTCTGTGTTTGCCGGGGCGGAACAGAAATCAGCCATGCGATCTGTGCTGGCCGATATGAAGTTACCTAATGATGCTGATCAGCTGGATCGAACGTTATCGCGTATGTCCTCGTTAAAAAATGGTTTAATAGATGAGGCTGAAAATCAGCTGGCGACTGTTCGAGAGCGTTATGATGAATTGTTGCAGCGCATGAATGCCGTTGATTTTGATGATCTGATGGTATTGCCGATCCGCCTTTTAGGCGAACACTCTGATGTGCGTGCCCTGTGGCAATCGCGGGCGCGCCATTTCCTGGTGGATGAATATCAGGATTCCAGCCGTATTCAGTATAACTGGGTGCAGTTACTGGTGCCGGAGGATGGCAATCTGACTGTGGTGGGGGATGATGATCAGTCGATTTACGGCTGGCGCGGTGCGGAAGTAAAAAACCTGTTCCTGCTGGAAACGGATTATCCCGGCCTGACAGTGATCAGGCTGGAAGAGAACTATCGCTCCACCGGCGCTATTCTGACTGCATCGAATTCGCTGATTGCCAAAAATTCCGAGCGGCTAGGCAAGGCGCTGCGTTCCAATATTGGTCAGGGCAAGCCGATTCGTGTCTGGGAATCGCCCAATCCTGAGGAAGAGGCGCGCCGTGTGGCCGGAGACATCATGGCTAGACATGCAGGCCGGGATGTGGCCTGGGATGGATTCTGTGTGTTATACCGTGCTTCCTATCAGGCCAGAGCGCTGGAGATGGCGCTGCGCGAGGCCAAGGTTCCGTATCATATCTCCGGTGGCCTGTCCTTTTTTGATCGTGCTGAAATTCAGGATGTACTGGCCTATCTGCGGCTGATCGCTAATCCCGATGATGATCTGGCTTTCATGCGTGCCATATCACGCCCGCGCCGGGGCATAGGCGATAAGGCACTGGGTGAACTGGGTGAATTTGCGCTGTTAAAAATCTGCTCGCTGCTGGGTGCTTGTTTGCATGAGGATTTGCAACACAAGCGTGGCCACAGCCTGCATGAATTTGGTGAAATGATAGTGGCACTGGAATTTCAGTTTCAGCATGGCAATGCAGATGAAGCTTTTGATACCGTACTCGATTACACCCGTCTGGAAGCAGCTATTCGCGCCGAGGCGGAGGATGAAAAGATGGCCGAAATACGCATGTCCAATCTAATGGAACTGCGTCGCTGGTGGATAGGGCACTCGGAAAATGGTGGTTCGCTGGCTGAATTTATCCAGCATATTTTCCTGCTGGCCGACAAGGAAGATGATGACCCGTCCGGTCAGGTACGTTTGATGACTGTGCATGCTGCCAAGGGTCTGGAGTTTGATCATGTTTATATTATTGGTCTGGAGGATGGCATTTTTCCGCACCGCAATGCACTGGATGAAAACCGCATGGAGGAAGAACGCCGCCTGATGTATGTGGCCATGACCCGCGCCAAATTTCATCTGACTTTGAGTTATGCCCGCGTGCGCAAACGTTTCGGGCAAAAAGAGAAAAGCGCGCCATCGCCATTTCTGGGGGAACCGGATCAGTCGGTGTTGCGCTGGGTAGATCGTGATAAAGACAGTCCGGAAGCAAAAGAAGAAGCCGAAGATTACATGGCCGCCATGCGCCGCAAACTGGAGAACATGCGTTCGAACAGTTAACCAGGTTCAGACTTGATTGTTATTTGATTCAAGGCAGCGCTGGCAGATGCAGGCCTGCTTTTTTTCTGTTGCCGGAACCTTATCAAGCAGAGCTTGTGAAAACGTCTCAGCTTTGCACCAGCAGGCTTTCCCGGCATCCTGATTAGCATCGGCCATGACACAATGGTTCAATTCATCGCACAAGGGGCATCTGCCCGGATCATTATGAAGATGTTCTGCTTTCAATTAACTCTATCGCATAGCCGTCGGGATCTCTGACAAAGGCAATCACTGTGCTGCCATGTTTCATTGGTCCCGGTTCTCTGGAAATCATACCGCCTCCAGTTCTGATTTCTTCACAAACCTGATAAATATCATCTACTGCAATGGCGAGATGTCCGAAACCGTTGCCGGGTTCGTATGAGGCGGTGTCCCAGTTATGGGTCAATTCGATCACGGCGGTATCCGATTCAACGCCGTAACCGACAAAGGCCAGTGTGAAACGGCCTGCCGGGTAATCCTTGCGACGCAATAGAGTCATCCCCAGAACCTGGGTATAAAAATCAATCGATGTGTCCAGATTGCCGACCCGGATCATGGTATGTAATAAACGTTTGATGGTTAACTCCTGACCCGGCATGACCGGAACAGACAAGATTGAAGCACAGAGGATGCAGAGGAAAAACAAAGAGAAGTCTTTAATGTTTTTGAATCTCTCGGTGTATCTCTGTGGTGAAATAACCTAATCATCATTAACACCGGGGTTTTTCAGGCCGCTGAGTTGCCATAACTGGCTGATTTCGACCTGCAAAGCAGCCACTTGCTGCTCAAGCTGCGCTATACGATCCGCTGAGGAGGCTCTGGTGTCTGCTGTAGCTGCCACAGGCTGGATAGCTGGCAGACCACACAATAACTGGGCATAGCGCTCTTCACGTTGCCCTGAAGCACGCGGTAATTTCATTGCTAATCGTTCTTCCCTGTCGTGAAGCAGGTCTATGGTATCCACAACATCCTGAGAACTGTCGAAATCCACCATGCGCCCGGTATGTATGCGCAGTTCATTCACCGTCTGCGGGCCACGCAACATTAGCACGCAGATCAGCGCCCGCTCCTTGGTTGTGAATTTAAATTTTCTCGACAAATGCTGTTCATAACGGTCAGCACGGCCATCCATGCGGGCGGTGACCAGTCCTTCCGCCCTGAGTTCATTGACGATAGAACCGGCCTGACCCAGACTCAAATCCATCACAGGCACCCGGCTGCTTTTCTGATTGCAGGCTGCCTGTAAGGCTTTGAGGGTGAGCGGATAATAATCAGGCGTGGTCATCTGTTTTTCCATCAGACAACCAAGCACACGCGCCTGAGAATCGGTCAGAAAGGTTTCCTGATTTTCATTCATGATTTAATCCTCTTTGCGTACCTTTGCGGTTCATATTACTGTCGCCAGCTTTCCAGAATATCCATACATATTTGATTCATTTCAATAGCGCGTGCCTCGGTTGCGGCCTCGTTGTAGCAGCGCAGTTCAGGGGCATTGCCGGATGGGCGCAGGTGAACCACTTCCTCAGAGGTAAAGGTAATGCGTATGCCGTCGGTGGCATCGATAGCAATTACTGTTCCAAATTCAGCCCCGAGCAGATTCTCGGCAGCCGCCATATCTCTGGCCTGATCACCCGAATTCAGAGCGGCGAGACGTGACTGGCTGAGTTCGGTCGGAAATGCTTTCAATCTGCCGCTGCTGGTGAAACGCTGTGGCAACCGGGCCAGAAGGCCGGAAATGGTCTCATTGGCCTGTGCCGCAAGAATAATAATGGTCAGTGGCACAATCATCGCATCCCGTGTTGGCAGGGCAGAGAGTTTGCGACCTTCTACTGTAATATCGCTGGCAGTGAGAAAACCGCCGTTGGCTTCATATCCGACGACATTTTCAGCACCTTCGACCATGGCTGAATCCATAGCCGAAATAACGAAGGGAGAGCCGATGCGGGTTCTGTCGATGCGTTCAAACCAGCCGCTCTTTTCCACCGCGCTGTTGCAACTGACCGGCGTAGCCACGCAATCTGCCCCCAGATAACGGGCGCAGAGGATTCCGGCCACATCACCACGTAGCCAGTTACCCTTCTCATCGCTGATCAACGGTCTGTCACCATCGCCATCGGCGGATACAATACAGTCAAAGTTCGATTCGGCTGCCCATAAATGCGCCAGTTCCACATCTTCAGGTCGAATTGCTTCGGTATCGACAGGAATAAATTTCTCTGAACGGCCCAAAGTAGTCACTTCCGCTCCCAATCCTTTTAAGATTTCAGCCATCATATCGCGAGCCACTGTACTGTGCTGATAAACTGCAATGCATTTTTCACTTAAACAGTTTGGCGGGAAAAAATCGAGATAACGCTGCACGAATACACGGTATGCTGCCTGTTCTACAGCAGGCAGTTCATAAGCCTGATTTGCCTGTCCGCTGATATTGAACAGGTCTGTTGCAATTGAGACTTCAGATGCACTGAGTTCCTGCTCATCATTCTTGAGCACCTCACCTTCAGGCTTGTAAAATTTGATACCATTGCGGTCATC
>JAJRTX010000316.1 GCA_021545665.1 Zetaproteobacteria bacterium
CAATATGCAGATACCAAGCGTACGGATATTAAGGTTTCGTTTGGCAGCGCGAATGGATTCAATGTGCCCATCGAAATCAAGAAAGACACTCACCGCGACCTCTGGCGCTCAATACATGAACAATTAATACTCAAATATACTCGTGACCCCGGCACGGATGGATATGGCATTTATCTGGTCTTCTGGTTCGGCGGCAAAAGAATGCCTCTTCCAGCAGACGGGAAGAAACTACGTAGCGCCGCTGAGCTTGAAGAACGGCTGTGTCAAACACTATCGCCAGAAGAAAGTCATCGTATCAATATCTGTGTGATCGACTGCGCCTTACCATAGTAAGAACGGGTATTCACCGATTCCATAGGGGATGTGCTTTTGATCTGCTGCGGTTAATATCGCGGCCTTGCAGGGAGAAAGTATATGAGTGAACAGTTTAAAGATCGCATTATTATGATCACTGGTGCCTCAAACGGTATCGGCCAGCAGGTGGCTGTGGCGCTGGGCGCTGCGGGTGCCAGCGTGGTTGCGCTGGGGCGTAAGGAAGACGGACTGGCTGCTACACAGGATCGCATTGAAGAGCTTGGCGGCGGCCAGTGTTTGTGTATTCCGTTTGATCTGCTGAAATTTGACGATTACGGCAAGTTGTTTCTGGCTCTGAAAGATCAGATTCCGCATCTGGATGGGCTGGTACATTGCGCCGGTTATATCGGACGTTGTGCACCCATGCAATATGTAAAAACCGAGGATTTCCGTAACATGCTGGACATCCATCTGACTGCACCGAATATGCTAACCCAGTTCATGCTGCCACTGCTCAAACGCGCTGAAGCTGCATCCATTATTTTCACCAGCTGCGATATGATTAATGAGGATCAGGCCAACTGGCACGGCTACGGGATGTCCAAGCGGGCACTGGGTTATGCTGCAGCCATGTGGCAGGCTGAACATGTCGACAAGCCTTACCGTTTCAATACCCTGAATCCGGGTCGTGTACGCACCGAATTATTCATGCGTACCTTTGGCGGCATGCATCCGGGCGAAGTTGCACCTGCCAGCTCCGTAGTTCCAGCCTATCTGTATCTACTATCAAATGAGAGCAGAGCACTACGCGGCCAGAGCCTGCAAGCTAGCAATCTGCTGCTTTAGCGAAGTTACTCCTGATAGGATATACTGAAGTCTTCCATGGTGTGAATCAGACGAGTTGCTGATTCAGGTTTTTTAATATCGGCACCAAGCAGGATATCTCTGGCCGAATATTTTCGTCCATAATAAGCCGCATTGGAATCCTCCTGTGAATATACTCTGGCCCCTTCCAGAGAAATGCCTGCAAACAAACCACGGCTGCGGGAATAGGACCATACCTCTGTTTCAAATGTTATATCCGTACCCGCCTGCGCCTTTCGCCCTATCGGACCTGCTGCAACCGACAGATCAGCCCCAAGCTTGAACTCGTTTCTCAGAATTGCCTTCAGGCCACGATCATTGCGAATCAACAAAATAAGATCTGTCGACTGAGCACCGATCTGCCAACCAATGGAACCGGCGGCAATGGCAAAGAAAGCGGGTGCCGACCAGCGACCGCTTTTTGCATCATGATGCAAAATGACGCCCTGACCATACTCAGCTCCCAACACAAAGCCCGCTTTAATAACACCCGGAAAAATGGCCACAGCTGCTGATTTCTGCAACAGATCATAGGGAATGCCATGATCCGGGCTTTGCATAATTTCACGAATCACATCCGTCGCATCGGCTATTTTATCCTGTTCCCCTTCGGCAAACACCAGCGAGGGCAGAATTAATATGCAAAAGGCCATCACAGCATAAATTATATTCCGTGTTCTTTCCATCATGATCTCCCATCCTAACTTATTACAATGCTGCATTTTGCGTTTGTTCAAGTTTAGCACCTGGATACATTTAAACCAGAGTTACTACTCAGCACAAGCATACTCACAACTATTCGGATACTCATTAATATATAATGCTAAAGCCTGCTACTATTATTCCATGCTATACTGGGTTACGTGAATTAGACAAAAAATTCAATACGAAAACATTTGGAATATTGAATTAACTTTTGCATGCGACCTGATATGTCGCATTATGAATTATCCTTCGTTGCAACTAACAGAAGAGATCACAAACATGAGATTGATTACACTTGATATTGAAACCACGGGAGTTTCTCCTTTGAGTGGTGACCGAATAGTCGAGATTGGTGCTGTAGAAGTAACGAATGGCAATGTTCTTACAGAAGAGAAGAACGTATTTCATCAGTACCTCAATCCAGAACGAGATATCCCAGATGTGGTGGTGCGCATTCACGGCATCGATAATGCCAAAGTCGAAAACAAACCCACATTCAAAGAAATTGCACAGGACTTCCTCGATTTCATTAGTGATGCCACTTTGGTCATCCATAACGCCCCATTCGACCTTAGCTTTATCATGAATGAACTAAACCTGAACGGCTTCCCAAATATTGAAAATGCGCCTGCGATTGACATATTAGCCTATGCCCGTGAGAAGTATCCTCACCAGAGGAACAACCTTGGTGCGCTGTGTGAGCGTTATGGCATTGAGCACGAACACCGTGCTCTGCTCGATTCGGAGCTATTGGCTGAGGTATATCTTGCCATAGTTAAAGAAGACCAGCTATCGCCCGGTATCTACATACCATGCCATCCTGCTTCGTTCTTTGTGCAACGCACACTTACCGGTTAAATTGTAGAGTGATCCACATAGTTTTCCCTTGGGGGGCCATTTAGTGAAAGTACGAATTCATCGAGGAGCCAATGAAATCGGCGGCTCATGTATCGAGATTGAGAGTGAAGGGAAGCGACTAATTCTTGATGTCGGTCTGCCTTTGAACATGGATGCCTCTGAAGATCCTGTTTCTCTTGTTCCCCAGGTTGATGGATTCAGAGATATAAATGAGGATTTGCTAGCCATTGTTATTTCTCATCCGCATCAGGATCACTATGGTCTGATTGAATTCTTGCGGCCTGACATTCCTATCGTAATTGGAGCCGCAGCTAAGCGCATACTTAAAGTTGCCAGCAAGTTTTCACCGTCGGGTTTGAGCCTGGAAAACACCATTACAATGGAAGATAGGAATACGATTACTATCGGGCCTTTTGAGATCACGCCATTTCTGGTTGATCACTCAGCCTATGACGCATACGCCATTCTTATTGAGGTGAATGGGAAACGCCTGTTCTATAGCGGTGATTTTCGGGGGCATGGCAGAAAGAAGGCTCTGTTTGAAAAGTTCATTGCTTCGCCACCTGAGAGTATTGATGTTCTGCTCATGGAAGGTTCAACCATCGGCAGGCTGGCCGCTGATGAAACCTTCATGACTGAGGGTGATTTGGAAGAAGAGTTTGCTAAGCGCTTCCAGAACACAAATGGCTTGTCTTTCGTGTTCACCTCTAGCCAGAACATTGATCGACTAGTGACCATCTTCCGGGCATGCTTAAAAAGTAAACGACAGTTGATCCTGGATTTGTACACAGCAGAAATTTTGCGAGCAACTGGAAACGACAAGCTGCCACAGGGAACATGGGACAATATCAGGGTATTTCTCCCCAATTCACAACGTTATCGGGTGATAAAAGAGAAGCTGTTCGATGAGGTTTCTTTGTACAAAAACAAACGTATATATCCGAAACAATTGGCGACTGAGGCTGGTCAGTCAGTGATGATCTTCAGGCCTTCAATGTGCAGAGAACTGGAGAAGGCCAACTGCCTTCAGGGTTCACACATGATTTATTCACTATGGGCTGGTTACCTGAAGGATGAACGTACGCAGCCATTTCTCAACTGGCTAGAGAAATATGGGATTCCAATGGATCATGTTCATACATCTGGGCATGCATCCATTGCTGATCTCAAACGATTTTCCAGTGCAATCAATTCCAGAAAATTGGTCCCCATTCACTCTTTCAATCCGCAGGACTACTCAGACTTGTTTGATCGTGTAGAAATAAGGCAGGATGGCAAGTGGTGGGAAGTATATTGAGAAAATTTAGGAGGGTGGAATGGCTAGTATAATTAATGGTGTGTATAAGATTATTGATGAGGTGCTAGATGTAACAGATATTGGAAAAGAAGCGCCCAATTATAGGACTCCCTATTATAAGAAAATAACAGCCTGCACTAGGGTTTGCGGCAGAAGTCCTCTGAAGTTCAATTGCTCTGGAATATTCGATAAAATCCTCATACAAATGAAAGAGAATTTTGATGGCAGCAGCACAAGCGATTCAGGGGAGTTGTGGCGCTATAAAGAACAGCCCGGTTATAATCCAGCTGTCGGGCCAGAAACAAAACTAGAAAAAGAGATAGTCAAACACAATTCGGATGGGGCGTGGGTTAACCAAGTTCCAACATCTTCCGGACTAGTGGGTGGCAAATCAGATGGAAAGAGAAATATTGATTTAGTCCGGCGTGATTCCGAAGCAGTCAGGGAATATACTTTTTATGAATTGAAGGTGAAAAGTGACACTCCATTATTTGCCGCCATGGAAATTGTTATTTATGGAGTACTTTATTGCCTGTGCCGTCAATTAAAAAAGGATGGGACAGTCAACTTCCCCAAGGGTCATGATTTATTGAATGCAAAGAAGATTCACCTGAGAGTTCTTGCTCCCCAAGCATATTATGAGCGTTATTTGGAAAAATCACCTAATGGATTAAAAAACCTTTCAGAGGAAATCAACACTGGTTTAAAATACTTTCTAGACAACTCCAGCATTGGTTTCGAAATGGATTTTAGGTTTGATAAATTTCATGATGGTTTTACTGGGTTGGAAGATACAAAAACAATCGAATATGTTTCCTTAGCGAACAGAATAGAGCCTTTACTTAATGATTAAAGCAATCCTCTGTCTCGATTTCGATGGAACGATTCATTCATACAGCAGTGGATGGAAGGGCGCAGATGTGATTCCTGACAAACCAGTAGAAGGGGCATTTGAGTTCATTAGAAATGCTGGGCGCTGTTTTGATGTGCATATCTATTCGGCGAGAAGTGGGCTGCCCGGTGGCATTGAGGCCATGCAGACATGGTTTATTCAGCATGGGTGGGAAACGGATACTGATGGCCTGCCAACTGGAATAAGCTTTCCGTCGAGCAAACCACCTGCACATGTCAGCATTGATGATCGGGCATTAACCTTTTCAGGCGTGTGGCCTGAAATTGAAATGTTGAAACAATTTCGACCATGGAATGACTTGGATATATAATTCTTCATTCACCAAAACTGAAAGAGATAATATGTGAATATTGAAATCTGGTAATAATGGGGGCACTGGCTACATCGGCGGTCACGGTTGGCTTATATGGATCAGCTTTGTGTAACCATCTTGATACATAATGTGAATGGATTATCTCTATTATAGAGGATGGTATTTGGACAACGCAGCAGCCACCAGATAATAACACAGTGGGCTGATCAGGCAATTAGCGCTATGCTTGGCCTATGTCAGACGCTATTAATCTATCCGTTTCATTTGCCGGACTCAAACTGCAAACACCGCTGGTGCTGCTTTCGGGCTGTGTCGGCTTTGGCGATGAGTACACGCATATCGAGGGTTGGAACAATCGTGATGTTGGCGCGGTTATTCTCAAAGGAACAACATTGGAGCCGCGTTTGGGCAATGCACCGCATCGCGTTTATGAAACACCGTCGGGCATGCTCAATGCCATCGGCTTGCAGAATCCGGGGGCACGTCATGTTGTTGAACATATCCTGCCCTCACTGCCGCATGATGAAACCCAGTTCTGGGCCAATGCAAATGGCACCAGCCCGGAAGAATATGCTGAAGTAGCCCGAATCTTTGACGATTCGGCTGTCACAGCTATTGAAATCAACATCTCCTGCCCGAATGTCAAAGAAGGCGGTGTACACTTTGGCAACAATCCGGCCATGGCTGCACGTGTGGTTGAAGCCATGCGACCGATGACCAGCAAGCCCCTGATCACCAAGCTTTCACCCAATACTGCCGATATTGCAGAAACTGCACGTCTGGTCATTGAAGCAGGCAGTGATGGCTTATCTGTGATCAATACACTGGTCGGCATGGCTGTTGATATTGAAAACCGTGCGCCTGTCCTGGCCAATATCTCCGGAGGCCTTTCCGGGCCATGTATCAAGCCGGTTGCATTATGGAAAATCCACCAGACTCGTATGATTGCAGCGAAACATCATATCCCCATTCTGGGTCAGGGCGGCATTACCAGCGCAAAAGATGCCATTGAATTTGCGGTTGTCGGCTCTAATGCCATTGGCCTGGGCACCGGCCTTTTCTACGATCCACTTTTATGTAGAGAGCTTCTGGATGGTCTGCATGATTACCTGAACAGACATCACATGACATCCTATACGGAACTTGTTGGAACACTTGTTACGAATCACTCCTGACTCGCATGGATTTTTTCCATCCTATGGTATGAAACATGATCATGGGGTGGAAAAAATCATGCAGATGCATTGTTTATTTCATATCAATCCTTTCCTCGCCATGCGGCTAATCACCGGCTTTCTTCTGCTGCTGGCCGCATCAGGTGCTGAAGCAGGCACTTTATCCATTATCGGACACAACCGCTGGGTACAGGTTGCTGACGTTTATGATGGTGACACATTCCGCACCAGCAAGGGTGAAAAAGTGCGTCTGCTGGGTATCAACACACCGGAAATAGCCTACAACGACAAACCGGGGCAGCCCATGGGAAATGTGGCAAAACAGCGTTTGACAGAACTCCTTTCTGGCAGACTCGTACAACTGCAAACGGATAAGGAGAAACGTGATACTTATGGTCGCACCCTGGCTCATATTTTTCTGCGCAACGGCACCTGGATTAATGCCCAATTAGTACGCGAAGGACTTGCACATGTTTATATCTTTGCACCTAATTTCCGCCGGGTTAACGCGTTGATGCGGGCAGAAGCAGAGGCTCGCATTAATAAACGGGGCATCTGGCAAACCGAATACTTTCGAATGCTGGATGGAAAAACGGTTTCAAAGCGTCATATCGGACAGTTTCGTCTTATCGAAGGCGTTGTCTCCAGTGCCGGAAACTGGAGATTCCGGCTTGAAAAACTACATGTCAGTATACCCCGTAAATTTCGCCAGTGGTTCAAAAACGAAAAAGTTGTACGTAATGGGGAAAAAGTGATCATTCATGGTAAGATACGGCTATCCAGCAAAGGCCAGCTCTACATAGCCTTACATTCGCCTGCTGACCTAGAATAATTGATTTGGAGGCTTTTTCATGATCCGTTACTTCCGCTTCCTACTGATACTTTCCGTTTTGCTTGGCTCATGCGCAAAAAATCCTGCCAGTGGGAATCAGGATTTTGTGATGATAAGTGAGAAACAGGAACTGGCGATCGGGCAACAGCTTTTTCATGAAATGGAAAAGAATTTGCTGTTGCTGCCGAAAAAAGATCCGCTGGCGGTATATGTGGATCAGGTTGGTCAGAAAGTAGCGACCACTTCAGATCGGCCTGAACTCTTTTACCGCTTCTATGTTGTAGATGATGCAACAATCAATGCTTTCGCCCTGCCCGGCGGGTACATCTTCATCCACCGTGGACTGGTTAATCACATGAATAATGAAGCTGAACTGGCTGCAGTGCTGGGACATGAGGTCGGGCACGTCACAGCACGGCATGCAGTTCAGCAAATGTCCAAAGCACAGGCTTATCAACTGGGTATGGCTATCACTTCTATTTTTGTTCCCATACCTCAGGGAGCAGGTATGCTGACTAATTTAATGGCCGCAGCAATATTACAGGGTTTTGGCCGTGATGCTGAACTGCAATCGGATGAACTGTCGATCAAATATCTGACAAGAGCTGGCTATGACCCAAACGCTACCATCGGAATCTTAAAAACACTGAAACGACTCGATGATCTGGATACAAAAGAGAAAAAAGATGCTGGTGAAAAAGTAGAAAAATACCATGGTGCTTTCTCAAGCCATCCGGAAACTGCAAGCAGGATTAGGGAAGCCATTGCGGAAGCAGCTTCCCGGCAGGTTCATTCAGATTTAGTGAACCGCAGAGCCTTGCTTACTAAAGTGGATGGGTATCCCTATGGGGACAGCAGTGAACAGGGTGCTATAGTAGGTAGACGTTTTTTGCACCCTGATCTTGGCATTCAACTGAAATTTCCTGAAGACTGGGTCATTACCAATACACCTGCGGCCCTGACTGCGCGGATCAGACAGCAAAAAGTTTATTTCCAATTACAGGCGAAGGACTTACAGCTACGGCAAAGTGCAGAAGAGATTCTGAAAGACATGTTCACTGACCGGCATATCAGCAACATTGAAACAAAAACCACCCGTGGCATGTCCTATGCGCACGCCTATATCAACCAGTCCGCACCTCATGTCAGCACAGCCAGGATTGATGCCAACATCTTTCTCATAGGCAGCAAAGCTTTTTCATTATTAATGTGGAGCGAACGTGACGCATTCGATAAATATACAGGCATGTTTAAACAAATCGTCAACAGTTTCAGAGATTATGATAAAAAAAGAGATGGTGATATCCCAAGAATAAAGCTGCACGTATGGAAGGCTGGTGATTCATGGAAAAAACTGGCGCAGGAAAATCACAATATCCTTGGCAGGTTTACTGCCGATAAAATTGCAGCTCTCAACGGCATGGAACTCAGCGAACGGCCACGCAATGGACAATTGGTAAAAACTGTTCATTAGGAGCTACTTGCAAAAGTTCGGGAGGGAAAGCAGATCGCCATTCACGACTTTTGCAAGCGACTCTTAGGACACTAGTAATCATTAATGACGGGCGGAGCCTCATGTAACAAAGCATGCTGCATCTGTTGCATATATCCTTCAAAAAAATGCCCTGCACCTTCAATACGATGGAATATGACTGAATCCTGACTGCTCACCCAATCAGACACCTTACCAAAAGGAACAATTTCGTCCGTAGTTCCGGCAATCACAGTTATCGGGGTCATATTTCCAGTCATGAAATCAAATGGCCACAGATTCACAGCAGGTGCCACTGCAAAGAGACGAGATACACGCTTATCGTATCTGGCCGCCCTTAAACCGGCATAACAACCAAATGAAAACCCGGCCAGCCACAAGGGAGAAATAGCATGTTTGCTGTGCATCCAGTCCAGCGCAGCTACAACATCATTCGCTTCTCCACACCCGTTGTCCCATGATCCTTCGGACAACTCAACGCCGCGAAAATTAAAACGCAATACTGAACAGCCTGCGTCTTCAAAAGTACGCCCCATCCGGTACACAACCTTATTATGCATTGATCCACCATGTTGCGGATGCGGATGACACACTACAACTGCAGCCTGACCACCATCTCCGGACTTATACAATGCTTGCAGCTTCCCCACAGGCCCGTCTATAAACAAGACAGTACGCGCCGATGTAGATTCAAACCAGCGTTTCCTGATAAGAACTCTCCGAAAACCTCACCCTTATCTTTCCTGATAGAACCAATACTGACCACTTACAGGCTTCTCTTACTGTATCGAAATTGGGAATAGCATGGAGACCAAACAATTAAAATCTCCTTGACAGAAAAAACATCACACTTATTAGATTAGCTGCTCTTCTTGCGTATAAAGGCGAAAAATTCCTGAGTATCACCCGATTGCAGTGGTGTCACAACCATTTCAACCACAAATTCAGTACCATCCCGACACAAAACCTGCGTATAAACTGGCTTGTACAGCCAGGGGCCGACGCTATTTTCCTTATAATCTTTCAACCCTTTTCGATGCGCACTTCTCTGTCGTTCAGGAATAATAATCTCTGCAAGCGACTGTCCCATAACTTCATTCATCTGCCAGCCAAACAACATTTCAGCACTTCTGTTCCAGCCGGTGATTTTGCCTTCTTCATCCATGCCTACATAGGCATCATAAGTGTTATCTATAATTTTATGTAGACGATCCCTTTCCCTGTGCAGACGTTGCTGAAAAGCATGCTGTTGATTAAGGCCTCGTTGAGCCAGCAAACCAAAACCTACAAACACCATAGAAATCATGGTTCGCATCCAGATTTCATGTGGTTCGGTGCTGAACAGGCTATTGAAGAAGCTTTTGCTGCCAAACAGAAATGCTTCGATCATAGCCTCAAAAGGCCAGTACAATATGGCAACCACAATACCCAAACTGGTTAACCCCATTCGCTGCAACATCTATCCTCCGAAAGTAGTAACATTCTCAAAGCGAACATACTCGAATGCCATTAGAGACTCAATACATAATCGGCGAAAAGTTGCGCTGATGAGGCCATTTGATCCAGATAAAGTGAACGCAATTCCAGTTGGGCTGCATTTCCAATATCGCCTTCTACTATTGTGTGAAATGCATTGCCTCCAAGCAAGCTACAATACGTTGATAAAAACATACGATCCAACACATGATCTGCGAGCAGTGTCCGATGCACCTGCGGTCCGGCAATCATATAAGCACTTCGATAACCCTTCTCGATCAGCAACTGTCTGAGTGCAAGGCCTTCAACAACTTTTCTTCCAGCCACACATACTGTTACACCACACGACTGCAGTAGTTCCAGTTTTCTCCTGTCAGCCTGCTGGCTGGTTAATATTGTCACACATCTATCCTGCATTTTCTCCAATGCCTGAACTGGAACATCCAGACTGTTGGATAACACCATCACATCCGGCTGCCTGTTTAAGCCCTGCCCCCTTCTCCATTCGAATAAATCAGCATACTCAGGTGAGCTTCCCACAGGCAGAAAATCCTGTGCTTTTCCCTTTATCAACTGACGAAAATAACGTGCCGATGTCAAGACTACATCAGACTGTGCCGCCAGTTCCTGATACAAACGCCAATCCCGTTTATTAGCAATGGATTCCGGCACTATATATTCGCCGGATTCGGCCTCAGGCACTGAAATACGACCATCCAGACTGGTGATATAATTGGAATAAATGAGGACATCATCCTCTGCTGCCTGCCGATGCAAGTTCAGATTAAGATAAAGCCCCTGCAAAGCAGTCTGCTGTTGTGGGGCCGGATATAAACGCAACACTGTCATCTAAAATCAGGCTTCCTTATTGAAATTTATTTTTTAAATCACGCCTGGATTCCACACACCGTGCCACATCCTCCCAGCCCTGCGTGGAAAGCGGACACTCAAAATTTTCACGCTTATCCTTTGCCAGTCCGTACTGAACCAGACAGGTTCGCATAGTTTTCTCCTGTAAGCGACCTCAGTGCGCCTAGCCAATAAAATTAAATGGAACAGGACACTGGCTGTAGATTAAGTCAGAATTAGCAGCTTGTTAACCCGCAATATTCATGAATCTCTGAGATGATTGTATTAGACCTTTGTTTGCAACGGATTCCGAAGAAGGCGAGCGTAGCCATCATGCATGCAGACAACTGATCAGGTGAATTCGCTTGCGAAGAGAATATCCCCTGGGGGGCAAGATGAAGATGGTGCTCTGGGTGTGAAGGATTCGTTACAAACCAAGGAACAAGCAAGGACTCGGCAGCATTGATGAATAATGTGGGTTAAGGAGTGACTGTGGTTACAATTAAAACAGCGAAAGAAATCGAAGCAATGAGACCGGCCTGCCTCCATGCGGCTGATACGCTGGTTATGATCGAACCCTATATTAAATCTGGTATCAGCACGGATGAAATAAACGACCTCGTACATGAGTTCACTATCAAAGCAGGCGGCATCCCTGCCCCGCTGAATTATCATGGCTTCCCTAAATCCGTCTGCACTTCAGTCAACCATGTGGTTTGTCACGGTATTCCGAGTCAAAAGAAACTGCATGACGGTGATATCGTCAATGTCGATGTCACCACCATTCTGGATGGCTGGCATGGAGATACCAGTAAAACTTTTTTTGTCGGTGAGCCAAAAGTACGCGCCCGAAAAGTAACAGAAGTGGCAAAGCGCGCTCTGGAAATCGGCATTGAAACAGTCAGACCAGGTGCAACCCTTGGCGACATCGGTTTTGCCATTCAGTCGTTCACCGAAGCTCAAAAATGCTCAATTGTGCGCGAATACTGTGGCCATGGCATTGGCAGGGTTTTTCATGAAGAACCACAGGTATTACACTATGGCAAGCC
>JAJRTX010000317.1 GCA_021545665.1 Zetaproteobacteria bacterium
GCCTATGATCAGACCGGTATTGCATCCTGGTATGGACGCGATTTCCACGGTAAACTGACTGCCAATGGCGAACGTTATGATATGCGTGCACTGTCTGCCGCCCATACCACGCTGCCCATGCCTACACTGGTTCGGGTAACCAATCTTGAAAACGGGCGGTCTGTTATTGTGCGAATCAATGATCGTGGCCCGTTTGTCAAAAACAGACTGATTGATTTGTCTTATGCCGCTGCCAGGCAACTTGGTTATGAACAGCAGGGAACTACCCGCGTACGCGTGCAGACACTGGATTTACCCGTATCCGGCACACATATTGTATCAAAAACTGTTGTGCCGGCTGCTAAACCGCCAGCCACACAAAAGAAAGTAACCACTCGGCCGGAAGCCGGCATCTTTATTCAGCTCGGCGCATTCAGCTCAGAAAGCAATGCTGGTCGCCTGCGTGATAAATTACGAGGCCAATATCCCTCCACCCGTCTGTATCCGGTAAAAATTGCATCTCAAACCCTGTTTCGGGTGCGTATAGGCCCGTTTAAGGACATGAGTGGAATTGAACATACTGTCCGCTCATTACAAACAAACGGTTATAATCAAGCTATTGTGATTATTGAATGAGCAATCATAACAACCGTCCCCGCCTTGCCGCGTTTGGTTCTTCCCGGCTGGGAGCTGACAATCCGGCCTATACAGATGTTATCAAACTATCCACAGCCATAGCTGAACAGGGCTGGAATGGTATGACTGGCGGGCATCAGGGCATGATGGCGGCTTTTTCCGAAGGTATCCACGCAGGTGGCGGACATATCAGGGGCGTCACTCTTGAGCGTTTCCCCACTCCACCCGAAAACACATTAAGTGAAGAAATTCGCGCCCATGATTTTTTTGACCGCATGCGCACCATGATTGAGGAATCACAAGCATGGCTGGTGCTGCCGGGTGGACTGGGTACGCTGGCTGAACTGGCCATGACCTGGGATCTGATTTCCATCCATGTGCTCGAACCGCGTCCCCTTCTGCTTTATGGTGAGATGTGGGAACCTGTGATTAATACGCTGGCCGGACACCTTGTTCTTTCCATGGATCAGGCATTTGAAACTATCCAGATTTGCAAAACACATGAGAACGTACTCAAGGCGTTGAATAAGCAGTCAACGATATTGGACAATTTGGCTCGCAAAGACACCAAGAGCATAAAGGGGGAAATCGCGCAACATGAATAGCGCTATCTCTGCGTTCTTTGCGCCTTTGCAAGAGCTGGGTTAGGCATCATGCAAGTTAAAACATTCCAGGATTTGCGTGGCTGCGTTCCATCCAAACTGGCCAGCCAGCGGCTGGATCAGAATCTGGCTCAGATGTTCAGCTTGTCCCGCCGCCGCAGTCGCCGCGCCATTGATGAGGGCGGTGTTTACCTTAATGGTAAACGTTGCCGCACTGCCGGTCGAAAAATGAAAAGCGGAGATAAACTACGCATCGTTTTGCTGGAAGGTGAAAAGCTGCTCCCGTTTGATCCCCAACAGTTAATCTGGCAACAGGATTCACTCTATCTGATTCACAAGCGTAGCAGTCAGTATGCGCAGGAAGCCCTGCACCGCAGTCGGGGGACACTGCCTGATGAACTGGCCCGCCATCTTGAATTGCCACCTCAGACAGCCACAAGGCTCCGGCCTGTGCATCGGCTTGATCGGGATACATCCGGTCTTATGCTGTTTTCTTCCAACCCACAGCAATTGCAGCAACTTCAGAAATACTGGCATTCATGCACACAGAAAAAATATCTCGCCATTGTCGAACCAGCACCGGAATGGGATGAACAGCATATTCTGTTAGCTATCTGCGGCAAACGCGATTCATATGGCTGCTATTCTGTTTCAAAGCAGGGTCGAGCCTGTGATACAGAGGCAAAAGTGCTGGAGCGCCATGGCAAGCGGGCACTTCTTGAGCTAATTCCACATACCGGACGAACTCACCAATTGCGTGTCCATCTTTCCGCATTAGGATGCCCCATCCTTGGCGATGTTCGCTACGGCGGAAAAGTTTTTAAACGAATGATGCTACATGCCCGATACTTACGTATCATCGCCCCGGCACTACCGGAAATACATGAATGGAACGCCCAGACTGAGGAGGATTGGCAATGGTAGATAATTTATTTCACGATTGTACTGCTTTTAAGAACAGGAGCCTGTTTGCTTTCCTGGGCTTGCTTGCAACTATTATTATGCCTTTTTCAGCCCTTGCCGGCTCATGGCCTTCTCCACCTAGCATAGCCTCAAAATCATGGGCCATCATTGATGCCCGCTCTGGTCAGGTTATTGCCGAGCACAACTCCAGCCAGGAATTGCCACCAGCAAGTCTAACCAAAATGATGACCATGTATCTTGCTTTTGAGGCTATTAAACAAGGCCGTCTGAACATCAATGATAAGGTTGATGTAAGCAAGAAAGCATGGAAAATTGGTGGTAGCACTATGTTTCTTGAACCGCGATTGAAACCCAGTGTCGAAGAATTGCTTCATGGCATTGCAACACTCTCCGGTAATGATGCCTGCATTGCGCTGGCTGAACATGTTGCCGGCTCTGAAGAAGCTTTTGCCGAACGCATGAATAAGAAGGCTGCTGAATTGGGGCTTAAACACTCCAATTTTGCCAATGCCACCGGCTTTCCAATGCAGGGACATTACAGTTCGGCTATGGACATGGCCCTGATCGGTGCAGCCTTATGGCGTGATTTTCCGGAACAATACAAAATGTTCGGCGAAAAGGAATATGCCTTTGATCAACACACTCAACCGAACCGGAACCGTTTATTATGGAGTTTAGAGGGAGCAGATGGCATTAAAACGGGCCACACTAAAGAAGCCGGATATTGTCTGGTTGGTTCAGCAGAGAAGAACAATACACGTTTTGTCGCTGCTGTTTTCAGCACAAAATCAGACCGCGCCCGCGCCCGGCAGACGGCAACCTTACTCAAATTCGGCTTTGCCAATTTCATTACACTGAGACCATCAGAAAGAGATATACGCCGAAAGGTAGAAGTATTTGAAGGCACTGAGGATCATGTCTGGCTCAAACCAGCCGCCCCCATATGGGTTACTGTACCCAAAGGCAAGGAGTCATCATTATCATTCCGCCTTCGCTATGATGCGCCTTTGAAAGCCGAGATCAAAAAAGACCAGAACCTGGGCTCTATTGATGCTGTTCTTGACGGTAAAAAAGATGATGCAACAGTATTAAAATCTGTTGCCATGATTGCTGCGCGTGATGTTGCACGTGCCTCCTGGTTCGGTCGTCAGTGGGATAACCTGCGCCTGTGGGGACGCGGCGCCATTAAAAGCTTTCTTGCAGAAGACAAAGAAAAAATCGAACAGAAGTGATTTGTAAATGAAGCAGGATATGTCTCTCACTGCCTGGGTGAATGGCCGTTTTATGCCATTAAATGAAGCAACGGTTCATATCGAAGATCGTGGTTTCCAGTTCGCAGATGGTGTTTATGAAGTTATCGCCTGCTTCGGCGGCACATTCCTTGACCTGGATGCACATTTAAAACGTCTGCAGAACTCGTGTAATGCTATTGCCATCACAATCCCATATTCGCAAGACGAGCTGGCATCATTAATTCAACAAAGCTATACGCTTAACCCCTTTGATCACGCCATGATTTATATGCAGATCACGCGTGGTGTTGCCCCCCGTTCACATCTGGTCAAAGAGCAGCTACAACCCACACTGGTTATTACAGTACGTGAACTGCCCGAACCAACAGAGGACAAACTCGCCCATGGTGCATCCGGAATCACCAGACCAGATTTACGCTGGAAACGCTGTGATATCAAATCTATCGCATTGCTGGCCAGTGTACTGGGCAAACAGGAAGCGGAATCTCATGGGGTTGATGAAACCTTCTGGCTCGATGAACAAAACCATGTTCTGGAGGGTTGTGCCACCAACTGTTTTGCAATAATAAACCAGAAACTCATTACCCATCCATTGGATCATCAAGTACTTGGAGGCATTACCCGCCGAATGCTGTTGCGCCTGGCCCGTACTCATAACTTGCAGATTGAGGAGCGGCAATGGAAACTATCAGAAGCAGGATTAACTGAATGCATGATGACCAGCACCACCAACGCCGTCATGCCGGTTTGTCAGATCAACGGGAAACCTGTTGGAAATGGAACCCCCGGCTCTGTAACCATGCAGTTGCGGCAATGGATGCTGGATGAATTTAAGGCACTGAAAGAGTGATCAGAGGTGTGTTGCTGGATATGGATGGCACCATTGTCGATGCTTTTCCACCCATTATTCGCGCTCTGAACCAGACCTTCACTGAATTCGGTCTGCCACAGATGACGCCGCAGGAAGTCAAACGGCATACCGGACGCGGCGATTGCAGCATGATCTCCCTGTTCGGAGAACGACGGGAAGAAGCAGGCGTACGCTTTCTGGAAATCCATGATGAGGATTACCTGCAACATATCACCCCACTGGCCGGAGCTGAAAAATTATTTCTGTGGTTAGAGGAAAAAAACATCCCGTGTGCCATTGTCACCAGTAAAAGTCAGCTTCGGGCTGAAGCTCAACTGGATGTGTTGGGCTGGAGCGATTTGATTCAGTCCGTTATCGGCAAAATCGATGGCCGCCCTGAAAAACCCGATCCAACCCCGGTGCTGCTGGCTTGTGAAGCATTACATGTCAGTCCGGAACAGACTGTCATGATTGGTGACGGCATTGCCGACATGAAATCAGCCATAAGAGCGGGCGCGTTCCCTCTGGGTATGTGCGACAGCTTTTCGGCTGAAGAGTTAACACAGGTCGGGGCAGCACACTGTTTTAATACTTTGACTGAAGTTCACACATGGCTGGCTGGACAAATTGATACATAACACAGACACAGACCCGCTTATTCGTTTCCTGATACCCGAAGCGCATACGCGCGGCGCCATCATTCGTGGCAGCAACATCATAACCGAAGCCAGACGGATTCATGGTCTGAATCAGGCAACCGGAGAATTATTCGGTCAGGTCTTACTGGCTTCTATTCTGTTGCTCAGCATCAATAAAGGCGGCATGCGTCAGGTTTTACAACTTGATGCAGTAGCCTCTTCATCGCATGCGCCACTCAAACGCATGATGGCCGAAACGCGTCGCGGTTCGGTTCGTGGCAGCCTGAACTGGCAGGAAGAAAACGTAAGCATGCGAGATCAGAATCATGGCGGCATCGGCAACTGGATGGGCAACCCGATTCATTTATCAACAGTGCGCGACATGGGTATCGGGGAACCTTATATTTCAACCATTAAGCATGAATCTAATTTTCTCACCGATCATATACTACATTATCTGAGCCAGTCGGTTCAAACCCGGGCCGATATCATCCTGCATGGTGACCTTGCATTAATGATTGAGGCTATGCCCGGATGCGATGAAGAACACTGGTTCAAGGCTGTCGAAGCCATGGCCTCTATCCCGAACTCGGCTTTGGATAACGATTCACCCGAAGAGATATTGTCCCATTTTGAAGCCCTGCGCTGCAAACAGGCCAGCCGCGATGTATATGCTTATCACTGCGATTGCAGCCCTGAGAAAATGAGCCATGCCATCAAAGGGCTGCCTGCCGAACAATTACAGGAGCTGACCGATGAAAACGGTGAAATCACTGTCTCCTGCCAGTACTGTGATAACCACTATAAACTGAAACCGTGACCAGGATTGACTACAATATAGTTGTCAGACCCAGGCGAAAAACAGCATCTATCGTGATCAGGGCAAACAACGAAATCGATGTACTGGTTCCTCCCCGCATGCCGGGCAAATACATCGAACAATTCGTGCTCAGCAAGAGAAAATGGATAGACAAAAAACTATATTTCAATGAACAGATCCGGCTACAGTACCAGCCAAAAAAATTTATCGAAGGTGAAATATTACACTTTCTTGGTACACCCTGTCGATTAAATATTACACATAAAGAGAAGGAATCTATCTTACTGAATAATAACGACTTATATATCTATATTAAAGCTGGATTATCAGAAAAAAAACAAACGCAACACATTCAAAAGAAACTATTATCATGGTACAAAGAACAAGCAGAATTCCAGTTACATGACAGAGCCGAACATTTCTCCACAATGATTGGCAAGGCGCCTTCACATGCCGGCATTAAAAACTATAAAAGCCGCTGGGGAAGCTGCCATCATGATGGCCAGATCTACCTGAACTGGCGTCTGATCATGGCTCCGGAATGGGTGTTTGATTACGTAGTCATCCACGAACTCTGCCACCTGATCCACCACAACCATTCCCCCGCTTTCTGGCAACTTGTCGAAACAATTGTATCGGATTATCAAAATGCAAAAACATGGTTGAAGATTAATGGCTTAACTCTGGAGCTGTGATCTGCCGATCTACATGATGTCTCAGTAAGCCCAAAGCAAACCATCACCCTTCCTTATAGTTGCGTCACAGACAAACTACTCACCTACAATATTTCAAAATGGCAGCTTTTTTCTGAACAAATACTTTCATGCACTTATTCATCGCGCAAATACAGAATTCTGACGAAATCGGCAAGAGTCATTTGGACGACTTTAAGCCCCCCAAACGGCAAGTATCATGATCGTATGCATCCTCTCGCCTTTGCTCACAACATCAGAAACCAGTGTAACTGGTACGGAATTATTTCAGCAGGTCAACCACTCTGCCACGATAGCCTGCATGGCAGGCCATACAGGCGCTGAGCATCTGTGACTGGCGTTGAATCAGCTGCGGCATGTCCCTGGCTGCGGCTGCTTCTTCTATCCTGATCGCCAGAGCATGTACTTTTCCATCCGCTTCCTTAAATTTCGGCATCTCCGTTCCCAGCGAGGCCATGATTTTCATACGCTGCATCATCGAAGGCTTGTCATGATATGCAATGGCATGTGCTGCCTCTGCCGCAGCATCAAAATTTTCCAGCAGAATGGCATGGCCGAGTCTGGCGTAATCATGGCTCAATTGCTGCATGATCTGTTTCAGCGTACCTGTTCCAGCCTGCTTTTCAGCTGTTAAATTTTCTTTGGCGCCATTATGTCCGGAGCAAAGCCTGTTAAAACGGTTTTCGGCTTTATTAAAATGCTGCATATCCCCCTTGGCCTTCGCCATTTTCATGGCTGCTTTCCAGTGCTTGCAGGGCACTGCAAATGAGGCGTCATGGATATATGCTGCAATCTGTTTCATATCATCTTCAGCAACATCCACGGCGGGCATAAGACCGACATGTTTGATTGCCATTTTTAACAACGCCTTCTCTTCCGAAGGCTGCCGGACAAATTCTGTGATTTTCCGGATAAATTCCGCTCTGTCTGAACTGGCCATCTTGTACCGCTTCTGCACACCAAACATCGGTGGGGCCATGGGTGGATCAAGTTCAGCATTGTGACAGGCCAGACAATTTTCCTGAAACAGTTTCTGGCCTTCTGAAGATGCAGCATCGCCAGCATAGGCATTGGCTGTCAGCAATATGCCTGTTGCTGCCAGGACCATGATTTTTTTCATATTTTTCTCCTTTTTATTTTATCTTTATTTTAACCCGGATTATTCATGAATAATCCGGGTTAAGTAATGCTCAAACAGTTTTTTTCATCCATTTCATACGCATGTTTTCGGTCGTAAAAAATAAAACAGGCACGGCGATCAGGGTCAGAAATGTGCCTGTAATGAGTCCGCCAATAGCGACAAAGGCCAATGGCGATAGCCGCTCAATACCCACCGCCCATTCCATTGCGATGGGGATCATGCCTGCGGCTGAAGACAAGGCAGTCATCAGAATCGGGCGTACACGTTTCTCAACGGCTGCCAGCAAAGATTCCCTCAACCCCATACCGTCCGCCATAGCCTGTTTTGCAAAATCAATCATCAGAATGCCATTATTTACAACAATACCCATCAGCAGAATCAATCCCATGATTGCCGCCATGGATAAAAATTTACCGCCAAGAATGACACCGAAGGCCGCTCCAATGATCGCCATCGGCAAAGCCATCATGATGGCCAGAGGATCGAGAAATGAGCGAAAAGTCACCACCAGCATCAGATAGAGCATGACGAACCCAAGTACCAGCGCCTTGATCAGCCGCTTGAACGTTTCAGAGAGCATCCTGTATTCACCCTCATAATGAAATTCATAACCACGCGGCAGTTCCAGACCCTCCAAAGCGTCGGCAACCTCATCATGCAGTGAAGTGATAGCGACATTCCGGCGCCAAGCCAGTATATCCACCGACGGCTCGAAATACTGATGGGTCTCGGCTGTCGGCGCGCTGATCAACAGTGGCGATGCCATCGAATCCAGCGGCACAAAACCTCCACTTGCGGTGCGAATGTTGATGGCGCGAATATCTTCCGTACTGGCACGTTGACCCGGTAGCAGGCGCACCCATACAGGGATTGAATCCTCGCCGGGTATACGAAGACGGCCTGCTTCAACACCCCCGACAGCTTGCGCCACCTGAGCTGCCACCCGGGCTGGAGAGAGGCCGTACAGTCGCGCTCTGGCCGGGTCGATATTCAGGTTCACACGCTGCGAGTAACCCTGCCAGCTGCGTTCCATACCATTCAAACCATGTACATGTTTAAGCCTGTCCATAACCTGATCTGCCAGACGATCCAGCACGGTCGGATCAGAGCCGGTGATCGTGACCACCACATTGGCTGTAATGGAGGATAGAGGCGTGGAGCCATAAACCTTCACATTAGAGGAAACCAGTCCGGGAATTTTCATCATACGCTGGCGGAGCCCTTCATTGATCTCGTAGATGCTGCGATTCCGCTGGTAGCGGTTGACAATATTCAGCGTAATTTCACCCTGTTGAAGCAGGCGTTGAGAGCCAAACGATTTCACACCCGGTTCCGCCCCCATGACTGTGGACATGGAAATGATCCATTCATCAGGGATTTCGCTGTGAATGGCTGCTTCCACACGACTGGCGAGCAAACGCATCTGCCCGGTATCCGTGTCCGGCGCAGCCTGGAAAGTGATATTGTCCACACCTGTATCCATAAGCGGCATAAGTTCTCGCCCCTGAAGACGCATTTGTGAGACCGCAACAAGCGACAGCAGTAAAAAGAATATCAGGATGACCTTTCGATTACTCAGTGACCAGTCCACCATGAAGACATATAAACGCTTGAGTGGCTCCATCACATAACGGGTGAAAGGATCCAGAAGCCAGGCCAGAGGATCGCGCGCACCGGGTTTGAGAAACATCGGTGAAATCAAAGGAATCAGGGAAACAGAAACAACCAGTGATGCGAACAGAGCGACAGAAAGGGTAACGGTGAGCGGACGCAGTACGGTTTCCACATAACCGCCGACAAACATAATAGGAACCAGCACAAGAATGGTGCTGATGGTACCCGATGTATCCGCCAGCAGAATTTCATCCAGCCCGCGAATGGCAGCGAGTTTTTTATCTTCGCCTTTTTCCCGCATGTGGCGCTCAATATTTTCAATGACCACAACCACATCATCAGCCAGCAGTCCAACCGCAACGATAATGGCGGTAAGTGTCACCATATCGAACTCAAAGCCGATCCACCACAGAATGGCAAAACTCAGCAGATAGGATAACGGCAGAGATAACGCCACCACAGCGGCAGCACGGGAATTGCCCAGAAACAACAGGATGATAATTAGTGTCATGATCACCGCATCGCGTAGCGAATCGATCATATTACTTACGGTGAGATCAATCACCCTCCCCTGGGTATCGGCAATCTGGATGTCCAGATTGGGGAACTGCGCCTGTATATCCGCAAGATGCTCATCCACACTGTTGAGTACGGGCTTTGCATAACCATGCTCGGAACGCAGCAGGGAGACCGCGATTGCCTCTTGCCCGTTACCGCGATACAGCGATGTGGCATCCGCATTTCCCCAGTGAACATTGCCCAAATCACCAACCCGGATATGCTTGCCGCCGGACAGTGGCACAAGAATTTCAGCAATTTCCGTCGGGCTGCTAGCCAGTGATTGCGCAGTCAGCAGAAAACGATTGTCATCCCGATGAATCAGACCGGCGGGCATGGAGATGTTGGAGGTTGTTAGTGCCGCCACCACCTGGGCCAGATCAAGGTTATGTGATTTCAGACGATCCCGATCAATATCAACCGATACCTGACGCACAGCCCCGCCGAACACCTCGGCTTCAGCCACGCCAGGCAAATTCATCAGTGTATCCCTCAAATCCTGCTCGGCAATGCGGCGCACCTGAGCCAAATCCAGACCGGCATTTTTTGCTGAAGTCACGGCAAGCACAACCACTGGAGCGGCGGCTTCGGTAATCTTGAATACCAGCGGTTCCTTCACGCCCGGTGGCAACAGCCCACGCACGCGCGACAGCTCGGTTGTCACCTTATTGGCAGCGGTATCGATATCATTACTGTATTCAAATTCCACCTGTACCGAGGAGACGCCGTCACGCGATGTGGAAGTGACCCGGCGTACGCCATCGATTGCAGTCATACGCACTTCCAGCGGATGTGTGATGTCATTGCTGATGTCCGTACTCATGGCTCCGGCCCATTGTGTGACCACAGCCACCATCGGACGGTTGGTGTTCGGGAACAGGTTGGTCGGAATATTTAGAAATCCGACTATGCCAAGCAAAACAGCGACCAGAGACGCAGAAATGATGGCATGGGGCCGGGAGAGCAGCCATTGAGCAAATGTCATGAACGGCTTCCTGCCAGCGATGCAGCCATCACAGGATCTCCGTCGCTAAGTTTCAGCAATACGCTGCTGTGGCCAGTCACCACGCTGTCGCCCGCCTGGATATCACCCTCAACAGCGCAACCTTCCTGCCCGCACATGGGCACCTTCACCATAATTTTGCGAAGGATGTATCCATCCGTGTTTTTCTCCACCTTGAACAAGGCGCGCTTTGTCATTTCGGAGGAGGGAACAAGCGCATGCTCCGGAACCAGAATAGCATGTGTCAGTTTATCAGAGATGACACGAGCCGAAACATGAGCACCACTGGGTAAGCCAAAAGGTCGCTTGGGCAGATCAATTTCCACGCTACCCATGGCCAGTTTGTCGAGTACCGGGTTGATACGGGTAATGTATACAGTTATCGATTCCGGCCCCTGATTCAGTTGCACCTCATCACCGGGTTTGATGCGAGTGATTGTTGCCAGTGGCACCGGCACAACAACCCGACCTCCCTGTTGTGAGCTCAGAATATAGAGTGTTTTGCCCGGCATTGCCGTATCTCCGATTTCGGCAAACCGCCCGGAAATACCGGCATCGATTGGTGAACGGATATGCCCATAGGCAATTTTGACCTCTATCTGGTGAATCTGTTTTTCAATGGATCGTACATTCGCCTTATCTGCCCGCACTCTGGTAAACCACTGCTCCACAGCAGATGCCGCCGAGCCACCTTCTTTAAACAGCTTTCGTTCCCGTTCCAGCTCCTTCTTGTCGTGCTCTGCAATGGCAACAGCACTTGCCAGCTTTGATTGCAGTGAGCCCCTGCTCGCCTCCAGCTCACGGGTGTCCAGATGCGCCAATAAATCACCCTTGGCAACGCGGCCTCCGGCGCGTGGTCCAAGTTTCAGAATAGCACCGCTGATCTGCGGTGTAATTCTTACCTCACTGGCACTCTGAACCATGCCCAGGGCCGGGAATCCACTGCTGACACTACCCTCCTTCACCACGGCCATCGCCATGGCCCAGGGCGCCTGAGTCATAACAGGCTCATCTTCCACATGTTTTAACCTGGAATTCAGAATCAGTAAGCTGAGTCCTATGACAAGGGGAAAAAGCAACAGTTTTATTTTACCTATACGCCTTAGTATGCTCACGCGGATTCAATTCGTAAGTGCAACTTTGATGAGCGTTTGAAAGAGCAAACTGCGGTAGCAGCCTTGCGCTTTTCAAACACGACTTATCAAAGGACAAGAAATGAACTACACGCAGCTTACCCA
>JAJRTX010000318.1 GCA_021545665.1 Zetaproteobacteria bacterium
ACCAATAAATCTAATCATTCTTTTCATGGTGACTCACCTCCTTGATTATGGCTCTGCCTTATCAGCAAAGTCCGGTAAGGATAATCCACGTACCTCAAGGGTGGTGAGTCATCCCTTTCAAGAGGGAGCCATGATGTCTAACCAATCATCTCAATCAGGAAAAAAGTAATCGAAGAAAACCGACTGGACTCACTGTTACAGTGACTTCTCATGATTTTATGAGCCACTTGCAAAACTCGTGGGCGGTGGCGAGCAACTTTGCCACTCCGACTCATTTGATTTGAGGCATTGCTTCTCATTCCATCCCGAACATAGACTCGAAGCAGGATTACCGCTCATCCCCATCTCACAGAGTCTTGCAAGTAGCACTTATTTTTCATGCCTTCAGTTGAATACGGCATCAAATGCTGTCTGATCAACTTCGATGGCTGTATAATGCGCACATGATTATAAAAGCCCGTACAGGATATCAAAGGGTTAACTCTGAAATGCCAGTATGAAATATACGCTTTTGGTTTTTGCCTGCCTGAGTTTGTTTGGGCTTGCAGCCTGCGATTTTGATGCTTATGAACAACATGAATCGCGTGAGCATGCCAGCAAGATGTCCGATACCATGCGTATGCATCATTTACATATGTTAATTAATCATGCATTACAAATGTCTGCTCAGGGAGGAGATATGCAATTGCTGGGCAGTAAGCATGGCCTGGCCATGCTGGATAAGGCTGATAAATTGTTGCACCGTGCAATGACCGGGCCGGAAATGGCGACCATGCATAAGCAGGGGAAGGCAAATACAGGGGCAATGCAAATGACCCATGATCTGGCTGAAAGTACATCTGAGTTAATCAACCGGATGAGAACATTTTCAAAGCAAACCGGGAACAAGGATTCACTCAGGATGCTTCATCATTCTATTGAAGTTGCAGCGACAGGTAGTAGTTTGCTTATGCTGGGTCAGCAGGGCATGGCCGGAGATATTGATCTGGTTATGGTTAATCATGGACAAACGATGCTGGGCGAGGCCTCCAAGCTGTTGAATGATGAGCCAAATACAGATGCATACAGTGAGCTTGTGCGAAAAACTGTACGGATACTTATTGGTATTCCGGAACATCCTTCCTTGACTTCGGTTCAGTAGATTTCTTTAGCCCGTCAAACTTATAACAGAGAGATAACGATGTCCTCATTATTTTCCAGATTGAAGAAGGGTTTGTCACGCAGTCGTGAAGGGCTGGCACACATGGTGCCGGGTCGTGATGTTGAGACGCTTTCCGAAGAAAACTGGATGGATATTGAAGATGGACTGATTATGGCCGATTGCGGTGCCGGGCTGACGGCTTCTCTGATTCAGAAGGCCAGAAAACGGCGAGGCAGTTCAATTGAAATACTGAAAGAATTCATGGTTGCAATGATCTCTAAACCAGTTGCGATCAATATACCTGATTCGGGGCCATTCGTATTGCTTGTTGTTGGCGTCAATGGTACGGGCAAAACGACCACCATTGGCAAACTGGCAACCATGTATCGCCAGCAGGGAAAATCCGTACTTGTTGGCGCCGGTGATACTTTCCGTGCCGCTGCTGTTGAACAGTTGGCAGTATGGGTAGATCGTGCCGGTGCTGATATTGTTCGCCAGCATGAAGGTGCTGATCCTGCGGCTGTAGCTTTTGATACCGTACAGCGCGGTCTGGCGCGTGGTTATGATGTAGTTATTGTTGATACTGCAGGCCGTGTTCAGACAGATAAGGGTTTGATGGATGAACTTGCTAAAGTGAGGCGAGTGATCAGTAAAGCTTATCCTGATGCTCCGCATGAAGTCTGGCAGGTAGTAGATGGCGGGACGGGCCAGAATGCTGTGGCGCAGGTGGAAAAATTCCATGAAGTAGCAGGAACCAGCGGTTTAATCGTCACCAAGCTCGATGGTTCAGGTAAAGGTGGCATTGTATTACAGCTGGCAGATACATTTGGCTTGCCCATTCGCTATGTCGGAGTTGGTGAAACACTGGAAGACCTGATGCCATTTGATGCCGAAGATTTTGTCAGAAGTCTGCTGCCTGACTCAGTTTGAGTCATAGCTAAAAAGGAAGAAACAGATAGGCGGGCTCTTTGAGATGAAGGATGATCCGGAAGCTGAAAAGGTAGAGAATCCTCAGGAGCCACTTACAAAATTCGTGGATGGCAATTTGCTTTCCCACCCAGACTTTTTCAAGTGGCTCTCAGTAAATAGGTATTTACTAAAATAATGGCGGTCATAGGGAAAAGGTCAGTTAGAATTCCAGGTTATTTGGCGAATTGACGAAGAACATAGTGCAGGATTCCACCGTTTTTGTAGTATTCAACTTCTTTCTGGGTATCGACACGTACATCGACGGCGAAGGATTTTAGCGAACCATCCGTTGCAGTTGCGGAAACTTTTAGCTCCTTTGCCGAGCCGTCACTGATGCCTGCAAAGTTATAAAGCTCCCTGCCGGTCAACCCGAGTGATGCTGCCGAATCACCAGCTTTAAATTGCAGTGGAAGAATCCCCATACCAACCAGATTAGAGCGGTGGATACGCTCATAGGATTCGGCAATTACAGCTTTAATACCCAGTAAAAGCGGACCTTTGGCGGCCCAATCGCGTGAAGAGCCAGAACCGTATTCCTTTCCGGCAATAATAATACATACTATACCCTCATTCCTGTATCGCATGGCAGCATCGTAAATACTCATGAATGCATTATCAGGCTGGTGCAGAGTGACACCACCTTCGGTTCCCGGAGCGAGCTTGTTGCGTAGACGGATATTGGCGAAAGTGCCGCGCATCATCACTTCATGATTGCCGCGCCGTGAGCCATATGAGTTGAAGTCCTTTGACGCCACGCTGTGCTTGAGCAGATATAACCCGGCGGGGGAATCGGCTTTGATGGCACCGGCTGGAGAAATATGGTCAGTGGTTACCGAATCACCCAACAGGGCTAGAACACGCGCCCTTTTAATGTCGGTTGTGGCACTGATATTCATGGTTAAGTCATTGAAGTATGGCGGATTCTGGATATAGGTAGAATCATCATGCCATTCAAAACGTTCGTTTTCAGGCGCAGCCAGTTCCTGCCAGTTGGCATCTCCTGCAAAAATATGAGCATAGGATTTGGAGAACTGTTCACGACTTACGCTGGTTCCGGCTTCAACCACTTCAGCTTGTGTCGGCCAAATATCTTTCAGATAGATATCATTACCTGCTGTGCTTTGCCCGATCGGCTCGTGGTACAGGTCGATATTCATGGTTCCGGCGATGGCATAAGCAACAACCAGTGGCGGACTGGCCAGATAGTTCATGCGCACTTCAGCGTGCACACGGCCTTCAAAATTACGGTTGCCTGAAAGTACCGCGCAAACGAACAAATTACCATCAGTAATGGCAGATGATACTTCTACCGGCAAGGGGCCTGAGTTGCCGATACAGGTGGTACAGCCATAACCGACAACATGAAAGCCCATAGCTTCGAGTGGTGCCATTAGTCCGGCGCTTTGCAAGTATGCCGTAACTACCTGCGAGCCGGGGCCAAACGATGTTTTGACCCATGGCGCAGATTTCAAGCCGAGAGCTGCAGCCTTTTGGGCTACTAGTCCTGCTGCCAACATGACCGATGGATTGGAGGTATTGGTGCATGAGGTGATGGCGGCGATGACCACAGCCCCATCATCGACGCTTATATGCTTGCCATGGATGACGGTATTGATTGGTTTTGAATGCAAACCTGCTTCAGCTTTCATGCTTTCCAGTGCAGTTATAAAGGCGGGTTTTGATTCGCTCAAAACGATACGATCCTGTGGGCGTTTCGGCCCGGATATGGAAGGGACTACACTGGATAGATCAAGGCTCAGGGTTTCGCTGTAGTTGGCAATAATGGCTGAGTCATAAAACATACCCTGTGCTCTGGCATAGGCTTCAATCAGGGCGATATTTTCTTCTCTGCGACCGGACAGCCTAAGATAGTCCAGTGTTTCCGAATCAATCGGGAAGATGCCACAGGTTGCCCCATATTCCGGCGCCATGTTGGCGATGGTGGCACGATCTGCCAGCGGTAGTCCTGCCAATCCAGCACCGTAAAATTCTACGAATTTCCCCACCACACCGTGCGCACGTAGTTTCTCCACAACAGTCAGTACCAGATCTGTTGCTGTTGTACCTTCGGGCAGAGCCCCTTGTAATTCGAATCCGACGACTTTGGGGATTAGCATGGAAACAGACTGACCCAGCATGACTGCTTCCGCTTCAATGCCGCCAACGCCCCAGCCAAGCACGCCAAGACCGTTAATCATGGTTGTATGTGAATCTGTGCCGATCAGTGTGTCAGGGTACGCAAGGTTATGTTCATCCGCCACAACAGAACGTGCCAGATATTCCAGATTGACCTGATGTACAATGCCGGTATCAGGGGGCACTACTTTGAAATTATCGAAGGCCTTTTGCCCCCATTTCAGAAATGAATAACGCTCATGGTTACGTTTAAACTCCATGTCAGCATTCCTGTTCAAAGCGGCGTCCGAACCAAATACATCAACCTGTACTGAATGGTCGATGACCAGTTCGGCCGGAACCAGCGGATTGATTTTCTCCGGTCTAATGCCGAGTTGAATTGCGGCATCACGCATGGCCGCCAGATCAACAAGTGCAGGCACGCCGGTAAAGTCCTGCATCAACACCCGTGCCGGCATGTAAGCAATTTCTCTTTCCGGTTCCGCCGAGGAATCCCAGTTTACAATGGCTCGTATGTCATCTGTTGTAACAATATCTCCGTCTTCATGGCGCAGCATATTCTCCAGCAGGATTTTCATAACATAGGGCAGATGAGTTACATCACCTGCCTTATCCAGTCTGTAATAAGTATAGGTGTTATTTCCAACCTCCAGAATATCTCGCGCACCAAAACTGTTTATCACTGATATCTCCTGTGCGTATAACTGGTTATCGTGGAGGGTGTCTTCTGTTTTAACTTGAATTTGATCAAGTCTATTGGCGACAGGAACTCAAAGGTAAAACTTTTTCTGGCAGACATATTTATATACATTTGAAAAGGCGAGGTGGCATTGCAACTTTTTTCAGTACAATAAACCGGAGAGGCAGATATCCCTCTGGCTGACATCAGCTGTTTGCCTGAATTTATCTTTTTGGCTGTATGTATAAATAGGTAAGGCCTGCACTTACACCAATGCCTGTGTTGCCCTCAATCACCGGTTGCAGTGATATGCTATCGTTATTGCCGCCTACGAGAACCTGTGCGCCAGTACCTGCACCAACAGAGGCCGATGCGCCCACGCCACCATATTTACCGGCAAGCTTGTAACTACCTTTTTTAAAGTCGGCAGCAAAGACTGTATAAATCAGTTCTTTTTTGATATTACTGCCTAGATCAATTCCCAGAGCAATGCCTGTTTCACCGATATATTGTTCTTTGCCGCTGCCATCAGTAGCTATAAATCGGCATTTAATATTAACGGTGGAATGAATCAGAAGGGAGAAGCCTGAATGGGGGACTGTTTGACATGTCATCAAACCAATCTTTGCGCCTGCAGTTGAATTGCCGGCAAAAGCTGGCATAGACAGAGAGAGTGATAGCATGATGGTCAGACTGAAGACTGTACTAAATATTGTTTTTGTGTTCATTATTTCCTCCTTTCCAAAGTATCCAGGCTCCATCCAAAGGGATGCCTTTAAATATTATAGTCGACTTTGCATTGAATTGATGACAGATTTATTTAAGACTCCTCTGAATTCGTGTATCTATGCCTAACTATGTAAGGATACATGTTGCTAATGTTCGCTGGAATATTTTATATTGTGCAATCTGGAATCAAAAAGGATGAATATCAGTGACTGATGACTTAGATATAAATGATCCGAAAAATATTGCAGGCATGAGCTATGTGCGGGGATTACTTAAGTATATTGGTGAGGATGTACAACGTGAAGGTCTGAAGGATACTCCTGCCCGTGTATTATCTGCCATGACCGAACATTTCTCAGGTTATAATGAAGATCCGAAAGAGCATTTACTTAAAACATTCGAGGAAGTTGAAGGTTATGATGAAGTTGTGCTGGTTTCTGATATTGATGTACACAGTCATTGTGAACATCACATGGTTCCCTTTATCGGCAAGGCACATGTTGCCTACATTCCCAAAGGCCGTGTGGTCGGATTATCAAAACTGGCCCGCGTGGTGGAAGGATATGCCAAACGCTTACAGGTACAGGAAAAGCTGACCATGCAGATTGCCAATGCGGTCAATGAAGTGCTGAAACCGGATGGTGTTGCAGTAATTATTCAGTGCCAGCATTTCTGCATGTGTTACAGAGGCGTTCATAAATCCAATTCATGGACTACCACCTCCAAACTCACCGGTGCATTTCTCAATAATCCATCATCAAGGCTTGAGCTGTTCCAGTTGATAGGCATGGATAAGTCGGCAACCTGATTAGTTCAGAGCCGGTTCTGGAGGTCTGTCTGTAGAGGCATTTTTGTTGCGATCTACTGCGAGCATCATATACATGGCCGGCACAACAAACAGGGTGAACAGCGTGCCAATGGACAGGCCGGTAAAAATAACCAGCCCCATCGAATAACGGCCCGCCGCACCGGCGCCGCTGGCCATCACCAGTGGAATCACACCCAGTACCATGGCCGCAGTGGTCATCAGAATAGGGCGTAGGCGTATTGCCGAGGCTTGGATAATGGCCTCAAGTTTGGTTTTTCCGGCCAGTTGTAATTCATTGGCGAACTGCACTATCAGAATGCCGTGTTTGCTGATCAGACCCATCAGCGTGACCAGCCCCACCTGAGTGTAAATGTTGATCGTAGCAAGTCCCAGATTGATAAACAGCAATGCGCCCAGCAAGGCCATTGGCACTGACACCAGAATTACCAGCGGATCGCGGAAGCTGTTGAACTGAATGGATAAGGCCAGAAAAACAATGACAATAGCAAACAGCATGGTGAATACAAAACCGCCGGATTCCTGCATGAACTGCCGCGACGGGCCGGCATAATCCATGCTGTAACCACTTGGTGCGACTTCATCCAGTGCCTTAGCCATAAAGTCCAGTACCTGCTTTTGTGATATGCCGCCAGCATAAACCCCTTGAATGGTGGCCGAGTTTAATTGTTGGAAGCGGTTAATCGACTCCGGCACGATCTTGTTGCTGATGCTGGCGACGGTTGAGGCGGAAATCATTGAGCCATCTCCAACTCTGATATGGTAGTCAAGCACCTGTTCGGGATTGAGTCGATTTTCCTGTGCCACCTGCGGCATCACCCGGTAGGAGCGCCCGCCGATGGAGAAATAATTGACATAACCGCCGCCCAAGGCGCTACCTAGCGCACTGCCGACATCCTGCTGGCTTAGTCCCAGGTCGCTGACCAGATCCCTATCAAGTGTCACTGTACTCTGAGGTTTATCGATTTTCAGATCAGTATCGATAAAGAAGAACATGCCGCTGGCCTGTGCTTTGGCCAGCACCTGTTGCGCCACCTCATTCAGGCTCTCAAATGATTCCGTAGTTTTAATAACAAATTGCAGCGGCAATCCGCCTGCGCCGGGCAGCGATGGAAACTGGAAAGCAGCGACCCGCGCACCGGCAATAGTATTCCATTTTTGTTGTAGCACGATTTGCAGCTCGGCGGCACTGCGCTGGCGCTCTTCCCATGGTTTGAACAGCACCCCGCCAATGCCCTGGCTGGTGGTCGGGATGCCGGTGAGTTGAAACATCTGATCATATTCGGACAGTTCTCTGGCCAGTTTAAATGCCTGTTCCGCATAGGTGCTCATTTGCTGGGCAGTTGCATTGGGCGGGCCAACAATTTGACCAGCCACCAGTCCCTGATCTTCCTGCGGCGCCAGCTCGGCCTTTGAGGTGGCAAACAGGTACACCACGCCGACCAGCAACAGGCCGCCCATCACCACCATCACCGGCCAGGTGCTTAGCGTGCCGGAGAGACGGCGCTGATAACTTCGATGCAGGCGGCCAAACTGACGGTTGATAAAGCACACCAGTATATTCTCATGCTGTTTGGGCTGGAAAATTTTCGATGTCATCATCGGAGACAGGGTCAGGGCGACAATGCCGGAGATGGTTACTGCACCGGCCAGCGTAAAGGCAAATTCGGTGAATAAAGCGCCGGTCAGGCCGCCCTGAAAACCAATCGGAACATAAGCGGCAATCAGCACCACAGTCATGGCAATAATCGGGCCACCCAGTTCGCGGGCTGCCAGTAATGCTGCTTCCAGAGGGCTTTTATTCTCCTCATGCATATGCCGATCAACATTTTCAACCACGATAATGGCATCATCTACAACCAGACCAATGGCCAGCACCAGCGCCAGCAGGGTAAGCAGATTAATGGTGTAATCAAGAGCCATCATAATAAAGAAAGCGCCGACCAGTGAGAGAGGGATAGCCAGCAGCGGGATAATCACTGCTCGCCAACTACCCAGAAACAGAAACACCACCAGCGCCACAATCAGCAGTGCCTCGGACAGTGTTTTGATTACTTCATCAATAGAGCTGTGAATGAATTTGGTGCCGTCATAAACAATTTTTCCACTCAGGCCATTGGGCATCTGAGCCTGAATGGCGGGAAACGCATCGCGTACGCGCTGGATAACATCCAGTACATTGGCTTCCGGAGCCACCTTGATACCGATAAATACTGATTGCTTGCCATCAAAGGCCGTGTTCAGATTATAGTCTTCGGCGCCGAGTACGACATTGGCGACATCCTCAAGGCGGACGATTGCACCATCAACCTGTTTGATGGCCAGTTGCCTGAATTCCTCAACCGAATGCAGATCGGTTCCGGCATTGAGCTCGACGCTGACCATTTGTCCCTTGCTGGTTCCGAGTGTGGCCAGATAGTTGTTGCTGGTTAACGCCCTGTTGATGTCGTTGGCGGTCAGACCATAAGCGGCCATGCGATCTGGATCCAGCCAGGCGCGCAGGGCGAACTGGCGGGCGCCGATAATTTTTGCCCGCTGCACGCCTTCTATGCCGTCCAGTTGCGGCTTGACTACGCGCAGCAGGTAATCGGTGACATTATTATTGGGCAGAACCTGACTGAAAAACCCCATGTACATGGAATCCACAGTGCGGCCCACCTGCACGGTCAGCACCGGTTGCTGAGCCTGAGGCGGCAATCGGTTCAGCACCGAATTGACCTTGGCATTGATGTCGGTCAGAGCCCGGTTGGAATCATAATTCAGGCGCAGGGTGGCGGAGATGGTGGAGGTGCTGTTGACACTGATTGATGACAGATAATCGATGCCTTCGGCCTGGGCAATGGCTGATTCCAGCGGTTGGGTGATAAAACCGGCCACAGTTTTTGCATCGGCGCCGAAATATACCGTGCTGACGGTGACAATGGCATTTTGCGTTTCCGGATACTGGCGAACCGGCATATTGGCGATAGCCTGCAGGCCGAGAACCAGAATTAGCAGGCTGATGGTGGTTGCCAGCACCGGTTTATGGATAAATATGTCGGTATAATTTACCATGGCTCTCTAGTGACCTGTCCCGCAGAAGAGCACACTATTGCTCCTGCGGTTTTGGCGCCGGATCGTTGGCCGGCACTACCTGATTGTCTATTCTCAGCGGCGTGTCATTTTTCAGTTTCAACTGGCCGCTGGTAACCACCATGTCTCCCTCATTGACGCCATCAAGAACGGCAATCTGATCGCCTCTCTTGGCCCCTGTTTTAATAAATACCTGCTGGGCGGCCAGAGCAGGCGTTTTTTTATTCTGCTGCTTTGTTTCACGGGCAATAAATACAGTAGCGCCATAGGCGTTAAAGCTGATTGATGACTGCGGGATGGTCAGATAATTGATGGGCTTGCCAATATTGATCCGGACTTTGACGAACATGCCTGGCAGTAACTGCCTGTCGCTGTCTTCGATTCTGGCTTCAATAAGGAGATTGCGCGTATTTTCGTCAACGATGGTATTAATTGCAGTGATCAGACCGCTGAATCTTTGTTCATCGTAAGCATCGGTGCTGATGCTGATCTGCTGTCCGATATCCAGCCCGGCCAGTTTTTTCTGTGGCAGACTGAAATCGACAAACAGTGCTTCAGTATTCTGCAACGTGACAATCTTGTCGGCAGGGTTCAGATATTGACCCGGATTGATGGTGCTGATGCCCAACTGACCGGAAAATGGTGCACGGATCTGTTTCTTGTCGATGGCGGCTTGTTGTTGGGCCACCTGCGCCTTTTTACTGGCCAGATCGGCTTGTGAGTGGTCTAGCTGAGCTTTACTAATGGCTTTGACCTTCAGTTGTTTCTTATCCCTTCGATAGGTGATTTGGGCCAATTTTTCGGCCGCCCGCAACGACTGCAATCGCGCTCTGTCTTCATCAGTATTCAATTGCAGCAACAAATCGCCCTTGTTCACCCGGTCACCGGATTTAAAATGGATTTTCTTCACCATGCCGGCTGCTTCGCTGCTGATTTCCACACCCTGAACAGCCCTGAGCGTGCCTACTGCATGCAACTGAGGCTGCCATGGCTGGAAAGCTGCTTTCATCGCCGTCACAGTTGCCACAGGCTTGGTATTTCCGGCCATGAACTGCATCATCATATTGGCCATAAATTTCTGATAGCCGATGATGCCGGCGAATACTGATCCGACCATAATTAGCATTATGATCATTCGTTTCGTCATGGTTTCTCCACCTGTGCAGTCTGTTTGCTGCCGGATTCCGCTCCGGAACTGTTTTGTTGCTGGCGGTTCCACCAGCCGCCGCCGAGCGCCTGAAACAGGGCAGCCGTATCGGCATACAGGGATGAATGAGCCTGAATGCAGGCTATGCGGGACTGCTGATATAAGGACTGGGCATTGAGCAAATCCAGATAACTGACTGCGCCTTCTTTGAACTGGAGTTCGACAAGTTGCAGGGTTTCAGCGGCAAGGCGTTTGCTTTCTTTTTGTAATTTCAGATTGTCCATGTCTGTCTGCAATGCCAGCAGGACATCGGCGACCTGGCCGAAAGCCAATAGAACTGTTGCTCTGTACTGCGCCTGCGTCTGTTTGTAGATTGCGATAGCGGCGCGTTTTCTGGCTCGCAGTTCGCCGCCTCTGAACAGTGGCTGCAAGACACCTGCACCGAGCCCCCAAACCGCACTGCCACCGCTAAACAGGTCCGAAATTTTAGTTGCTTCGCTGCCATAACTGCCGGACAGACTGATTTTCGGATACAAGTTGGCAGTGGCTACTCCGATTAAAGCGCTGGCCTGATGTAACCTTGATTCAGCAGCGCGAATATCAGGTCGTTGTCGGGTTAAAGTGGATGGCAGCGTTAACGGGGTTTCTGTTGGCATATGTAAAGATTTCAGATCAAATTCGGGAAGCTCTGATTCGCCGGGCAACTGGCCGCTCAGAATAGCCAGTTGGTGCCGCGACTGGGCCAGTGCTTTTTGCAGCGGTGGCAGCAGTGTTCTGGAGCGGGCGACCGAAGTGCGCTGGCTGAGCAGTTCCGCTTTGGGGATCACACCCAGTTCAAACTGGCGCTCGGCGACTCGCAGTTGTTCCTGTTCAGCAACAATAATCTCTTTGGTAGCGATTAACTGTGCTCTGAATGAGGCCTCTGCAATGGCCGTGGTGACGATATTGGATGTCAGTGTCAGGTAAGCCGCTTCCATCTGGAAGCTGTCGAATTCGACTTTGGCCTGCTCTGATTCAAGAAAACTGCGGTTGCCGCCGAACAGGTCTATCGAATAACTCACATCCACGGATGCATTGTGCAGTGTGAAGAATATGTTGCGACCACCAAAAGCTGTGCCGGAAATTTTTTGTCGTGTACTTGATATTGAAACATCCACGACAGGGAAGAGCAGGCTGGAAGTTTCAGCCTGCAGGTTTTCATTAGAGGAGCGCAGTCTGGCTTTGGCTGCTTCCAGTGTCGGATTGGCATTCAGTGCCTGTTGAATCAGGGTATTGAGTTTTTCGGATTTAAATAGTCGCCACCATTGCGCCGGGATATCCTTTTTTGTCACCAGGTTTAGTTGTTCCAAAGTCTGCTCTGAAGATAACTCGGTGGAGTATGATGTGGTCTGTGGCGCTTCAGGAGACTTAAAAATCGGGCCGACAGCACATGCTGTCAGCAAAACAGACAGACAGGCTGCACACAGCACGCGGATAGGTTTAGCCATGGGATGAAGCGCCTTTGCGCTGTGCCGATCTGCAAAACCATTCTGTCTGTTCCAGACTTTCATTGGCGATTTTCAGGCAACGGTCAAAAACAGCTTCCGGGTTTTCCTCCTGCCAGCCATAACCCTTGAGGAAATTGATGTAATTGATAGTGAAGTGGTGGCAGCTATCATCTTCACTATCCGGGCAAAGCATGCTGCTATATCCTGATTGAGCCGTGCTGGACAGGCCCACACACAATCCCCACAGGCCGTGAGTAAAATAATTACCCAGTTTATCCAGATCCTGGCTATTCATGCCTTCATAACCGCTAATATCCTGATCAATGGCCTCCTGCACGACGCCAAGAAACAGACCGGCCAGTTCAACATGTTGTGCATTGATTGCATTGACACGATAGGGGGTGGCCCTGCGCCACACCGAAGGCATCAGTGATAAATTGGTAATTTCGATCAGATCAGGCTGGCTTTGTGTGATCAGCCAGTTGGTTTGCACGGCAGCAATAATTTTTTCAATGGCCGGGATGGGGTGTTTAAAAATGGAGTGGATAAGAATTCTGTCATCCAGATGCAGCGCGCTGGCGCAGGCAACCAGCAGATCCTCTTTACTCTCGAAATGACTGTATATGGAGCCCATGGAAATATTGGTTTGTTTAGCGACATCCGACATTTTCACATCAAGAAAACCCTTCTCGGATAACAGGGAAATGGTGGTGCTGATAATTAACTTTTCCCTAAGTTCACGCTTTTCCCTTCTCGACATTGCCACTCCAAATATAAAAATGAATAATGTTCGAACAATAGTCGAATAATAATCAGCGTCAATTTATCTGAATTACTAGGCGTTTAGATTGGTTGCTTTCAGAAATATGCTGCTGGAATGAGACTGCTGTTCTTTACTTATTCACGTTAAAAGTTTCACTATCTCGAAATCATTTTCCGGACCATCCTATTAGTCTGGGCCGGTTTGAGACGGCCACAAAAAATAACTAAGTACCATGTAATGCTAAAGGAAGCAGGTTTGAAGTGCGGTCTGTTTTTGAGAATGACAGGCTGGTGTTATCAGGTTCTAGTCGTTATCGGTTGTTTCTTGTTCCTTTAAGTGCGGCATCAAATAGAAACTCTGGGCGATAATGAAGATGAAAGTCAGTCCCATCAGGCCGAAGAGTTTGAAATTGACCCAGGTGTCCGTATCAAATGAAAAGGCGACATAGATATTCAGGCTACCTAAAAAGACAAAGAACAGCGCCCATGCCATGTTCAGTTTGATCCAGACATCAGCAGGAAGCGTGAGATTACTTCCCATCATGCGCTCAATAATGGTTTTCTTGCCAATGAACTGTGAACCGATGAAAACGCCTGCAAAAAGCAGGTTAATGACTGTTGGTTTCCATTTAATAAATACTTCATCATGCAGAATCAGTGTTAATCCGCCGAACAGAGCGACCAGTATCAGTGTGATTAAATGAGATTTTTCAAATTCACCTTTAATCATGCGATGTGCGATAGTCTGGATAAAACAGGCGATAATCAGGACGGCTGTGGCAACATAGATATCGTACATTTTGTAAACAATAAAAAATAGCAGAACGGGGAAGAAATCAAATATCATTTTCATGAGCTGTATGCGACCATATCAGTTGTCTCATGCCAAGAGATTTACTTGGCATGGCACTGTGACCGGGTAATGATTAGCCGATGAATAGCTGGTTAAAGTTCTGGATATGTGCCCTTGTGCTTATATTGCTACAATCATGCGGCATAAAAACCGGTAAGGAAGTAGCACTTGATCTATGGCAAGACTGGGAACAGATGGATGATCTGTTGCAGGATGATTTTCCGGACGCCCCACCGATCATTCTGATTCATGGCTGGAATGGCGGTGAGTTTACCTGGCCGTCACCAGCGCGCCTGAAAAACCTGGAACAGCAGCTGGGGCGCGACATTTTTTTCTTCAATTACCGTACAGGTATTGTTGCCAACCGCTACCCGCCTTTTGAAGTGTTGGAAGAACAGCTGGATCAATTCCTGTTATCTTATAAACAAGTGGATATTGTAGCCCACAGTATGGGCGGGCTGCTTGTGCGGCAGTATTTGTCTCATCATGCGGAGAATCCGGTTCGCCGTCTGGTTTTTCTGTCGACGCCGCATTTCGGATCGCATGCTTCGCAATTGTTAATAGGGCTGGCCAGCATCAGCGCAGTAGGCAATGTCCAGGCTGCGGAAATTCAGCCGGGCAGCGATTTTCTATGGCAACTGAACATACAGCAGGGCGCAGAGCTGGAAGGGATTGAAGTGCTGAATGCGTACGTTGACAGTGGTTCGTGGTTGAAGACCGATTATGTGGTTAACCCCAGTTATGCCTATTTGCCATGGAGTCATAATGTAACGCTGGAAGGCACGCATCATACGGTGGCATCCCGGCTACCTGAATTTGCCATTATCATGAGTTTTTTATCGGATGGCAGGTTGCCTGATCAGGCCAGTATGCCCAAGCGGCACAATGTTTGGCTGCGTTATCAGCGTAGTAGCGGAGAACTGTTACAAGTCAGTGATGCCAGGTTTCACAGGCTGAATGATAAAGGCGCACCCGTAACGGCGAATTTCACTATCTGCTGTAAGCAACGCTCCAGCCTGCATCCTTTTGGCGGCAATACTGTTATTATCGAGGATGTACAGGATGAGGAAGTATTCAAGCTGGTTATGAAGAACGCGCCCGCCGTAGTGGTGCCAGCCAGGAACATACTGGATGCGCAGAAGTCGGTGAATCTGGTCATCATTCCGGTAGATGATCAGGCTGAAGAGAGTAATCAGCCGGTCGGAATGCCCTGACGAGCAAGTTCGTCTGCCCGTTCATTTTCCTCATGTCCGGCATGCCCTTTGACCCAATGCCAGTTTACATCGTGTATTGCTGAAAGTTTATCCAACTCCTGCCAGCGCTCCAGATTTGAGACTGGTTTTTTCCCGGCAGTTCTCCAATCCTTCTTTTTCCAGTTATGAATCCATTCTGTCATACCCTGGATAACATATTTGGAATCTGAAACAATGGTAATGCTGCAGGGTTTGGTCAGCGCCTTTAAGGCTTCAACAGCGGCTTGCAACTCCATTTGCTGGTTGGTGGTGTGAGCTTCGCCGCCGCATAGTTCTTTCTCATGCCCGCCCATGCGCAGCAGTACGCCCCAGCCGCCAGGCCCCGGATTGCCTGAGCAGGCGCCATCAGTGAATGCTTCAACTACAGGTTTTTTTGTCATATAGCATTAACCTCTTATTAATTACCGCAAAGGAAAGAACAGGCAGTCAAGTACTGTTCTTTTGTTCTATCAAAAGGCATGGATCATATTACCAGATAAACATCCTTCCTTTAAAATTATTTTTCTTTTACTTTGCGTCCTTTGCAGTTCAAATTTTTCAAATTCAGTGCTGTTGCTGCTCAATGTGAAGGGTGCGGGTCGGGAAGGCGAACTCCAGCTCCAACTCCTGCAGCAGTGCCATGATCTGCATATTGACTTCCTGGCGCACTTGCAGGTAATCCGCCCAAACTTTACTGCTGGAAAAATAATACAGGAAGATGGACAGTGATGAATCTTCAAATTCATCAAACTTCACCAGTTTATATGTTTGATCAACGCCCGGATGTTGGCACAGGATGGCTTCAATACCTTCAAGGGCCGCATTCATCTGCGTCGGAGTGGTGTTATAAGTCAGACCGATTCTCATTTTAATTCGCCGTTCTGAGCGGGCATCAATATTATCGATTACCATATTGGCCAGTTGTGAGTTGGGCACATTGACCAGCGTGCGGGCAAAGGTGCGGATGCGGGTTGAACGAAAACCGATTTCTTCAACCACACCCTCAAACTCACTGGCTTTGATCCAGTCGCCGACTTTGAAAGGTCGGTCAACAAGAATCATGATGGAGCCGAAAATGTTGGCAATGGTGTCTTTGGCAGCCATGGCGACGGCGATGCCGCCAATTCCCAGTGAAGCAAGCAGACCGGAAACGGAATAACCCATATTCTGTGCGATGACCAGTACAGCGGTCATAATAAGGAAGATGCTTAGTGTTTTGGCGACAAAGGGAACCAGTTGATCATCCAGAGATGAATCAGTTTGCTTGGCTCGGGCAGTGAAATAAACTGCCAGACCTTCAATCATTCGCCATAAGAACCAAACTCCGATCACAATGGTGAGAACACGGCCTGCCTGATCGACTAATTCCATAATGGGGAAACTTTCAGCCGGTGGTTGTAGCACATGTACGGTCAGCATGATCCCGATGACAAGAATAAGTTTGCTGGCAGGTTGTCCTGCTGCAGAGAGCAACATGTCATCAAGCGTTGTTTTTGTACGTGCAGTAATTTTCCGAGCCAGCTTTGTAAAAGTGCTGACAACCACGCGCTGGGCGACAACAGTGGCAAAAAGCATAAGGCTAGCCATCAGCCAGTGCGCCAAAGTAATATCCAGAAATGTCATGTCAGTTAGCTGAGACCACAGTTGTTCCACATTTGCCTCCCGGGAAAAGTATAACACTGCTGCCGATTGTAGCTGCAGTTGCATGTTGTGCCAGTCTTAAGCCAGTAGTGAATATTGACTGTGCGTTTCAACACACTATCGTAGCTGGCAGCAGAACAGGAGCAGCCCATGACTGATCAGATGTTGCAGAAGATGGTAGATAATACCGAATATATGATCCGGCTTATTGGTCGGCGCGTGCAATATCAGAATATTCCTTTTGAAGTGACCGATATTTTACCGGAAGAGGGATTGATGATTCTGTCTGCAATTGAGGGCTCTGATGTACAGGAAGACAGCTACGGACGTCCGACACGTTTAGTGCCCAAGCGCCAGAATCTTTATTTTCGTGATGCCGAAGGTCACCCTACAAGTATCTGGCAAGAACTGGCATTTCTTGATGGCCCGATGTCATTCTGACAACAAATATTTGATAAAGATTGCCAATCATTACTGGAAGTGATTTAACAGCATGTTTTTTTCATCGCCTGGTTAAAAAGTCCGGGGGTTTTGATTAACAGACATGCTAGCCACGACAGGTAGAACATAGAGTTTTGTAGAGAGGAAGATACATGCAGGTTCAACAGCTTCGCAATCAGGATGATAAGGCAGTAGATGCCCGTTTTGATTATCGCCACATTGTCATGGCGGTAGATAATTCTGCCCATTCGGATCGTGGTGTGGAGATTGGGCTGACCCTGGCACAGGCATTTGGTGCGGAAATCACAGGCAGTCATGCCTATGCGGCCAAACTGCACGATCTGCGTTTCAAGCAGATGGAAGGAGGTCTGCCCGAGCAATATCGCCGTGAGAGCGAGTTGGAAAAACAGCGCGAAACACATGATACGTTGATTACCCATGGTCTTGAAATCATTACCGATTCTTTTCTCGATGTGGTGGATGAAAAAGCGGAAGCGCGCGGCATGAAGCTCAAGCGTAAATCGGTGGAAGGTAAGAATTACCGAGCTCTGCTCGATGATATTGAATCCAGTGATTATGATCTGGTTGTTATGGGCGCGCTGGGGCTCGGTGCGGTTCGCAGCAGCACCATAGGCAGCGTTTGTGAGCGTATTGTGCGCCGCACCAGTCGTGATGTGCTGGTGGTGAAAGATCCCAAACGGGGTATCGGCGATGGCCCGATTATGGCGGCGGTGGACGGCTCAGCTCAAGCTTATGCCGGTCTCAAAACAGCCATGCTGCTGGGTAAACAATTTAATGTGGATGTTGAAGTAGTATCCGCTTTTGATCCTTATTTCCATTATGTCGCCTTCAACAGTATCGCTAAAGTGCTCTCCGATGAGGCTGGCGAGGTGTTCAAGTTTAAGGAGCAGGAAAAACTGCACGAGGAGATTATCGATTCGGGTCTGGCCAAAATTTACCAGGCACATCTGGCAGTCTGTGAGAAGATTGCTGCCGAAGATGAGGTGCAAATTACAACCAGGCTGCTGTCAGGTAAGCCTTATGAAGTGATTCTCAAACACGTCAAAAAGCGCAATCCGTCATTGCTGGTGTTTGGCAAGATTGGTGTGCATGCCGATGAAGGTTTGGATATCGGTAATAATGCAGAAAACCTGCTCAGGCTTGCGCCCTGCAACCTGTTGATTACTACACGCACATTCAGTCCCAAAGCCGAACAGGTGGCAGAAGAGACCATGGCCTGGACGGAAGAGGGTGAGGCGCGCATGGATACAGTGCCAAAGCATGTGAGAAAGATGGCGCGCATGGCCATTATTCGTTATGCGCAGGATCATGGGCACACTGTCATCAGTACGCGCATTGTTGATGAAGCAATTGGTGACCTGTTGCCTACCGAGGCTATGGAGGCGATGGGGCTGTTGACGCAGGCAGCCGTCAAACGGAAACAGAGAAAGGCTGAAAAAGCCGCTGAACAGGAAGCTGCAAAACAGCAGGGTGCAGAACAGACGTTTGATGAGCGCACGGTATTCTGGAGTCAGGAGGCTACAGAAGCATTGGAAACAGTGGCCGATGAAACCACGCGCGGGCATATCAAGCTGCGAGCTGAGAAACTGGCGCTGACTGAAAAACGTAAAACGATCACTGCTGACTTTGTGTGCCGCGTGACGGGTGATGATGCTGAACCTGAACAGACCGAATCAGTAGCAGATGTTCAACTGGCCTGGAGTGAAGAGGCCATAGAGCGCATAAATCGCGTACCGGTTGGATTTATGCGCGATACCAGCAAAACACGGGTTGAAGCCTACGCGAAAGAGCAAGGCTGCACTGAAATCTCGCTCGAGATTTGTAAGGCGGGACTGACCGAAGCCAGGAAAGCCATGATGCAGTCGATGCAGTCCGGTGGCGGCATGCCTGATATGGCTGCAATGATGGGTAAAGGTAAACCGGCTGAACAGAAGACTGATTTTGATGCGAAACCCGTGTGGACTGAAGAGGCTGAACAGCGTATTGAGAGTGTGCCGGAAGGTTTTATGCGCCAGCTGACCCGCCAGCGTATTGAATCCTTTGCTGGTCGCAAAGGTGTCATCCGGATTGATAATGCGCTGATTGATGCCAAGTATGCCGAGTGGGGCGAAGGCTCAGCCAGGCAGAATATGACGATGGAATGGGAGAATGATGCACTGTCACGCATTGAGCGTATTCCTGGTTTTGTGCGTTCTATGGTGATCAAGGAAGTTGAGCGCTGCGCTCACGAGATGGGTGCTACGAGCGTTGGGCTCGAAGCCCTGAGCAAAGCCAGCAGTGCCTGGGAGCAGGGTGGTACGTTCCATTCTGAAGCGCATCCGGATCAATACAAGAAGTAGAGAGTTAGAAAATATTCACCACAAAGGAAAATTAAAATCATTCAGATCCGTCCTGTCAGACTGATATGCATCTCGACTTGACTGATCTCGTCGCAGGCTGTGGTAAGAAATAGTGATTGTGATAGAGGAGCAATGGATGCAATGGAGTGATGAGGCGCTGGAACTGCTGGAAAAGATTCCGGATGAAGTCCGACCCATAGCAAAACAGATGATGGAACTCTATGCCGAACAGCAGGGCATAAAGAGTATCACCGATGATTTGATGAAAGATATTCGCAAGAGCTTTGAATCGCAGTATGGAGAACAGAAAAAATGCCCCTTTGATGGAGCTGAAAGTTGAGATGCATCTGATTGCATTGCGGTCATGAATAATAAAACGGAATATCAGCCATTTCTCGTTGCTCTGAATCTGACTATGCGCTGCAATCTAGCCTGCGCGCACTGTTATTTGGATGCCAGTACACGCGATAGTGGTGATGCCAACGAGTTAAACAGCGAAGATATTAAACGCGTGTTGACTGAAATATCGCAAAGTAATCCCGCCTGCATGGTGGTGATGACCGGCGGCGAACCCCTGCTCAGACCTGATATTTACGAGCTCTGCGCCCATGCTTCGTCGCTGGGGCTGATGACCGTTGTCGGCACCAACGGCACGCTGCTGACCGAAAAAAATGTACAGCGCCTGCTTGATGTCGGAGTCAGTGGCGCCGGTATCAGTGTCGATGGGCTCACCTCCGAATTTCATGATGCCTTTCGTGGCTGGGCAGGTGCTTTGCAGCATACCATGGATGGCATAGAGAATTGCCGTAAACTGGGACTGTCTTTTCAGATTCATACCAGTATTCATCAGGCCAATGTCGGGCAGGTCGATGAGATTATGGACTGGGCCCATAAGCAGGGCGCGATGGTGATGAATTTCTTCTTTCTGGTCTGCACCGGCCGGGGTGAGAAAGTCACTGATATTACACCGCTGCAATATGAGCAGGTGTTATCGCATTTGCTGGATGTGCAGGATAAGTATGAGGGTATGATGGTCAGAGCCCGCTGTGCGCCGCATTTCAAACGGCTGGCTTATCAGAAAGACCCTGAATCCCCGTTGACCAAAGCGCAGGGTTATGAAGGTGGCGGTTGTCTTGCCGGATTGAATTATTGCCGTGTCACACCCAATGGTTCAGTCACCGTTTGCCCCTATATTGAAGAATCGGTTGGCGATCTGCATGAGCAGTCGTTTGCTGATATATGGGATAATTCGGAAATTTTTCAACAGCTGCGCAATCCTAAACTGAGCGGTAAATGTGGCGTGTGCGAGTTTGCCATTCTGTGTGGCGGCTGCCGGGCGCGTCCGTTTGCCATGGAAGGTGATCTGTTTGGTGAAGATCGCTTATGCAACTATGAACCGCAGAGTGGTGAGGTGATTCAACCTTTATCACTAGATGGTGAGCGTTCGTTAACATGGCATGCAGAGGCCGAAGGGCGTTTGTCTAACTTGCCATTTTTCCTGCAAAAGATGATACGCAGCAAGGTTGAGCAGGCAGCACGTGAACGCCACGTTGATGTGGTAACACTGGAACTGATGGATGAATTAAAGCAGGAGCGTTTCGGCAGTAAAATGCCTGCATCCCCGTTTGCGAAAAAGAAGGTGGGTTGATGAGTGATCAGATAAGCTGGAGCAGGGAAGCCGAGGAGCGGGTGAATCGCGCGCCTGTTTTTCTGCGTTCTATGGTGCGAAATCTGACTGAAAAGAAGGCACGCGAGGCTGGCATTACTCACATAAACGAGGATTTTCTATCCGGCGTACGTGATGCCACGATGAATGCGGGCAAGCCACCTGAACCGACAGTGCCGGAGCCCGGACACAAGGCGATTGTGTGGACGGCTGAAGCTGAACAGCGACTGGCGGAAGTGCCCCTGTTTACGCGTGATACCATGCGAAAGATTGTTGAGGAGATTGCGGCGGAGCGGGGTCATCTGGAGGTCAATTGCAAACTGCTGGATCAGGTTGAAAAACTCGGTGATGATAAGCAGAGCGCAGCTCCCGATATGGCATGGTCTGTCGAAGCTCTGGATTCATTGCAGTGCCGATTGTCCGAATCACCTGAAATAGCCATGGATTTTATGTTTGACCTGTATAAATCAGATACGGAGGAATTAAGCCGGAAACAGGGGCTAAAAGTGGTTACGGTGGATGTGCTCAAAGCAGCATGGGAAACGCCGCATGCTGAGGTACTGTGGTCTGCCGAAGCTCGGAGTCGTTTGGATGATTCTCCGGATTTTGTGCGCAGTGGCATCAAAAAAGCGGCAGAGCGCCGGGCCCGGCGAGAAGGGTTAATGGAAATCGGCTCTGATGATCTGACCCGTTTCCGTAATGAGTCGATGATGAAAGCGGTCAAGCGTATGAAAGCTATGGGGTTCAAAGAGTTGACCTTTGATGCTTTCAAGGTGGCTGCAACTCAAGTGAAGCGGTTGAAGGATAATCCGCAGGCTGAGAAACGCTTTGCTGAAATTCAGCAGCATGTAGAGGGCAAAACAGATGGTGTCGGATTACTTGATAAACAGATGGTTGAAAACATGAAAATCTATCTGCGCGAAGATGGGAGTCATGACAGATCATAAATAGTGAGTGATGCTCTATGCTATTTCCCCTTGCACAAGTTTAATTCAGATTGATGCAGACAAGTTTGACTGCTTTTAAAAGCAGAGTTCCGCTAGGGAGATGCTGATTTTAGAATTTTGACACACTAGGGCCTGTTAATACTAACTGAATAATGTATAATTAATTCATGTAGTTAACACATAATAAATTTAAACAGATCTCCCATGTCATGCCTCGTCCACGGGGTAATATAACCATCAAAAATCTACAAGCTCTCAATGCCATTTTGTATGTGGCTGAGCATGGGTGTAAATGGTGCGGTTTACCAAAGAAGTATGGCAACTGGCATACGATCTCTACCCGTATAAACCGCTGGGCCAGGAAAGGCGTCCTGGAACGAGTCTGTAAATCCGTCTGTGTAAATTAATTACCTAAAACTTTTCAGGCATCCTATCTGGAAACTCAATCATGAACCGGTTGAGAGCAGCTTTCCAGTTATGTATGGGCATCGTCCATTTTTTGGATGCTG
>JAJRTX010000319.1 GCA_021545665.1 Zetaproteobacteria bacterium
GCAACACATAATGTGGCAACCGTGGCCAGTGCTGCCGAGGAATTGTCGGCCTCGATTGCCGAGATTGCGCGGCAGGTTGAGCATGCCGTGTCAATGTCCGGTCAGGCAGCCAAGGATGCAGAAGGAAGCAATAGCATTATGCAGCGTCTGGCAACGGCGTCGCAGGAAATCGGTGAAGTGATTCAGGTGATTACCGATATCGCGGAACAGACGAATCTGCTTGCGCTCAATGCCAGTATTGAGGCGGCTCGTGCCGGTGATGCAGGGCGTGGTTTTACAGTCGTGGCCAGTGAGGTGAAAGAGCTGGCTAGTCAGACAGCGCAAGCTACGGAGCGGATTGCCAAACAAATTTCCGATATTCAGTCGGAGAGCCGTGAAGCGGCACAGGTAATCAGTCATATTGCCAAAGTCATTGGCGATATGAATGAGATTAACCGGAGTATTTCTGTGGCTGCGGAAGAACAGAATAAAGCCACGCATGAAATCGCTCGCAGTGCACAATATGCCAGTCAGGCTGTGCGGCAGGTAACAGATGTTATCGGAGAGGTTTCGGCAGTTGCCGGGGATACCGGCAAGGCTGCATGTGAGGTGCTGGATGCATCGAGCAGTATGCGTGGAAAGTCCGAGAGCCTGAATGTGCAGGTGACCGAATTTTTGGATACATTGCGGCGTTGAGGAGAGTGGCGGCAATGTGGCGATATGCTTCGTTCTTCCCGTCATGAGTGTGGTTGTGTACGCATAATGCAAACAGATAAACAGCTGTCAGATGCCTGTGAGGATGGGGGTTCGCTGATATCTGCGCAGGCAGATGATGCAGCAGGGCTGGAAAATACGGAATCTCATACCCGGCGAGAATGGATTGTGCTGGGTGAAAGGATAGTCTCGCATCCGCGTTATGCATTGCTGATTGTCGCTGCACTCATACTAGTTACCTTTGAAAACCATGCTGCGGTGCTGGCCAGCATGGGCATATTTTTCTCGCTCGAGCTAGTTGTGCGTTTCTGGCTGCAGCGTGCACGCGGATTTTCGGATCGGCGGGAGAGCATTTTTCTTGTGCTTGACGCGCTGGCAACAGTCAGCCTTCTAACGTCCCTGATGTTACCCGTTAGTACGCTTTCAAGCGGCATGTATTTGCGCCTGGCTCGTCTGCTTCGCGGTATGTATATGTTGCGGATGCTTAGGGTTTTTCGTTTTCTGACTTACGAAACCTTTATTTATTCCATGCCATTTTCCATGCTGATTCTGGCATTGACTGCTATGGCCGTGCTGATGCCCGGCAGCGCCCTGTTTATCGGTATTATGCTGATGCTCGAAAGTCTGTGTCGCGTGGTGGCCGTGCATCGGACGATCGAGGCAGGGTGGCGTTACCGCGCGGAGCTGGCTTTTGCCGGCTTTGATTTCATGCTGTGTATTGCATTGCTGAATATCGTGCCGGGATTGGAACCGATATGGGTATTGCTGCGTGCGCTGCGCTTTTTCGTTATGCTTAATCCGCTCGGCAATTTGCTGAGGGCACTTGTGGCGGTGGTTTCCCGTGATGAAGTACGTAAGGAAAGCGCCATGCTGGCAGGAATGTTTGCACTGTTGATGTTCCTGACGTCGATGGCGGTGCTGTATCTGTATCCGAAGATGGATTTGAGCGATGATAATGTGCTGGATCATAGTGATTATTCTCCCTGGCAGGTCATTCTGTACAGTTTTCGTGTTTTGCTGGACCCCGGGACAGCGCCTGCAGATGCCTTTACGCCATGGCTGGCGTTGATATCTATGTTGATTGTGCTGGCCGGTATTTTCTTCTTCGCACTTTTTGTCGGCCTGGGTTCCAATGTCATGCATTATCTTTTGCAACAGCTGGCCAATTCTCCCTTGTCTGCCAGGGAGAGCATTCTGGTAGCGGGATGGAATCATCAGGCCTTGCCGGTGCTGAAAATGTTTGATCGCATGTGCGTGCGATTACGACGCTCATTTGCATCGGTATGGTTGTTTTACGGTGAAGTGCCAGCCGGTGCACGAAGCATCGGGAGATGGTTGGCTGTACGTCATGTTGACATTGGCGCCAGGCATGTGATGCAAAGCTTTCGTTTGACGGGAGTGCGCAGTCTGTTCTTGTTTCATCCGCCAGTAGGTGGTGAGGACGGAGTCGATTTTGTGGACTTGCATGCAGTAGCTCGTGAAGCAAGGTCTGGGTATGGTAGCCAGGGTGTGATGATTGCAGATTCGACCTTGCCGAGAAGCGTGCAGGATGTCTATGACGCATCTCTTGGCATCAGGGTGCTTGATTCTGCTTCGCTCAAGGCTCGCATGCTTTATCAGATGCATCATTGCACCTATATGCCCGAGCTTGGCGCCCGCATGCTGAATGTTGTTAACGGGGAGGCGGGCCTGCATGCCGTGGTATGGACAATGCCATTACGTGTCGCGGGCGTCTGTGTGTTTGTATCGCCAGATGGCGCTGAAGTGTCACTGGAGTCCTGGCTGACACGGTGTTTCGAACAGGGGCTTAATCTGCTTGCAGCCAGAGACAGTCAGGGGCGTTTTGTCCTGTTTTCCGATCTCTGTCGTTATGTCGATGAGGATTTTAGCATGACCCATGTTGTCGGGCTGGGTGAAGAGCCATCCCAGTGGCCTGCGATTATGCGGCGTGCGGCGGCAGAGTTATGTACACAGCAGGCGGATAATCCCATTAAGACATTTACATGGCCGGAAACATGGGATTTGCGCATGATTTTTATTGGCTGGCATGAGGGGTTGCCGGCCATGGTCGAGGAAATGGCTTTGAAGCATCACAAGTTATCCGTTCACGTTTTGACACCATGTGATGGCACGGTGCTGGAACAGCGTAGCGGGCGCATGCAGCAGATTGTGGCGCATGCTAGCGTAAACAGCGTCTGTGAGGTTGATGTGCAGGTGCATGCCTGGGACGGACTCGACATGCGCGTGCTGATGCCCATGCTGAAAGGATGCAAGGTCATCATGCTTTATCCTGAAAATAGTGATGGCAATGAAGATTCATGTTTGGAACTGTGGTTCCATGAAGTGGCTCGATTGCTTAACGAGCGAAAGGCAAAGGTGAAGTGGTGGACGCCACCCAAGCTCATGGTTTTGCCCAGAGCCGCTGAAAACATCGAAACCCTGAGTCGTGCAGCGCGCGGTTATACGCATATTGCCGTTGATATCGGTTCGCCGGATACGTTTCACGATGTATTTATGGCCAGGCAATTACTCAGTCGGGCCCGGTTTCACGCCCATCCGGAACAAATGGAGCTTGATAGCGTGGTTTACGATTTCATGCATGTGGTGCTGAGCGATGCTGTCATTATCGAAGATGTGGATGTGGAGCGCATGCTGGCTGATCATGATGCCGGATGGAGTGAAATATATCAGGAATCACTACGGCGCGGATGGATTTTGACTGCCTATATGTTGTCTGACAGGGGAACGGAGGTGTCAGGCGTTTATGAGCTGTTGGAGCGCTGTTTCCCTGCCAGTGCAGCTGATGCAGATAGTTGTATTCATCTGCTGGCCGGTGAGCAGGCGCTGGAGGGTGAGCAGCCCCGACAGTCGGTCAAATGGCTTTTCTGCCGTCGCGGTGTTCTGGCAGAGGCGAAGAAGGAAGCCATGGATAATGCTGACGAACAGGCGCAGGGGGGGCGGGTCGATGCTTCGCCGTCCGTTGATGAAGAAGAAAAAGCAAAAGTTGAAACAACTTCTGCCGATATAGAAGCTGTTGGGTATGTAACGTTGTCTCAGGTGGAGAGTGCCGGGGAGGCGGATATGGCAGACATGGCCATCAAGCCGGAGGCACATGTGCCGGCAGAGGTGGTTAAAGAGGGGGTGGTTATGGAAGGTCGGGTCTGGCCGGAAGTCGCTGATCATCGGCTGTTGAAAGTCCTGCAGAAGCAGATAACCGGCGCGCTGGAATTGCTCAATACAAGTACTGAGGAAAGTCTGGTGAAGCTGAGTCAGGCCATGGATCGGGACAGCAGTGGTGAGCTGACAGAGGATATTATGGGGGCGCTGACAGATTTGCAGAATATTGACCGGGTGATGCAACGTTTGCGCAATGTGGAAAGTTGCCTGGCTGACTGGGCCTCTTCCTGTGCTGACCAGCAGAGTCATGAAAGCCTGTGGAAAGATGAAGTTGAGAAGCGCTATGTGATGGAGGAGGAGCGAGAAGTGTTAAGGAGCGAGCTATGAGCGGGACGCCACGCATATTGATTGTAGAGGACTCAACAATGGTTCGGATTACAGTGAAGCGGACGTTGGCTGCTGTTGATTTTGAGGTGACTGAAGCGCGTGATGGCGTGGAGGGACTGACTAAGGCAAAGGAATCGCTGGGAAAGCCTTATGATCTTGTACTGACAGATTTGAACATGCCGAATATGGATGGTCTGTCCATGATTCAGGAGATGCGCCAAATCCCGGCCTATGCTGAAACGCCTATTGTCATACTTACCACGGAATCAGGAGAAGACAAGAAAAGCATTGGGCATGAATCAGGTGTTTCGGCCTGGCTGGTGAAACCGTTTGAACCGGATGAACTTGTTGAAATGGTAGGTGGCATGCTGTTCTGAGAGTAGCCGGATATCAAGGATATGGAGGATTGCAATGGATAAGGAACTGCTTGCTGAATTTTTATTGGAAAGCAATGAAAACATGTCAACTATTGAACAGCAGTTGATGGACCTGGAGAGCAACCCCGGAAATGCTTCCCTGCTCGATGCCATTTTCAGAACCATTCATACCGTTAAGGGCAGTTGTGGCTTTATTGGCCTGAAACGCCTGGAGCAGGTTGCCCATGCCGGCGAGAATGTTTTGGGCAAGATGCGATCCCATGCCGGTTCGGTTACACCTGACATTATTTCGTTATTACTCGAGTGCGCGGATACCATTCAGGTGATTCTTCATGAGCTTCAAGAGCATGGTAGCGAGCCTGAGGAGGATCATACAGCACTGATTGGCAGGCTGCATGAAGCAGAGGCCATGATTGGGATTGCATCTCAGCAGGATGGCAGCGAAGGAGATTGTGACAAGGCTGTTCCTGCCTGGCTGGCCGATTTTCCGGATGAGGCTGGGAAACTATTGCAGGATAGTCTGGAAACACCCGAGAAGGTGTTGCAGGCCGGTTTTAATGTCATCAAAGCCATTGATGGTATTGCAGCGCCCCGGGCGCTGAAAATCCTCGGAGCAGCCAAAGCGGCTGCTGGCAAGGTTAGGCATGAGGAGGAAATCACGGAGCAGGTGGACTGCGCCAAACCGGACAGGGAGGTGGCTACAGCCGACGTTGTTGTTGCACCGACATTAAAAGTTGCTGCGAGAAATGAGGTCGGGACTGAGTCCACAGCTGAAAAGCCTCCCTCGTTGGCGCCTCAGGTTGCTGAAACCATTCGTGTGAATGTGTCGCTGCTTGATTCTCTGATGAATCAGGTGGGCGAGCTGGTGTTGACGCGCAATCGACTGTTGCAACTGGCTTCGTCACTGAGCACCAGGGCCCTGAGTGAAGAAGGAGAAGCGCTGGATGCATTCAAGGCGCTGTTGCCACTGAGCAGGGAACTGAATCACATTACGGAAAGCTTGCAGGATCAGCTATTGAAAACACGCATGCAACCGGTATCCACTATTTGGGGGAGTGTGCCGAGGATTGTGCGGGATATTGGTAAACAGTTAGACAAGAAAATTCGTGTTGTCATGGAAGGTCAGGATACCGAACTTGACCGGACGATATTAACTGCATTAAAGGATCCTCTGACGCATATTATTCGTAACAGTTGCGACCATGGTATTGAGCTGCCCCGGCATCGTGTTCAGGCCGGCAAAGCGGAGACAGGCACGGTGACATTAAAGGCGTCCCAGGAGGCAGGTTCCATTCTCATCACTATCAGCGATGATGGTGGTGGCATCGATGCCGGGAAAGTCAAGCGGAAAGCTATTGATATGGGGGTGCTGGAGACGAGTATGTCATCTCTCAGTGATGCTGCAGCACTGCAGTTTGTTTTCCATCCGGGTCTTTCAACGGCCGAAAAAGTTAGTAACTTTTCAGGACGTGGTGTTGGCATGGATGTAGTAAAAAATGCCATCGAAAAGGTCGGGGGAAGCGTAGATATCCAGAGTGAGCTCGGTGTCGGCACGACATTGTCTATCCGGATACCCCTGACGATGGCCATTATTTCCGGCATGCTGGTGAAATGTTCCGGACAGTTGTATGCCTTGCCACAAATCAGTGTGCAGGAACTGCTGGCAGCCGATGCTGATTCGCCTCACTGGTGCATGGTTGCCGGCAAGCCGTTTTTCCGTTTAAGAGGTCAGTTGTTGCCCGTTATTTGGCTTGGGGACGCGCTTGAGTTGCCGGGCGAACGTACAGAACGGGGCAGTATTGTCGTGATCAATGCCGGCAATCGTCGTGTTGGTGTGCTGGTGGATGACATATTCGGTGCCGAGGAACTCGTTGTGAAGCCATTGGGAATGCATTTCTCAGGAACCGATGTGTTCGGCGGATGCTCGATTCTTGGCGATGGCAGTGTGGTTCCTATTTTGGAGTGTAATGGTCTGATACATCGAATGAATATTCCGGTTGAAGCAGAAGGGGCCGGCAATATGTCTGTAGTACAGCATCAGGATAATGAAAGCGATAAGCAGTACACCCTGGTGTTCGTTGCATCCGGCAAACGTTATGCTATTCCCATGCTGCTGGTTGAGCGGTTGGAGATGGTCGAAGCCAGAGATGTTGAACAGGCGGGCAACAGGGAAGTGCTGCAGTATCGCGGACAGGTAACCCCCGTACTGCGTTGGAACCGGATTGTGGATGCCGAAGAAATACATGGAGATGAGCTTTGTTGCCTAATTATCGCGGACAATAACAAACGCATGTGTCTGCAGGTGGACAGGATCGAGGATATTCTTGAAACCGAGCTGCATATCAGCATGAAGTCTTCGATGCATCTGTTCCTTGGTACGGCAGTGATTCAGGGCAAGGCAACGGCGGTCGTTGATGTATTTGAATTGTTGAAACTGGCCAACCCCGACTGGTTTAGCGGAAAGGAGGATATGCATGAGCGTCGCAGCGTGTTGTTTGTCGAGGATGCGCCATTTTTCCGAACTATGTTAACACCGGTTCTGGAAAGCCAGAATTTTGAAGTCTGGCATGCCGGCGATGGCCAGGAAGCATGTGAAATATTGGCAGAGAAGATTCCGGATATTGTATTGACGGATATCGAGATGCCTCGCATGGATGGCTATGAACTGGCCAGGCGCATCCAGCAGAACGAACGATTCGAGAGGATTCCTGTTGTTGCTATTGCATCATCTCCTCCGGCAGAGGATGATGAACGCAGACGATTGTTTGATGTTGTACTCAGCAAGACCGACAGGGATGCACTGACGGCCTATTTATCGAAAATCAATCAGTCGCAGTTCCAGATGAGCAGTGAGGATAAGGATGCTGTCGTTTTCAGTGGCCCGGTGCTGGTTGGAGGCAGGTCCGGTGAATAATGCATTGGGAGATTTGTTTAGCTGTCGTGTAGGGGAGCAATGGCTGGGTTTACCGGTCGATCAGGTGCTGGAGGTAGTAAACCACCACCAGGTAACGCCTATGCCGTTTTCACCACCTTATATTCTTGGTTTGATGAACTTGCGAGGGCAGATTATTACGCAGGTCGATGTGCGAGTGCTAACAGGTCTGGATGTGTCGAAACGGCAGCAACGTGTATATGTGGTTATTGTACGCTCCGGGCCGGGTGAAAGCATAGGACTTGTCGTTGACGAAGTCGGAGCAGTAGGAGGGGACGACATGTCTGCATATGAAAAAATACCCGACACCCTTGCATCAGTCTGGCAAAAAGTTGGTGAAGGAGTGATCAAGGATAACGGTCGCGTCATGGTTATTGTGAATGTGGATCGCCTGCTGGAACTTAGCCTGCCGTCTGGCCACGGCTATATTGATTGCGAAAACCCTCCAGATGTTGTGCTCCATTGAAACCTGAAGCCGCTCAGTGATTGTGCTTATAATTCCAGGGGAAATGACTATAATGTGTTTTTGTCTGAATGGCTTGGTTAGAGGTGAAGCTCTGAAGCTCTGAAGCTCTGAAGCTCTGAAGCTCTTTCTTTTTGTTATCAGCAATAAATTAAATGACAAGAGAGATCATTGAATCTGTGAAGATAAGTCTGTTAATTGCGGACGATAGCCCTGTGTTCAGACATTTTCTGAAGCAATGCGTTGCTGGCATGGGGGATGTCGAAGTCGTAGGTGAAGCACGTGATGGTGTTGATGCTATGGAAAAAATGCAGGTGCTGTGTCCGGATGTGGTGACACTGGATATGACCATGCCCCGACTGGACGGCATACAGATCTTAAGGGCAATGCGTCGGAGAAAGATGAAGACAAAGGCCATTGTGCTGACAAGCAGGGACCAGCCCGAAGCCAGGCTTGTTCAGGCATTGAGTGAGGGGGCAAGCGAATGTGTGCTTAAGCCAGATGATTTTTCTGGATCATCAGAAAAAGAGCTTTCGGATTCCCTGTATCTGCTGCTCAGGTCAGTGGTGCGTAAAACAAAACATGTGGCCAGGCGGGGGGCTTTCAGAATAGCAGAAGAACCTCAACGACGGGCCTTGTATTGTCCGGATGTGCTTGCTATCGGAGCCAGCACCGGTGGCCCGGCTGCATTGCAGGAATTATTTACTCGCTTGCCAAGGTCTTTTCCGCTCCCGATTATTGTGACACAGCATATGCCGACCCAGTTTCTGAGTTGTTTTGTAGATCGCCTGGATCGTGAATTACCGCAAAATGTTTGTCTGGCAGAGGAAGGAATGCGCCTTGATTCAGGCACGGTTTATTTTGCTCCGGGAAACAAACATCTGGAGATTGTTCGGCATGCCCCGGTTTTGCTTTGTCACCTCAGCGATGCGCCCCCTGAGCATCATTGTCGCCCTGCTGTTGATCCCATGTTTCTTTCCTTGGCTGCCCTTGCCCCCCTTGTACGTACGCTAGCTGTTGTATTGACCGGCATGGGTGAGGATGGCGCTGCTGGTTGCGTTGCCTTATGTCGGGCTAATGGTTATGTGATCGCGCAGGATGAAGCAAGCAGTGTCGTCTGGGGTATGCCCGGCGCTGTGGTTAATCGCGGTGGGGCGCATGAGGTTGTTCCCATGCAGCATATTGCTGAGCATATCCTGAAGCTGTGTATGAAGTCGCTATGATGTCAGGGAGCAGCAGTGCAGGAGGAGCAGTGCAGGAGGAGGATTTCGAATTTTTCCGAAAGTTTCTTCTTGAGCAAAGTGGTTTTGCACTGGAACGCCAGAAAATGTATTTGTTACAGGGGCGTCTGAACCCATTGCTGGCTGATCATAGCCTGTCTGACATACGTGAGCTTGTCATCCGTCTCAGAACCGGAGATCAGGTTTTGATGAGACAGGTGATCGAAGCTATGGTTACTTCGGAAACCCTGTTTTTTCGTGACGATTATCCTTTTGATGCTTTGTGCACGACAATTCTTCCAAGGCTTGCTAAATATCCCGGCCAGATCCGGATCTGGTCGGCGGCCGCAGCGACAGGTCAGGAAGCCTATTCCATCGCCATGTCAGTGGCCGATAGAATGCCGCAAATACTTTCCCGCTTGAGTATTATGGCGACGGATATTTCTGCAAAAGCACTGGTGCGAGCAAAAGATGGAAGATATTCCGATATGGAAGTCCGGCGAGGGGTACCTGAATCGCTGTTGGCGAAGTTCTTTGAGCAGGATGGAGGAAGCTGGAAGGTCAGGCAGCAAATACAGTGCCGCATCCGTTTTCAGGAGATCAATCTGGTGGCAGATGATTTGCCCTGCCGCATGTATTCTGCTGGATACTTCGATGTTGTTTTCTGCAGGAATGTGCTGATTTATTTTGATGCAGAAGTGCGCAGGAAAGTCATTGATAATCTTTCCCGTTGCATGAATGTCGGTGCTTTTCTGTTGACGGGCGGAACCGAGAAGCCGGAAGGCGTCCGGTCAGTATGGCAGCGTATTCCTGTCGGAAGGCATTATATATGGCGGCTGAGGGAGCGCGCGCGGTGAGTTTATGTTGCGGTTGTTCTAGCCCGGACTATTCATGAATAGTCCGGGCTAGGGGGCTGTCGGGCTTAGGATTCAACGTTCCGGTGCATCAGATTTTATTTTGTGTCTTGATACGCAACTGTTCGAGTCCATCCAGAAAAGTCCTCACTACTTTTTCCTGAGCCGAGATACTCTCGTTCAGGGTATCTGCAGCAAGTTTTAACTTCTCTGAAATGTCAGCTGTATTTTCTGCTACCTGCTCTACGTTGGATACCGACTCCTTGATCGAATGCATACTGTTGCTGGAGCTCTGTGCTCCAGATGAAATTTCTATAATTGCAGCAGACTGTTCCTCCATGGCCGAGGCAACATGCTGACTGCAGCTGTTCAGTTCAATAATGGTTTGACTGATGTGCTGGATTGCATTCACCGCATTCATGCTTTCCTCCTGCACGCGGCCGATTTTTTCAGCAATACTTTCTGTTGCCTTGGAGGTTTGACTGGCCAACTCTTTAACTTCGTCGGCAACAACTGAAAACCCACGCCCTGAGGCACCCGCCCGTGCAGCTTCAATGCTGGCGTTCAATGCCAGGAGATTGGTTTGATCTGCGATATCCCTGATCGTTGCGATAACCGTGCCGATTTCCTCAGATACTGTGGATAATTTGGTTAGAATCTCATTGGTTTCTCTGGCATCGGAAACGGCTTTTTCCGAAATATCGAGCGTCCTATCCAGCCGTTCGTTGACTAAAGCAATATTGGCACTGATTTCCTCCGTGGCCGATGCCGTCGTTGCCACTTGCTGAGATGCCTGTGAAACTTCTGAATCTGCACCTCGGCTCTGTCCGAGTAAGATGGCAGAAGCTTCGCTCAACACAGTGGTGGCATTGTTTACACCGGATGAGGCCTGTTTGACTGCATCGAGAACATCAGAAATCTTTCCCTCAAAGGAACGTATTATTTTTTCCTCCTCCATTTGCATGATGCGTTCCTGTTCAAATGCTGTTCTTTCCCTTTCCTGTTTTTCACGCTCTTCTATTACGGCCTTTTGAATGGATGCCCGCATTTCTTCCATATCGGACATCAATTCCCCTAATTCATTACCATGGCGGGCTTCTGCTGTGAATTCCAGATCCCTGCCGGTAATCCGTTTGGCAACTGCTCCGATTTCTTTCAGTGGATCTATCAGACGGCGTCTGATAATCAGGAAAAATAACGTCATTCCAACTATGAAAAACAGAAAGACATGCAGTATCCGACTCTTAACTTCATCATGGACACGCGCATCCATGTCTGCAATAGAATAGGAGATACGGATGGCTCCATTGATGCTGCCACTCGGCACCTCATGGCAGTTCAGGCAGTTAACGCCACGCGTGGATTCTGTGGCCTGAAATGGTGTGATGACGGTAATAACCCGCTCCTTGCTGCCATCCTTCGCCGGCACAATATTAACCTCTACGATCTCCTCACCTTCAAGGGCTCGCCGATCCAGATCATCAACTGCTTTTTCGGTTTCCAGGCCAGGGCCAAATTGCCGGATGACTGGTTGCCCACGGATTACCCGTGCCTCACGAATGTTGTCACTATGCAGGAACTTCTTATGTAATCCCTCCCGTTCATCCATGGTCCCTGTCAGCATTAACAGATTTAATGCATCAAAGTACATGCGGGTTGTGTTTTTGACATTTTTCTCGGCAACAGAAAGCGCCAGATCTTTTTCAGACTGAAGGGATTCGTATTCGCTGACTGCAAGTGTAACGCAAAACAGCGCACCTACGGTTAACATTAGTTCACCGGCAATAGATAGCCTAAAATTCTGCAGTTTCAATTTTCCATCCCCCCCCCCCCTTTTTTTTTTGGTTAGGGCCTGTTCACACTAATTTTGGCCGTAGCGAAATAGCCATTTTTATTGCGCTGCAAGGCATTTAGAGCTCAATTGATGCGTATGACGACCAATTCCACAATGTCATCCAAGCGTTCCCGCCAGATTCTTGACAGCACAGCTGAACTGTTGGGGTTGATTACAAGCAGCATTTGTCGCAGGCAGTCATAATTGTCTTCGCGCGGGAACATTCTGAAAATATGCTCATAAACGCTTTCTATGCGTTCAAATGAATCGGTCAGACGGTAGCCAATCAGTAAATAGTTCTGCTCCAGCAGGGACATAAACAGCGCATGGATATCTTCCGGTAGCGGACCGCTGATTTTAACGGCATCAATATCGAAAATGTCCTTGCCTTCTTCACCACTCATCAGGTCGCCAATCACGTAACGGAGTACGCGCTGGCTGTTGTAAATCGATTCGGTCCTGGCCGAGAACATTCCGAAGCTGGTATGGGCGACATATGTACCATAAAACTCATTAGGTACTGTGATATGAATTTCATGCTCAAATTCGAATCTGCTCAGTTCCTTTTGTAAGGTATGGGCCTGTTCCCTGTTGTCCACAATAGGGTAGATATAGGGTTTTTCATCCAATTCGCGGATAATCGTGAACAGGTGTGACAGCACGCTGGCGACAATGGCATGCGGTTTATGACTGATATGAACCGGGCGGGAAAGAATGATGCGGTTTGCATTGGTGACGCTCTGGCGCAGGAACTCCATATCGAGAAAATCCCAGCGTTTGCATTCGCAGCGTATTTTCTGTTCTGCGCCGGGGAGTTCGGAAATTCGGCGGTTCAGATAATCCAGTTGACTGCTCTGTTCTTCATCGGTCAGATCATCAATAATGCTCACCTCAATGCTTTCGTATTCGTTAAGCAGGCGTTTCAGAACCAGCGGCAGGGCGTTAATGTGTCCGATAATCACGATTCTCAACGATTTAAGACGGTCGCTCTGCCTGACCTGAATAGCGGCAGGGTTTTCCGGATCATTGCTGATATTCCCGGCATGCCGCATGACATATTCCATTTCACCCAGCAGTGTGTTGGCATCAAGTGCGATGCCGACAATTCGGGTGATTTCCAGTCCTTCTTCCGGCGTAGGGCTGGGATGCACCTGAAGCGATTCATCCGAAAAGGCAACGAGTACAACCCCCCGGTCGAACAGAGTGCCGAGTGCTTTTTTCAAGGGGCAGCTTAATCCGCTGTCTGCCGAAACGAGCACAGATTCGTTGTTGTCCCGCCGGATAGAGCCATGCCAGTCCACGACCTGAAGGCTGGATTCGTCGTGTCGGACGGGAATCATCAGTCTGCTGAGTATCTGGTCAAAATCGGGATAATGGAGAATTTCCTTCATCAGGTCTGCGTTGATATCCAACTGAGACAGCATCACCGTGGGTTTGTTATAAAATGACGTGTTGTCCCAGCCAACCTGTAATTGATGATGGTAGGATTTGAGTAGGGGGGTGGACAGTTCCGGCGTGGCGTAGTTCACGGAAATATCCGGATTCTCGGAGCGGATGGCGACCAGTGAGAAGAAGCTGTGCGCAATATTTTCTGCAGCTGGCCTATGATCAGGGATATTGACAATAGCCTGTTTGGCCGTGGCTAAATTGATGCGTTTCAGGTCGCTGATGTTTTCGATGTCCCCCCAGCGGAATGACACCCAGGGTTCGTTCGGAAAATCCTCGGGCTGCTCCTCCCTGTCATGTAAAAGCGCCAGTCTGAGTCGAGAGAAATTGCGGTTGGAGAGGCGCCGTAACTGTTGCAGGATGAAAGGTGCAGATTTGTTCCAGCCCAGCATGACCATATGATTGGTCATGCTCAGTTCGCTGTTGCGCAGTTTGGTCATGAGGCCTGAAACGATGCTGGCGCCAATGCCGATGAAAAAGGCGAAAATAAATACACC
>JAJRTX010000320.1 GCA_021545665.1 Zetaproteobacteria bacterium
ACATGATATTTACAATCCCATACTGTGTGGCTGCCACGCTTATAGTCTTGCATAACATGGAAAACTACCTATCCGTCGCCTAAAGGCGAGGGGTTTACGGATCCCCTATCGGGGACTCTAAACTATGCAGATTGGAAATACTCATTTCAGTGCGAAATTTACCCCGATTTCCTTATGCTTTTGATTGCATAAAACCGAGTCCATCACAGGATGGACAGTCACCGCTCTGGACTACGCCGTCTCCTCCACAAACTATGCAGTCGCCGATAGCTCCCGCACCCAGACAATCCGGACATATAGCATCTTCTATAATTCCTGTGCCTTTGCATAAAGTACAATTTCCAACCTCGCCTCTGCCAGCGCAACGATCACAGTCTTTCGTGGATTCAAACGCCCCACCACCATAAAATGTAGTAATGATGCCCAAACCTCTGCATTCGGGGCAATCCTCGGAATAACGCTTAAACCTTTTAGTTTTTTTATCATCCATCTGTGTTACCTCACTGGATTCATATGAGGCGGAAAGCTCTTACATTTTTGGTCTGGGAGCCAGCTAATAACGCATTGAATCCAGACAATGGTGTTGCCCGTACTTTTACACGCGCATAATCAATACCAATACATAAGGCAGTAAAACTGTACCTGAAACCATGCCTCTACAGGGTCATAAATCCTGCATGCCAAAAGTGAAAGTCCGGCAACACCCCCGGCATCGTTTTTTACCACCTAGAAGTTGACCTGTGAGTACAGACCGAATTTGGTGGTTTTCACAGTTCTACCTGCAATATTTCTATCATTGCTTCTTTTCTGCTGATCAAAGGCGAGCGAAAAACGAACGATTTTATTATAGATATAATCAAGGCCGCCAATATAACGGGTGCGCTTCTGTTCCACAGCATTGCCGGTGACGGTTTGCTTCTCATTATCGTAGCGGGCAAAAGCACCAAAGCTATCAGTCAATTTCACCCAGCCATGAACATCGAAGCCCTTGTTGATGGTTTCAATGGCTCCGAATTCTTTAGTGTTTCTGATATAACCGCCGGTCAAACGCGCCCGGTCATTACCATAGGAGAGCAGCCCCTGAGCCAGTGTGCTGGTTGTGCCAGTCACACCAAAAGTTTTAGTGCCGCGATCACCATGGCGGTAACCACCGGAAATATCCATGCCAGATATGGGATGTATGGTCAGTCGGCCATTGACATCAATAGTATCACTTTTGTTTGGCTTGGAATAACCGCCACCGTTAATGGCTGCAACATGGTATTCGAACAAACCGTCAGTGACTTTTCCCTTCAGGCCAACACCAAAATCTGCGGAATCATCATAACCATAACCGTCAACATAGGTATTGGTAACAAAGCGGTGAGCCCAGATGCCCTCTTCATAGGGAATCCATGGCGTACCTGCCAGACCGATCCATACAATGGCGGCCGGATTAAATTTAGCCTGAATAAAAGCATTTTTCACAAACACATTCATATTACGTTTTAAGCCCGGATTTCCAGTTCTGTCCTGTTCATTATTGATATCAGTGGTGATTGTGGCACTCCAGATATTATCAATCTGATAGCTGACCCACAGATAAAAACGATCTACCGCAAAGCCCTGCTTGCGATCAGTAGTAACACCATTGGTTTCCTCTTCGCTGCTGGTGATATTGATATATGCTTTCATGCCAATTTTCATTTTACTGTCGCCATCTTCGACTACGGTGATGCCACCGGCACAGGCCGGGGCAGTAAATGCCAGCATGGCAATAACTCCTATGGTCAGTTGTTTTTTCACTTTTTACTCCTTATTGTTTTATGGATTTGAAGCTTCATCAGAGTGTATTCACCTGCAGCCGGGAGAGATCCTCAGGTGAATACAGGGCGCATTGATATGCGCTGGATAGCAGACTTGCTACTGTGCTAATGCGCCTGAAATTTTATTGAGTATTTTGTATCGATTTCTGCTGTACAGTATTTTGGCTGGTGGCCTACGCATTCCCCTTCCGATCTGCTCGTTACAATGAATGCATCAGGCTAGGGTTAAAATTATAAATGTCAATAATATCAATAAGTTAGATCAATAATTCAATTGAATGATTGAATTATTATGCGGTAATCGCAATATCCGTTCTAGAGTAGCTTTTTTCTCAGGTACTGGCTCAGGCTGTCCACCAGATTCACCAAAATGAAAACTACGATAATCAGGGTTAACACCCTGTCGCTATGAAACAGACTGATGGCCTTGTAAAACAGCAGGCCCAGGCCGCCGGCGCCAACAAAGCCGAGTATGGTCGCGCCCCTGATATTCATCTCCCAGCGATACAGGGTGTAGGACAGGCACTGCGGCAATGCCTGGGGCAGCACGCCGTAGAAAAAAAGCTTTACCCTGCCTGCGCCTGTCCCCGCAATGGCTTCAATGGGTTGCGGATCGACATTTTCAAGCACATCGGCATAGAGCTTGCCAAGCACGCCGCCTGTGTGCAGGGCCAGAGCCAGAACGCCCGCAAATGGGCCGAGCCCGACAATCAGTATAAAAATGATTGCCCACAGCAGTGCCGGGATGGAGCGCAGCACATTGAGTATGATTCTGCTTATCACAACCATCAAAGCATGAAACCGATAGCCACCATTGCTTTTTTCATCCGAAGTCCATCCCGATGCAATCAGGCTGCGCGTGGCGAACAGGGTCAGCACGGTGGCTATTGGAATGGCGAACAGGGTTCCCATAATGGAGATAGCAAGCGTTTCCAGTGAAGCGACAAGCACTTGTCGCAGAAAGTCTGCCGACAAATCGGGCGGGAACAGATTGTAAAAATACAGGCCGATTTGCCCGAGACCCTCCATACTGAAAAGAAGGCCAGGATCGATATCGAGACCACGAACGCTCAAGATCACAAGCACAGCCAGAACAAGAATACTCAGCAACGCCGGCGGGAATTTTCTGAGGCTGGCCATCTAGATAACCTTTCTCCGTATCCAGGCGCTGATGATATCGACCAGACCCACCAGCAGACAGAGAAGGATCATCAGGGTCGCCACCTCATGGTAATTGAACATGCGCATAGACAGTTCCAGCTCCTGCCCGATGCCGCCAGCGCCGACAAAGCCCAGCACCACGGCGGCCCGAATGCCGCATTCCCAACGATAGAGCGTGTATGATATCAGATCCGGCAAGGCCAGCGGCAGATAGCCGTAGAAAATAACATTGCTCTTCGAAGCGCCGGTGCTGTGCAATGCTTCAATGGGTCGGGCATCGACCGAATCGAGAATTTCCGAATACAGTTTCCCCAGCACCCCGGCAAAGGCGACGCCCAGTGCCAGCACGCCCGGAAATGCCCCCAGCCCGACGGCGCGAACAAAGATAAGCGCCCACACCAGTTCCGGGATAGATCTGAGCAGGTTCAGAAATCCCCGGCTGAGAAAATAGGGGACATTTTTTAATATCCTGCTTACCGCGCCTTGCTTCCCGGCCGATTCGCCCATGCCCGGATCAGTTAAAGAACGGGTGGCCAGCAGACTCAGCGGCAGGGCCAGAAACACGCCCAGCAGCGTGCCCAGAATGGAAATATACAGCGTATCCAGTGTGGGTTTAATGGCAAAGCTGAGAAATTCACGGGAATGGGCCGGAGGTATCAGGCCGGACAGAAAATCCGTGGCGGCATTGATGCCGTCCTCACTCCATAGCAGTGTGAAATCTATTTCTGAAAGCTTGTAACTGCCACTCAGGAGGAGGATTATTACTATATAAAAAAGCCCCCTGAGGAGCGATTCATACCTGGATTGGCGTGGTGCAGCATACGGGGATAACGACACTGTCTTTCGCTTCAACCTCCCTCGGTTTTTCATCTCGGTACAGCTCTTGCAACAGCTCCGGCGTCACCTGTTCGGCAGGCAGGTCGAAGAATACAAGACCGTCTTTCAAGCCAATTATCCTTGGGAAGTAAGTAAGCGCAAGCTCGATGTAATGGAAAGTAGCGATGACGGTTTTATTGTGCTGCTCACTCCAGTTGACCAGCAGTTTAATCAGCTTTTCCGCATTACGGGGATCAAGAGATGCACAGGGCTCATCGGCGAGCAGGATATCCGGGTTCTGGTAAAATGCGCGGGCTATGGCGACCCACTGCTGCTGGCCGCCGCTCAGCTTGTCGGTTCGCCAGTACATCTTGTCTGCAATGCCTGTTTCTTCGAGCACCTCGCGCACGCCACTCGTATCAAGAGGTTTGACTAACAGGGAAAACAGCGCCTTGTGTGTTGACCATGCGCCCAGCCTGCCGGCGAGTATATTATGAATAACCTTGAATCTGGGGATCAGGTTATGCTGCTGATAAATGGTGGCGATACGCTTTTTCATAGTCTGAATCTGTTTTGTGCTCAGTTTATCAACGGCGACGCCGTCCAGGGACACAGCTCCCTCGCTGGAGCCAAGCGTCAGATTCATCTGCCTGAAAAGCGTGCTTTTGCCGACGCCGTTGGGGCCTAAAAGGGCGATCCTCTCCCCCGACTTTATTTTCATATCTATGCCCTTGATCACAGGCATACCGCTGAAGTTTTTAGTGAGCCTTGTGAGTTTAATATCCATAGCGCCTCCAGGCACAGGGTTGCAAGTGAGCATTGCGCTCTATCGAATCAGGCCAGCCGATATTGCAGCTTTTTCAATGCCCTTGTAGTTCTCCGGGTAGGTGGCGATAAAGCTTTTGGCCCGTTGCAGATCCATAATTTCCCGGTCTTTCGGCTTGTCATAATCAAGCGACAGAAAGGCATCCACGATCTTTGCCCTGAGTGCTGCATCGACATGTTTGGCCACCGTCCAGTTATAATCATAATAAGGAGGCGTGGTCCAGATGACTTTGACCTTGGCAGTATCCACCTTGCCCGCTTTCACCAGCTTTTTCCATACCGATTCATTCAAGGCGCCGGCATCCACCTTGCCGCTCTCCACCCATTTCGCCGTGGCATCATGCGCGCCGCTGAAGCTCATGCGCTTGAATGCCTTGTCGGGGTCAATGCCATTTTGCAAGAGATAGTATCTTGGCATCAAATGCCCCGAGGTCGAACTGACGCTGCCAAAAGCAAAAGTGCGGCCATTGAGATCAGCAATGCTATTGATGCCGGACTTGACGCTGGCAATGAACTTACTGTGAAATTTCGTATCCGAAGCCCGCTGCACTATCGGCGTGGCGCCGGGGGCTCGCTTCATAGCCTGGACAGCCGTAAAGCCGCCATACCAGACCATATCCAGCTTCCCCGCAGCCATACCTTCCACCGTAGCTGCATAATCCAGCACCGGCACAAACTTGACCTTCATGCCCAGTTTCGCTTCCAGATAGCTGGTCAGAGGCTGGTATTTTCTCAGTAACCTGGTCGGGTCTTCATCCGGTATGGCGGACACCCTCAACACAGTCGGGGTTTCGGCAAAGGCGGCCAATGGAAAGAACACGACCAGAGCCAGTGCGGCAAATATCAGCTTATTAAACAGAAACATTTTACATCCTCATTGGTATATGGTTTTTATTGTTGGGCGCTTTCATTGCCTGCATCAATAAAACAAAGCCTACACTAGAGTGAAAAAGATAAAAATCAATAATTTCAATAACTTAGCTCAATCATTCAATTGAATGATTGAATGATTTACGTGTCGTGATTGGCGCCTGCAAAAATGACACCTTTATCAAAAGTCACTCTTTCCGCCTCTCGCTCCCCTTAATTCACCGGAATATGGTGCATGGATTTGATGATAGACTTTCCCTCATCGCTATAGGCAAAATTGATAAAATCCTTAACCATGCCGTCAGGCTTGCCATGGCTGACGACATTATAGTCCTGATAAAATGCATATTGTTGGGGAAAGGTTTTTGCATTCGGCAATATGCCATCAATCGTCAATACTTTAACATCATCAGATTCATAACCGTAGATTTGCTGCCCGATTGCTCCTTTGTTATGAGCCACCATGATGTTCGTATGGGTAACTGGATTAACTTTTTTCCCAGGTTTTAATCTGACAATATCCTTGCCCATGGGAACGACGTGCCTGGCCATGGTCTCGCGCACACAGGGCTCAAGCATCACATTGCCTATTTCCAGATCGTTGCCGCCGACCTCTTTCCAGTTTCTGATTGCGCCGGACATAATGCCCTGCAATTGCTCATAAGTGAGATTGTTGACCGGATTGGATCGATGCACGATCAACACAATGGGAGATTTAGCGATCACCGTATTGAACCCACCCTTTGGGGTGTTTGAAGACAGGCCGTTTTGAGTGCTTACGCCAATATCCACTTTGCCGGACGATGCCTTGTAAACGCCCTGCGTGCAGCCAAATGTCTGCAACTCAATTTTGAAAGCAGTATTTTTGATGCTGTATGCCTCGGCAAGCTTTTGAGCCAGAGGCACGCTGCACGGGTCTCCAGCCAGAGTCAGTATATTGCCTGCCATTGCAAAAGCGGAGGACATGCCAATAACTGCAGCAACACTACATAACTGAATTATTATTTTTTGAACTGCTGTCCTATTTAGTTCCATAACTGTTCCTCTATGAATTGATCAATGTAAAAACGGCCAATAATTTATTTTGTTGAAGGAATAAAGTCAAATAAATTAACGAGTTAATTAAATTATTCAATTGAATGCTTGAATGATTAAGATGCTTCCAGACAGTCTGCCATGGCAAGCGCCATGAGCACATGTGAAGTAAAAACAGGTGGAACTGTCGAGCAATATCATCAACTGGCTACAGATGATGGAAAATCAAAGCCAGTGTGTTCATTTACCATCTGCGCTTCGCAACAGGGGCTGGACTTACCCGCCTCTTGCTACTGGCAATCCATGCAAGCCCCACTCATGCACATCATCTTTCAGACGCTCGGCGCGAAAGCCCTTGGCACGCAGCATTTGCACTGCGTCGATGGACATCACACAGTATGGGCCCCGGCAATAAGCAATAATCTCCTTATCTTTGGGCAGACTGGATAATTGCTCTTCCAGTTCCTTCATGGGAACAGAAATTGCACCTTCAATATGGCCGGCTTGAAACTCTTCCGGCGGACGCACATCAAGAATGATGGCTTCTCCGGAACGAGTGCGTTGTAGCAGAACATCTCTGTCCACGCCCTCCATACTCTCTTTACTTTCCATGAACTGGCGGGTGATATACTCAATTTCAGCCAGCCGACTCTCTGCCAGCAGGCGTAAGGTATGCAGAAACGCATTGACTGATTCATCGGCGATCCGATAAATCACAAAGGCACCGGATTTCTCTGAAACCACCAGCCGGGAGGCCTGTAATTTCTGTAAATGCTGTGAAGCATTGGCCACGCTCAAACCGGTCGCTCTGGCCAGCTTCTCTACTGTCCGTTCTCCCTGGCACAGTAACTCAAGCAATTCCAGCCGCTTGGGGCTGGAAATTGCTTTGCCAATACGCGTGAATTGCTCATAGATAGCATCGCGAAACTGCCGATTGGGGCTGACTGCCATCAGTTAAGTCTTGAACCCATAAAAACTGCTACTTATTTAGCTTCCTTACATTTGCACAGATCACTTCTTATGAATTGCACAAGAGCTTTGATGTCGGCATCTGGAAAATTATAACCCCAGTCAGGCATGGAATCTGAAAAACCAGTACCTTTACCTCCGTTTTTTATCACATTAAACAACTGTTCATCACTACGGGTGGACATATATTCCGCATCACTTAAATCCCTGGGCAGTGTATCACCAATATCTTCGGCTAGTGGGCCATCCCCTTTACCTTCATAACCGTGACACTTAACACAGTAACCCATGTAGGCACCTTCCCCTGTATCGCCGCGATCTGAAGCACTCGCGTTAGCCCTGCTTTCAGTCATTGCAGCATCAACTGTGCTCACCAAGCCTGTCACGATCAGTCCCAGCGCAAGCATTATTCCCAATAATTGTTTATTCATCTTCATCATCCTTGTGTATTAATTATTCTGCATTCCAAACATAGCGTAACCTATTTCACTTGTCCTGTTATTTAATTGATTAGAATTATTTCTACTTCACCGATACAAGCAGAAAAACAAACTCTCTTCCCCCGACCTCACCCTGTTTTCTGCCATTCATGCTTGCTGCTTGCAACCTTGTTCATATACTGTCCCCAATGATGAAAATATTGATCAATGACCAAGCAACAAGTTCCCTGCCCCGTCATCACTGCCTTTTTCCGGCCCGGAATATGGGATTTCCTGCACAATGAAAATACAAAAATTTCCTCCCAGAATCGTTATTGCCATGCTGCTACCGGTTATCATGACTGTAGCCGCCATACTTGTATGGCGCTCAGATCCCGAGGGCATTGTCAAAGCCCCTGAGGAAATCAAAGATTACCTGTTCTGGGAAGCCAAGGATTTGACCGATTTTAAATTAACGGCGGCCGGAAACAAGAATTTTGATCTGAGTCATTTGAAAGGGAAATGGAGTTTTTTGTTTTTTGGCTATACTCACTGCCCGGATGTTTGCCCCGCCACTCTGATGCAAATGGGCTCAACATTTAAATTACTTGAACATGATCCATCTATCTCATCTGAAATACAGGGAATTTTTATATCTGTAGATCCTAAAAGAGATACCCCGGAGTTATTAAAAAACTATGTAGGCTACTTCAATCCTGCCTTCATTGGACTCACAGGCAATAAAGCTCAGCTTGATGCCTTCAGTCGGCAAATCGGTACCTTATATTCTGTTTCTGAAGAATCAGAAGGTGACTACGAAGTCATCCATAACTCAACCATCTTTCTCATTGACCCTCAGGGCAGGCTTTATGGTCGCTTTTCTCCACCGCAGGTTGCACATGATATAGCAAGTGCCTTTATAAGAATTCGCAAATTTTATGTACAGCAGGAAGAAAAGCGATGGTTCTTATTTTGAATTTGATGATCAGAACTGAAACATGGGTTCAGGGAGATAAACAAAGTTGAAGGTCAAACCACAACAAACTCTTCCGCTTATGCTTCTGATAAGCATCCTGTTATTGCTACAGGGTTGTAGTGATGAGGTGTCGGCAATACATGGTATTACTAATGAACCTGCACCTGATTTCAGCATAGAACTTTTTAACGGCGAAAATTTCCAGCTAAGTGAGCAAAAAGGAAAAGTTGTAATGATTAACTTTTTTGCCTCCTGGTGTGTTTCCTGTGGAGAAGAAATTCACCATATACAAGATGCCTTTCAGACATATACACCTGAAAAAGTGGTGTTTCTCGGTGTCGCCATTGATGATACGGAAAAGAAAGCCAAGGCATTTATGCAGAAGAATAAGCTGTCCATCCCTGCGGGTCTGGACAGAGAAGGGAAACTTAAAGAAGCCTTCGGCCTGTATGGCATGCCCACCACCTTCTTCATTGATAAAAACGGCATCATCAGCTATTTCCACGCAGGCGTTGTCACAAAGGATCTGATACAACACGAAATAGATAAATTACTCTGAAAACAGTCACGCTCAACTGATTACTCATCCATCCCATCTACGACCAGCAACAAACATCCAGAGATTATAAAAAAATGAGGCAATCATTCCTGATTTCTCCTACAGTATTAACATGCGCGGATTCAATTCGTAAGTGCAACTTTGATGAGCGTTTGAAAGAGCAAACTGCGGTAGCAGCCTTGCGCTTTTCAAACACGACTTATCAAAGGACAAGAAATGAACTACACGCAGCTTACCCAGGAGCAACGGTATCAGA